>JBDHWI010000055.1:0-23290 GCA_039810125.1 Thermoflexales bacterium | reverse complement strand
CAACGGAAGAGATGACCTCGACGCGCACAGTTGATTCGATTTTGTTCCGCACCAGCGGGACAGCTGCGCCGGCCACTCTGGGCAATGGTTTCCTTGTTGACAACATGATGTTGCACAGTGGGCCGGTGCCGGTGCCGCCCTGCACGACCACCTGCTACGTGGATGCGGTGAACGGCAACGACGCCAATACCGGCGTCTCAACGACCACTGCCTTCAAGACCATCCAGAAGGCCATCGATACCGTGCAGCCAGGTGGCACGGTGCGCGTATTGCCCGGCAATTACAGCGAGACAGCCACCAATCGCTGGGTGCTTGGCATAAATGGCCCGCACCAGTTCGGCCTGTTCATCTCGCAAGCCAAAGCCGGCATCAGCATCATCGGCGTCGACGCCGCCGATACGCCGATCACCAATGCTGCGAACACCGTCGCCAATATCACGACGAACGCCACCAACAACTTCGGTTACAGCGGCATCTTTGTCGAGGGCGACAACATCACGCTGCAGGGCTTGAACATCCTCAACAACCTGCCCAGCGACAACAAGACGATTGAAGTCATCGGTGATGGTTTCACCATGAAGCATTCGAAGATCAACGTGCCAGATGGCGGCGCGCTGTACTTCGGCGATTGGCGTTACGACACCATCGCGAGCACGTCTTACATCAAGGCCTATGACATTGAGAACAACATCTTTGACCAGGGCGCGCAGATTGCGGTCAGCAGCGGCGCCGGCTACTCTGGTCCAGTTGCCAATCGCAAGATCGTGAACAATGTCTTCCTGCCGACAACCGCTCAAGACTGGCCTTTCGTCAGCTTCAACGGCGCCGGTGGCGTGCCCTGGTACACCTATCCGGTTGGCGGCGCGATCATCACCGGCAACGCCTTCAGCGGCAGCACACAGCACATCCGCTCGCGCGGCGCGGTGAACACTGCCGACCTTGACTGGGCCAGCTACTGGAACAACAACACCTATGACAAGGCGGTGATTGCGCTCGTCACCGAATCGCCGTTCGCCGTGCGCAGCTTCAGCTACGTCAGCGGCATCTACACGTTCACCAACGTGATGCGCATCGGCGCGGTGATCCAGGCCGAGATCGACAATGCGCAAGCCAGCGATACTGTGCTCGCAAAAGCCGGCACGTACCCTGAATCAGTCAACATCAACAAGGCCAACTTGCTGGTGAAGGGCGCCGGCGCTGCAACGACGACGATCGTCGGACCGCGGCCAAGCATGGTGTCTGGCGCCGACACGGTGGCCTTCTCCGCCGGCGGCGCAACGCTCGACGGCTTTACCATCACCCGCGACGGCAACACCGTGGGAACCTGGGCGGACACGCGCAACCAGGGCGTGTCGTTCAACAGCACTGGCAACACGTTGAAGAACAGCATTGTCAGCGGCAACCGAAACGGCGTGCTGGTCGCCATTGGCGGCAATACCATCGACAGCAACGACATCACCAACAACCGCACCGGCATCCATATCATCAACCAGGCCGGCAACAGCACGATCAAGAACAACAACATCACCAACAACTGGACGATGGGCATCTTGTATCGACAGGATGTCAGCACAGGTGGCGATGTCGTGACGCTGAACAACATCACCGGCAACTGGTACTCACAGGTGGACGATCGCGGCAACCCCGCCGGCGTGACGCGCATGCTGGAGCAGAACTACTTCGGCGCAGCGCCCTTCGCGATTGTGCAGCAGCCGAGCTCCGGTGAGCCGGGCTATGCAGCGCAAATCCCAGTGGGATTTGGCGGCACTGCCACGCCACCTGCCTCAGCGCCTGTGTTCGTCGTAAATGTGCTGGACCCGAATCCAAACCTCGATACAGGCGGGCGTGGCAATGCGAACGCAGACCGGCTCGACTTCGATCCCTGGCTGTGCAATGGCACTGACACCTCACCCAATATCGGCTTCCAGCCAGACACGACGGTGCTCTGTGGCGGCAACCCACCTGACACGCTCATCACCAGCACGCCGCTCACATTGACGAATGCGTTGACAGCATCCTTCGCCTTCACCGGCAGCGACGATGTGACGCCGGCGGCCTATCTGAGCTTTGAATGCAAGCTTGACGCTGGCAGCTTTGCCGCCTGCACATCGCCCCAGATCTATGCCAGTTTGAGCGAAGGCGTGCACAACTTTGCGGCGCGCGCCAAGGATCCTTCGGGCATCGTTGACCCATCGCCGGCGGTGTTCACGTGGACAGTAGACACGACCCCGCCCACCACCACGATCCTCAGCGGGCCAATGACGACCACCACGAACGTGACCGCCACATTCACCTTCACTGGCAGCGACAACCTGACTTCGCCGCAGGCATTGATGTTTGAGTGCAGCCTGGATGGCGGCGCGTGGGCAGCCTGCACCAGCCCGCATGCCATCGGCGGGTTGAGCGCCGGCGCACACGAGATGCGGGTGCGCGCGCGTGACGAGGCCGGCAATGTGGAGACGACGCCGGCGCGCTATTCATGGACAGTGGTAACTCCGTCCGGAAATCGCTATCTCTATCTTCCAATCATTGTAAGATAGAGACAACCGGCGCAACACCGGCAGACAAAAACAGGGGCAAGCTTTTCGCTTGCCCCTGCTGCTGTAGAGATTCGGCTGTCGCCTATGCAGTGACCTCAGCCGGCTCGTGCGGGGCGGGTTGCACGAACTCTGCCTCCTTCACATGGGCAGAGCGATGCTTCTTTTGCAGCCGGCGAGTCATTTGCATCTGGTAACGGCGCAAATCACGATTGCAAATGGCTGAGGCAATTTCCCAATACGGTTGCGTATCAAGTGTCACTTCTTCAACCGAATCCACATACAAATCGTTGAGCGGATTATGCGCCATCTTTATCCTCCTACAAATAAGTGTCTTGTTACAAGCGTAGTGCAATACATCTCAGCGTGCTGCACGTTCATGATACGGCTTGTCCCTCTGCGCGTATATCGGTTGATCCCTCGCTCCGTGTAGGAAATGGTAGAGGCATTCACCTGGCCACATGGCTATTTATATACACCGACATGAAACTCAGATGACGCAGATGTTAAAAAATGGGATGTGAAAGCGGTTTACCCTACAGGCAACGGCAAACTTTTCTGGCGGCGCACATCTTTACTTGCTGCACGCAAGGCAAATCAACGCCGAGCAACGGCGGGCAGGCGTTGGTTTGATGGGTGATGCTCCCGTCTGTGCCAGCTCGCGAAGATTCGCGAGGCAGATTTTTTACTTGCAAGCTGTTGCTTGGCAGGACTGCGGATGGTATAGTGGTGACCCATCTTGGAAAGGTGGCCGAGTGGTTTAAGGCGGCGGTCTTGAAAACCGTTGTGGCGCCTTGCGTCACCGTGAGTTCGAATCTCACCCTTTCCGCTCGGAAAGATAGTTTGGGGAGGTGCCGGAGTGGACGAACGGAGCCGCCTGCTAAGCGGTTGTCCGGCTAAAAACTGGACCCAGGGTTCGAATCCCTGTCTCCCCGTTTTGGAAGATGCGCTGATGCGCATCTTCTTTTTATTTCAGAAGGGCCTGCGCGCCGGCCAATTGCGCCGCCATCAATGCTGCGCCGGCGGCCGGCGAGTGCTGCGCTGCCACCACATTCCCATCACCCAGCGCCAGCACAAACGCCTCATGCAAGCCATGCACATGATCAAATGCGCCTCCGAGAGGCGCAATCGGCACGGCGGCCGGCAGCGTCAATCGCGTCTGCACCGCGCGCACCTGCCACGTCAAATCTGTGCCGGCCTGCCGCACCAACCCTAGCGCCACCGCGTCGCCCGCCTTCGCTGCAACCGACACCTGCATGGCCAAGCGCGCAAAATCCTTTGCGCCAAATTCCGGTGCATAGACCATGCGCTTCACCGCATCGCGAAATTGCAGCAGGCCAAAATGGTCACGATACAAGTCAACCAGAATGGTGGCCGGCGCGACGCCGTCTTCGGCGTGCAACGCGGCGATCAAACCAGCGCGCCCCAACCACATCGCGCTGCCCTCATCACCCAGCAGCCAGCCCCACCCGCCAGCGCTGGCAAATTTGCCTTGTGCATTCATGCCGCGAATATGCGCGCCGGTGCCGGCAATAGCGATGATGCCCGACTGCCCGGCATGTGCGCCGAAGAGTGCCGTGTCGGCGTCACTTACCGCCCTTGCAACGACTGCGCCGGTCAGCGCCTGTGCGATCTGGGTTGCTTGTGTCGCTTCAAGGGTGTCGGTTTCCACGCCGGTCAACCCCATGACGATGGCACGCGGCGGTCGCGGCGACAAGCCGGCAAAATGCCACGCCTCGTCGAGGGATGTTTGCAGGGCTTCCCTAAAAACAGCTGCGCCATTCTTTGCAGCGAGATGCACCATGCCTGGCCCGGCGCCTTGCGCCATCACACACCCGTCCAACCCAGCCAGCACGCACTTGGTGCTGGTCTGTCCGCCGTCGACCCCGATCACAAACCCATCGTTCATATCATTCATCACCCGCGACATATCTGTCGCGTGGAAAAGCAAAACGCCTCTGCCCAGGCAGAGGCGTTTTGCGTTGACTGGCGCATCAGTGAATGACGAGCGCTGAGGTCAGCGTCGACGTGACGGACTGATTCGCGATGAATGGGAAATACGCCTGCACGCGGGTGATGCGGCCTTCGTTGCCCCGATTCACAGGTGATTTCTCGGTGATGTAGTCAGCTACCACATCGGCCATGATCAGGCCGCTGTCGACCTTGTTGGTGCCTTGGTTGAAGACGCTGTAGCCATCACCGCCGGTCAGCATGAAGTTGTTTGTGACAACGCGATACTCGCCGGCAGGATTGATCGGCTCATACTCCACTGCGTCCGCAGATTGGGCATTCACGGTCACCTTTTGCACCATCACCGAAACAATGCGGCTGCCGACAGGGCGCTTCGGATCCCACACGAACTGCATCCCACCCACCTGCGGGAAGCGGCCGGCGGATGAACTGGGCGTGGTTACATTGACCTGGCTCACGCCATTCTCCAGCGCGGCGATTACCTGCGCGCCAGTGAGTGTGAGCAGCGACACGGTATTGCCAAATGGCAGCACCGTCAACACCTCGCCCACCGTGACAGGGTCCGTCACCGCCGGCGCAATTGGCCCTTTGATCGAAGCGCGGATGCCACCCCCGTTGGTGATGGCCAATCTGGTGCCGGAACTCTTCGTCCTCTCGATCATCGCATCGGCGATCAGGTTGCCCAGATTGGTCTCAAAGTTGCGCACACTCGGACGCTCGCCATCCAGCAAGACCGCCGTGCTGCCGATAACCTGCTGCTCCAGGGCAATCACCGCCGGCTGATAGTCAGTCTCGATAATGGCCTGCAACGCCGGATCAGCGCCGACATCCGGGCCTTCGCCGGCGATCAATGCGCGCTGCGGCTTTGGCGGCTTGTCCTGCGTGTTGGGTGGCACGCCCAATCCATCCGCCCACACCGGGCCGACCGTGCCGGCGACCGCGACGAGATTGTTGCCGGCATCAAATTCAAGCGTGAAGTCGCCGAGCCACTTACCCCATTCCCAATCGGTGAAGATGGGGACAGACTTGCCGTCTTTGTCGTTCACCGGCGTGGGATAGGGGCCGGCAGGCGCGCTGCCGGCGGGTGTGGTATCGCCGGTGGGGCGCAACGGCGTGTGTGAGTGACCGCCGACGATGGCGCTCAGGCCGCTGACCTGCGGCACCAACGCCTGGTCTGCGTCGTAGCCGATATGCGTCAGGCCAATCACGATGTCTGCGCCGTCGGCCTTCAGCGCGTTGATTTGCGCCTGCGCGATGCCAGCAAGATCAGTAAGGAAGGTCACGCCAGCGCCGGGGCTGCTCAAAATACCGGTGTCGGGCGGCGTCATGCCAAACAGGCCGATCTTCTTCGCACCTTTGGTGATGATGACGCGCTTGCCCCATTTGTCAGCACCCGGATCCGCCACCTCAGCCGCGATGGCGCCAAGCAGGCTGGATGGTTGCGCATCAATGTTTGCGCTGAGGATGGGGAAGTTGGCGCCCTTGATGAAGTCGATCAGTGTCTGTTGCCCGCTGTCAAATTCATGGTTGCCAATGGCCATGGCTTCGTAGCCCATGAGGTTGTAGAACCTCAGATCAGCCTGCCCTTGAAATTTGTTGAAATAGAGCGTGCCTTGGAAGACGTCGCCGGCATCGACCAGTAGAAATTCCTGGCTGTTGGCGAGTGCGTCTGCCTTTTTGGCATCGATCAACGTCTTGCGGCGCGCCACACCGCCGAGGTTGCGGGTGGTGGCCGGCGACGAACTGATGGAAACGTCTTTGACCGGCTCGATGCGCGCATGGTGGTCATTGGTATGCACGATGCGCAGCAGGTAGTTGGCTGCGCCAACTGCGCCGGTATTCGCAAAGGTCATGCGATAGCGGCCATTGGCGTAGACAAACAGGGTGGCCCCGCCGGCGGCAAGGGTCTTTCGGAAGAAAGCACGTCGGGAAATCTTGGATCCGGAACTCATGGATTAGCCCCTCTAAACACATGAATGCCCGCCGCGTGGTTGTGCGGCAGGTGACGCTTGGGGCAGATTCAAAGTAAAACCTGCCCAAGTCACAAGTTTAGTCGCAATACTCCAAAACGCTACCGCCATCCAGGCTTGACTCCGCATGGCGGGGTGCGGCAGAGCGGCAGGCAGGGTAGCAGGTGAAACGCCGATACGATGAGGCAAACTGCTACACTGTGCGCACCGATTTTTAGCGCCGACACAAGGTACACATGAAACACGCACTCAAAAATCCCATCAATTTGCTTCTGCTTTTCATACCGGTTGCACTTGTGGCCGAACTGGCACATTGGGAGCCGGTCATTATTTTCGCAACGGCGGCGCTGGCAGTGGTGCCGTTATCCGGCTTGATGGGTGATGCGACAGAAGAGTTGGCCGGCCGCACCGGCCCGCAGATTGGCGCGCTCATCAATGCCACACTTGGCAACGCCGCCGAACTCATCATCACCATCCTGGCGCTGCGCGAAGGCCTGCTTGATCTGGTGCGCGCATCCATTACCGGCTCAATCATCGGCAACATCCTGCTGGTGATGGGTGCAGCGCTCTTGCTGGGCGGGCTGAAGAATGGCACCCAGAAATTCAATCCGTCACAAGCCGGCTTGAACGCCACCATGCTGATCATGGCATCGCTGGTGTTGACAGTTCCGTCGTTCTTTGCGTTTGCCATCGAGCCGGACACGAAGCGGGTGGAAGAGTTGAGCTTGCTCACCGCCGGCGTCATCATCATCCTGTACGTGCTGAGCATGCTCTACACGCTGCGCGCCAAGGCCGGCGACTCGCTCACACGAGAGGCCGCGCACGAACCCACCATGACGGTGCGCTCGGCCGTCATCCTGCTCATCGCAGCCACTGCGCTGATTGCGCTGATGAGTGAATTTCTTGTTGGCGCGGTCGAGCCGATGACGGCGCAACTCGGCATCAGCGAGATGTTCGTCGGCGTCATTCTGGTGCCGATCATCGGCAACATCGCCGAGCATGTGGTCGCCATCGAGGTGGCGATCAAAAACAAGATGGACCTCAGCCTGGGCATCGCCATCGGCAGCAGTCTGCAGATCGCGCTGTTCGTCGCGCCATTGCTGGTGTTCATCTCGCTGCTCTTTGGACAACATCTCACGCTGGAATTCACGTCGTTCGAGTTGGTGGCGCTGTTGGCATCCTGCATCATCGCAGCCATGGTGTCGATGGACGGTCGCTCAAACTGGCTGGAAGGCGCGCTGCTGGTCGGCTTGTATATCATCGTCGCCATCGCGTTTTTCTTCCTGCCTGTGGCGCATGCCGCCGGCGGCTGAAATATCTCTCGCGAAGGCGTGAGGACGCAAGGGAGCAAATGATTCTTTGCGCCTTTGCGAGGGGATCCTGGGTGTGGAGAGCGATAACTTTGCTGCGCTGATGCAGATCAATCTGAACGATCTGCTCGACAATCTGGGGCTGAAGCGGTGGGTGTTTGCCAGGCCGGCGCTCGCTCACCTGTTTCATCGCCCTGTCGCGGCATTCACCCAGTTGGTTGTCGATTACGATCGCCACGTTGGTGAGGTCGGCTTGCAAACTGCCTCTCGCGAGATCATGCAGACTATGGTGCGCGAGGTGCGCATCGCCGGCATTGAGCATATCCCGCGCGAAGGGCCAGTGCTGTTCACCGCGAATCATGCCGGCCTCACCGAGACGCTGGCTTGCTTCAGCGCCATTCCCCGCACAGACCTGAAGGCGGTGGGCAATGATCGCCCCTTTGTGCGCCTGCTGCCGCATCTGTTCGAGCGGCTTGTGCCGGTGCCAGAGCAGACGAATGATCGTTTTGCAGCGGTGCGGCAGGCTGCGCGACATCTGCAGACCGGCGGCGCGCTATTTATGAACCCTGCCGGCCACATCGAACCTGACCCAGCCTGCATGGCCGGCGCGGTTGAATCACTGCGCAAATGGTCGCCAAGCGTCGCGCTGCTCATCAAGCATGCGCCACAGGCAGTTATTGTGCCAACGCTAGTGAGCGGTGTGATCATGCCCTCGACGCTGACACACCCCTTTGCGCATTTGCGCCGCAAACAAAAAGATCGCGAGCGGGCGGCGGCGGCGATCCAACTCATGATTCATCTGCGCAAGCGTGGGGACACACCGCTCATGCCGGCGGTTGAGTTTGGCCGAGCGCTGCTTGCGAGCGACCTTGCACAACTCGGCGAGGCCGCCGCCATCGTCGGCGCAATCACCGACCAGATGGCCAGCATGATGCGGTCAAAATTCAAAACAACAGGAGCAGAATGAAGCCGGCTCTGCCACTCGCTCACAACCTGCCGGCGAGCGGCGAAACCGTACTGCGCGAGGACTCACGGAATCTTCTGCGCCGCTGAATATGCCCAGGCCAGACCAGGCATCAGCCTTGCGACGCTATTCTTCGGTTGTAGCCGGCGGTGCGTCCTTCATCAGCACGTCGCGCCCCTTGCCGGCCTGCTTGCTCGCCTCACCCACATAGCCCATTTCCTTCAGCTCTTCCATCAGCCGCGCTGCGCGTGGGTAGCCAATGCGCAATTTACGCTGCAACAGCGAGGTGCTGACATTGCCATTGGCGCGAATGATCTCCATCGCCTTGTTGATGAGTTCGTCGTCACCGCCGTCGTCATCCATGCCGCTCGACCCGCTGCCGCCGTTGCCATTCTGCATGCGCTCCGCCGCCATCTCAGCGACAACCATCTCCCACGGCGTTTCGAATTCGGGCTTCTTGTTGGCCACGTAGTCCTCTTCTGAGGTCACTTCCAACTCGCCCTTGCGGATCTTTTCCTGCTTCTCCGTTTCAATCTGCTTCTTCCACCAGTCGATCACACCCTCCACTTCCTTGTCGCTGACGAAGCAGCCTTGCAGGCGCTCTGGGCTGCCCTTTTCAGGGTTGAGGAAGAGCATGTCACCGCGACCAAGCAGCGACTCTGCGCCGATCTGGTCGAGAATGACGCGCGAATCGGTGGCGGATGCGACGGCGAACGAGATGCGCGCCGGAAAGTTAGCCTTGATGAGGCCAGTAACCACGTCGACGCTGGGGCGCTGCGTGGCAACGACAAGGTGGATGCCGGTCGCGCGCGCCATCTGCGCCAACCGGCAGATCGTCTTCTCCGTCTCGATGGGCGACTGCAACATCAGATCGGCCAATTCGTCGATCAGCACGACGATGCGTGGCAGCGGCGCTTCCTTCTTGCGCGCCATGGCTTCGTTGTAATCGCTGAGGTTGCGGCTGCCGATCTCGGCAAATTTCTTGTAGCGGCTATCCATCTCGCGCGTCACCCAGCGCAGCACGCCAGGGATGCGGTCAATGTCGCTCTCGGGCTTGCCAATGATGTGGGGCAGGCCGGCGAAGCGCGAGAGCTCCACCATCTTCGGATCGATCATCACCAGCTTCAAATCTTCGGGGCGGTTGTTCATCGCCAAACACACGGTGATGGCGCTGATGCATACGCTCTTGCCGCTGCCGGTGGTGCCGGCGATCAACACATGCGGCATGCGCCCCAGATCGGCGTTCACCGCCGTGCCGCTCACATCGCGCCCCAGCGCAATTGCCAGTGGCGACTGGGCGGCGATCCTGCGGAATGCTTCACTCTCCATCAAAGAGCGCAGGTCAACTGTAGCGATGTTGGCATTTGGCACTTCGATGCCAACCAACCCGCGCCCCGGGATGGGCGCTTCGATGCGGATGGACGGCGCGGCCAGCGCGAGGGCGAAGTCGTTTTGCAGCGCGGCAATCGCGCCCACCCGCACCTTCTGCGCCTGCTTTGCCCAGACGATGTCGGCTTTGGTGCTGCGGCGCGGCAGATCGATCTCACCGGCCAGCCCCAATTCCAGAATTGTCGCCTCCAGCACATCCTTCAAGCCCAACGCATCAGCGATGCCGGCGGGAAATGAAATCGTCAATCGCTCGGTCAGTTGGTCGGAGCCGGCGAAGTCATCCACTTCAAATAGACGGTCGCAGAGCGCAGCAGCTAACTCGCGCCGCAAGTTGCTCACCTGGCCGGCCTTGATCTTCAACTTGCGTTCGGTGTCTGCGCCAATCTCGAACACAGCGCGCCCTGAGCGGCGGTCGCCTTCGCCCACGCTCGCGCTCAAGTCCAGCTCGGCCAGCAACGCCTTCAACAATGCCTTGAAGCCGGCTTCCTTTGCATCGATGATGGCAACTGGCGCTTTGATTTGCGCGGTGGTCTTCTCTGCGCTCAACTCGACATCGACCGCCTCGTAGACCGCTGCGTTCAGCGCATTGCGGATTTTCAGCAGCGCCTTCTCGCGGCTCTGCGCGCCGCGGTCAAGGTAGCCCGGCTCGATGCCAAACTGCGTGACAGTGGGGCCGCGCCGAATCTCGACGACCTTGCCGGCCAGGCCGAATTGCGTCAACGTGGTCTCGATCACGTCGGCCAGTCGCTGGGCATCGGCATCGCTGTTCTTCACTTCCTTCACCGCTTTCAACAGATCGATGCGTGGCAGGGTGTCGGGGCGCGCGTATGGTTTGGCCGGCTTGTCATGCCTCGCCTCATCGGCCTTGATGATGACAGCGTTGGATTTGACGTTTTGCGCCTCACCCCTGGCCAACTTCCTCTCTGCTTTTTCGGGCCTGTCTGACAAGGGCAACTGCGTGCCGCGAATCGGTTTGTCGAGTTTGGGCTCGGCGGGTAGATCGGATTGCTCAGGTGCAGCCACCTCCCACGGCTTGGTGTGGATGGGCGCGCGACCGACCGCAACCGCCGGCGCATCTGCATCCTCTTCTCGCTTCAGGGGTGTGTGCGTCATCAGCAACGGCGAGACGGCGACGAACGCGCTGAATGCGAAGATCACCAGCCAGATCAACAGTGATAGCAACCGCATCAGCGACATGCCATTTCCGCTGACGCCGAGGATTTTCCACAACGCCTCGCTCAGCACCCAGCCGACCGCGCCGCCGCCACCGCCACCTTGCACCAATTGATACGGATCGACGCCGAAAGAGACCGTGTGGATGAGCGCGAGGAAGGAGAAAAACGCAACTTCGGCCAGAATCACCTGCACCCAGCGCCGGCGCGTCATGCGCGGGTTGGGGTTTAGCAGCAGGTATCCGCCGGCGCCGATGGCGATGATGCACAGCAGGAAGATGCCGATGCCGAAGAGCTTTTGTAGCAGCGCGACCGCGCCAGCGAGCACGCCGCCGGTGTTCAGCCCCAGTGCAGTGAGCAGCGTGACCACGCCAGCGACGATGAGCAACACGCCGATGACGCTGCGCCACAGCCGGCCCTTGTTCAGCAACTTGACGACGGCGGTGCTGTGGTTGTGCTGCGCCGGCTGACTTTTCGCCATGCTGGCCTGCATCTTGATGCGCTGAAATAACTTCACAGTGAAGCGATTATATGAACATTTGAGCGATACAACTCAGTCGAAAGCATCTTTGCCAATCAGCCATAGGAACATCGAGCGCATTTGCCGGCGCGATACAGCAGCCATGATTCAGGCCAGCTCGTTGTAGACGCCGAGCAATTTATCCACGACGTTTGGCCAGGTGTAATCCTCGGCGTAGCAAGCTGCGCGATGGCCCATGCGCCGGCGCAGCGCTTCGTTGTCCAACAGCCGCTCGATTGCCCGCGCCATCGCCTCGGCATCGTTCACCTTCACGCGGTAGCCGGTTTTGCCATCCTGCACCAACGTCGTGAGGCCGCCTACATCAGATGCGATCACCGGCGTGCCGCACGCCATTGCCTCCAGCGCCACCATGCCAAAGGATTCATAGTGCGATGGCATTACCAGCAACTCAGCGGCAGAGAAATAGAAGTGCAGCGCATCCTGGTCGCGCGCGCCAAGGAAGGCAATCAGGTCTTGCATGTCCAGCGCGTCGCGCAGGTCGTGCAGCCGGCCCATCTCCTCGTTTTCGCGCTGGCCCTCTTCGCTGGGATCACCGCCTATCACCGACACGCAGATGTTCTCCCAATCCCAGTCTGGCCGGCGCCGCTTCAGCAAGGCCACTGAGCGAAAAAGCGTGTCGATGCCCTTCAGGCGCTCGATGCGGCCGGCGAACAGAATCATGCGACGCTTGCGTGGAATTCCGATCACGCTCTTCGCGTAGCTCTGCTCGATGGGATGAAAGCGCGAGGGATCGACACCAGGCGGCACGATGCGGATGCGCGATGACGGCGCGCCGTAGAAGCGCACCAGTTGTTGTTTCTCAACCGTCGTGTTTGCAGTCAGGCGGTCGGCCAGATTGGATAGATTGCATTCATTGTCCAGGCGCAGGTCACTCTCGCGGTCTTGCGGACGCTCGGCGATCTGATTTTTCAGCGCAGCCAACGTGTGATAGGTCAGCACGAAGGGAGTGCCCCAGCACTTGCGCAGATTCTCTGCGACGAGGCCGGAGAGCCAGTAGTTGGCATGAATGATGTCGTAGTTCCGAGTTCCAAGTTCCGAGTTCTCGGTCTCGGAGTTGAATTCGCACATCCACTCGGTGAATGCCGGCACGTATTGAAACAAATCATTCTTGCTGACCGGCGCTTCGGGGCCGGCGGGCACATGGATCACGCGCACGTTCTGGCCCAGGCGCGGGTCGATGCGCAGACAGTGCTTGCCGTTACTGCGCGTGAAGATGTCGACGTGGATGTTGCG
Source organism: Thermoflexales bacterium (assembly GCA_039810125.1). Classification (GTDB taxonomy): domain Bacteria; phylum Chloroflexota; class Anaerolineae; order J036; family Brachytrichaceae; genus JBDHWI01. Next base: position 10,203 of record JBDHWI010000055.1, on the reverse strand, counting down.
CCGGCCCAACTCACGCGCGATCTCGCGCACATACACGTTCATGCCGCCGGTGTCCTTGCCGCCCAGCGTGGCCAGCGGCGATGTGTGGAAGCTGATCATTGCTACGCGCATGACAAGGCATTGTAGGTGCGATCAAACCGCCGGTCTTGTGGGCCTCAAACAACGCGAGGTTTTTCAGCCAGCTATACTCCGATCGGCACCATGCCAAAAATTCACATCGACACCGACCTCGGCGGCGACTTGGACGACCTGTGCGCGCTGGCGATGGCGCTACGCTGGCCAGGCGCCGATCTCATCGCTGTTACAACAAATCAAGACAATGCAGGCCGGCGCGCCGGCTACTGCCGCTACGCGCTTGATTTGGCCGGTCGCAGCGACATCCCTGTAGCCGCAGGCGCAGATGCGTCGATGGATTGCTTCCGCCTCTACGCCGGCCTGCCCGATGAAGCCGCATATTGGCCCGAACCCGTCCCCGCATTACCCGGGCCGATGGACGCCGCGCTTGATCTGCTGGAGCAAAGCATCGCGCAAGGCGCGTTGATCTGCGGCATTGGCACATACACCAATCTCGCCTTTCTAGAGCGCCGCCGGCCCGGCATCCTGCAGCGCGCCAATCTGTTTTTGATGGGTGGCTTCGTATTTCCCTTTCGCGCTGGCTACCCGCAGTGGTCCAATGACTACGACTGGAATGTGCAGAACGATATCGGTTCGGCGAAACTCGTGTTCGAAAACGCAAACCCAACCGTGATTCCGATGACGATGACGCTGGAGACCGCGCTGCGCAGGGCGCATGTGCCAGCGCTGCAAAAAGGTAATGCGCTGGCGCGGTTGATCGCGCATCAGGCCGGCGTGTTCGAGATTGAATACAACAACGCAAAGCAGTTCGAAAACTATGCCGCTGTGCCGCGCGACATCATCAACTTCCAGCACGATCCGCTGGCCTGCGCAATTGCGCTAGGCTGGCGCGAAGGCGTGTTGATCGAGGAGTTGCCGCTGAAATTCGATGTGGTGGATGGCTGGCTGGTCGAGCGCGTCGATCCTGCCGGCAAGCCCACGCGCCTCGTCACGCAGATCGATGGCGCAAGGTTTAGCGAGCATTGGGTGAAAGTGGTGTCTGGTCAGCCATAGCCCAGATTCAAGCTGCCAACTCATGCGCCTTTTGTTCGGCTTTGAGCGAGATGCTCTCGATGGCTTCGCGGGGTGATTTGCCACTCAGCCGGCGATAGGCATACAGATACAGATCGCGCGCAATTGCGGTCAGCGGCGCGGCGGCGATCACGCCGATAAAGCCAAGATCTGCGCCCAGCACGATGAGGGCAACTAGCAGGATCGCTGGATGCACGCCAACGCTCTCGCCAATGACGCGCGGCACCAGGAAATTATTCTCGACAAATTGGATGATGACGAACAGCACCAGCACGGCGATCGCCGATGCCGGCCCGCCCACGATGAACGCCACAATCACCGCAGGGATCGCGCCGAGCATTGCGCCGATCATCGGGATCAGTTCGGCAACGCCGGCCCAGATCGCCAGCACCAGAATGTAGTCGATCTCGATGCCGGGGATGAAGTCGAGGATGATCAATCCCACCCAGACCGCCACGCCGATGATGACGCCGAGCGTGAGTTGCCCGCGAATGAATGCGCTGAGCGTGCGGTCGACCAGCGCCCAACTGTTCCACACGTCGGGGCGAATGCGATGGTCGAGCAGCCGATTGAAGATCACCCTGCCGCGCCGGCCGTCATTCAGCAGATAGAACAGCCAGATCGGGATGACGAGGAAGCCGACGAAGAACGACAGGAAGCCGAACACACCGGTGATGCGGCTGAGCAGAAAGCCGCCGGTGGCGCGCAGGATGTCGGCAATATTGGCTTGAATCGCCGGCAGTGCGGTTTGCGCGGTTTGTTCAATGGGTGATTGCAGCGCCGGCGGCACTGTTTGCTCATACCAATCGAGCGCCTGGCGCAACAACGTCTGCAACTGGCTCGGATCGGTGAAGCGCAAGACCAACCGCTGCAACTGGCTGAGCAGCGGTGGCACGATCAACACGACGATGCCGATCAACACCAGCGCGACAATGACATACACGATGAGGATGGCCGCCCAGCGCGGCAGGCGCTTGTCGAACTTGTTGATGAGCGGCGTGATGAGATAGGCCAGCGCCAGGCCGACAATGAAGGGCGCCAGAGTGTTGCCGGCAGCGATGAGCAGCCACGCGACGACGACGACTGCGAATGCAACCAGCGCATAACGCGCTAGTGCGCGCGCCGGCGGCAGTGTGAAGCGTGGTGTGCTGGGCGGGTTGCTCATACAGAACACAATTGTAGAGGCGACTGATCGATCATCTGCTATTCCCCGCGAATCATCCGCAGGCTGATGGCGTTGTGGCGCTCGACCACCGGCGCAAGATTGAGCGTTGCCAGTCGCCCCTCGCTCACCACCACGCGCCCGTCGATCATGCTGAAGTCCACGCCGCGCGGCGCACAGAAGATGAGCGCAGCCAGCGGGTCGTGCAGCGCGCCGGCATATTCCACGCGATTCAAATTCACCGCGATCACGTCGGCGCTCATCCCCGGCGCGATCATGCCAATATCGTCGCGGCCCAGCACGCCGGCCCCGCCGCGCGTCGCCATCCACAGCGCCTCGTAGGCCGATATGGCTTGCCTTGCCTCCATTCCCAGGGATGAAGGAGAGCCGCCATACATGGCAAACGACGCATCCATCACCCGCTGCAACAACATGGCCTGGCGCGCCTCAGCCAGCAGGTGGTTGCCGTCATTGCTCGCGCTGCCATCCACACCCAGCCCAACCTTGACGCCGGCGTTCAACCACAACCGCACCGGCGCGATGCCGCTTGCCAGCCGCATGTTGCTGCTGGGACAATGCGCCACCCCGCAGCCGCACGCGCCCATGCGGTGGATGTCGCCGGCGTTGAAATGCACGCCGTGCGCGTACCACACGTCATCGCCCAGCCACTCCACGCTCTCCGCATAGTCCAACGGCCGTTTGCCAAACATCGCCAGGCAAAACTCATCCTCGTCGCGCGTCTCGGCCAGATGCGTGTGCAGCATCACGCCATAGTGTCGCGCCATGCGCGCGCTCTCGCGCATCAATCCGGTCGTCACGCTGAACGGTGAGCAGGGTGCGAGCGCGATGCGGATCATCGCATGGCGCGCTGCGTCGTGATGCTGTTCGATGGCGCGCCGGCTTTCCTTCAAAATGAAGGCTTCGTCTTCGGTCGCCTTGTCTGGCGGCAGGCCGCCCTTGCTCTCACCCAGGCTCATGCTGCCGCGCGTGGCGTGAAAGCGCAGGCCGATCTCCCTCGCCGCGCGAATCTCATCGTCGATGGTGCAGCCGTTCGGATAGATGTACAGGTGATCGCTGGCGGTGGTGCAGCCACTCAGCATCAACTCGGCCATGCCGGTGAGCGCGCTGGTGTAAATCGCGTCGCTGTTTAGCCCAAGCCAGATCGGATACAGCGTCTTCAACCAGTTGAACAGGCCGCTATCCTGCGCGATACAACGGGTGAGCGTTTGATACAGGTGATGATGCGTGTTGACGAGGCCGGGAAGCACGACATGATCCTGCAAATTGTGAATTTCGAGTTTTGGGTCCCGGATCGGAGCGCGGCCGGCGATATGTAAATTGCCGCCCTCCCATCTCCACTCGCCAACGCTGCCGACCCACTCGATGACATTGTTGTGGACGAGAACGGCGGCGGTGTGGAGCGGTGGGGCCGGCGCCTTGTGATCGCCGGTCATCGTGATCAGTGTGTGAATGTTTGTCAGCAGCGTATATGGCATAAGGCGCGATTATCCCTGTATAATTTCCTACCCTATGTTGAGCAACCAAGTGCGCCAGACCTTCATTGATTATTTCGTGCGGCAGGGGCACACACACGTGCCGTCATCGTCGCTGATTCCCTTCGGCGACAAGACCATCCTGTTCACGAACGCCGGCATGAATCAGTTCAAGGATGCCTTCCTCGGACTGGAGAAGCGCGATTACGTGCGCGCTGTGACGGCACAGAAGGTCATGCGCGTCAGTGGCAAGCACAACGACCTCGAAAACATCGGCCACACCAAGCGTCATCACACCTTCTTCGAGATGCTCGGCAATTTCTCACTCGGCGATTACTTCAAGGCCGACGCCATGAAATACGCGCTGGAGTTGCTTGAGGGTGAATATGGCTTCCCGCGCGAGCGCCTGTGGTTCACCATCTATGAGAACGACGATGAGTCATATGACCTGTGGCAAAAGGTTGGCATCAAGGCGTCGCGCATTTTGCGCTTCGGCGAAAAGGACAATTTCTGGAGCATGGGGTCGACCGGCCCATGCGGCCCGAACAGCGAGGTTCACATCTTCACCGGCGATTTGGCTGACAATGACGCGAAGTGGGTGAACAACGACGATGACCCACTTGAACGCACTGCCGAGTTGTGGAACCTCGTCTTCATGCAATTCAACCGCGATGAGAGCGGCGCGCTCACGCCATTGCCACAGACCGGCGTCGACACCGGCATGGGCTTCGAGCGTCTGGTGCGCCTGCTGCAGGGCGTTGACAGCAACTTCGACACCGACCTGTTCCTGCCGCTGATCGACAAGACGCAACAGTTGGCCAAAATGTCAGATGCGGAGCGACAACCGCATCAGGTCGCATATCGCGTGATCGCCGATCACGCCCGCGCGGCGGCCTTTCTCATCGGCGATGGCGTGCTGCCTGGCAACGAGGGTCGCAACTATGTGCTGCGCATGATCATGCGCCGCGCCATGCGCTTTGGCCGTGAACTTGGCTTCGAGGAGCCATTCCTGTACCAGATTGGCGAAGCGGTGATTGAAAATATGGGCGGCTATTACAGCGAATTGGTCATGCGCCACGATCACATTGTCAAGACCATTCGCGTGGAGGAAGAGAAGTTTGAGCGCATGCTCGATCTGGGCCTCGACCGGTTGAATGAGTCGATCGACACACTCAAGGCGCAGGGGTCGAAGGTTATCGATGGCGCGACGGCCTTCAAATTGTTTGACACCTATGGTCTGCCGCTGGAGATCACCCGCGACGTGGCGAAGGAGCGCGGGCTGGGAGTGGATGAAGCCGGCTATGCCACTGAGCGCGAACACACAAAGGACATTTCACGCGCCGGCAGCAAGACTCAATTTTCCGGCAACTACGATATAGCCACCCACTATCGCGAGATACTCGCTGATTTGCAGGCTGAAACCAAGTTGCCGGCGGAAGGCGTGCATTACAACCCCTACGACGCGCTGGCGATGGACACCGAAGTCCTCGCCATTTTGCGCGAAGGCGAGTTGACCGGCAACGCAATGAAGGGCGAGCGCATCGAGATCGTGTTGCGCGACACGCCGTTCTATGTCGAGAGCGGCGGTCAGGTCAGCGATACCGGCCTGATCTGCGCGCGCACCGATGTGGATACTGAAGAGGAGCCGGATTGGTGTGCGTCCGTGAAGGACACCCGCCGGCCTGTGCCAGGCCTGATCTTGCATGTGTGCGAAGTGCAATGGGGCTCGCCGCAAGTCGGCGACGCCTGCACTGCGCAGGTGGATGAGGCGCGCCGCTGGGCAATCATGCGCAATCACACTGCCACGCACCTGCTGCAAAAGAGCCTGCGCACCGTGCTGGGATCGCACGTCAGTCAGCAAGGTTCACTCGTCGCCCCGGATCGCCTGCGCTTCGATTTCTTGCACGGCAATCCGCTTTCGCGCGAGGAGTTGGAGCAGGTGAGCGAGATGCTGAACGACGCGATCCTCGACAACCTGCCAGTGACCGCAAAGACCATGCCTTATCAGCAGGCGATTGATTCCGGCGCGATGGCGTTCTTCAGCGAGAAATACGGCGACATGGTGCGCGTGGTCAGCATCGGCGAATCAGGCGATCAGCCGTTCAGTGCGGAGCTGTGCGGTGGCACGCACGTGCAGCTCACCGGCGACATCGGCAGCGCAATGCTTGTGAGCGAGGGCGCAGTGAGCGCCGGCGTGCGCCGCATCGAAGCGCTGACCGGGCGCGGTGTGCTGGAGCAGGCGCGCAAGCAGCAGCGCCAACTGAGCGAAGCTGCAAAGGTCTTGGGCGCAACCCCTGACACCGTGGCGGAGCAGGCTGGCAAGTTGACAGCGCAGTTGAGCGAGACCGAGAAACAACTGGCGCAGGCGCGACGCGAGTTGGCAAAATCGCGCTTCGACGAGTTGATGGAAGGCGCGCCGGCGGTGAACGGGTCGCGCATGCTGGTGGCCGAAGTGAAGGTCGACTCCGCCGATCTGATGCGCGAGATGAGCGACTGGTTCCGCGGCAAATATGCGAGTGGCGCAGTCGTGCTGGGCGCGGTGATTCACGACAAGCCGGCGCTGCTCGTCGCCGTGTCGCAAGACCTGAACAAAAAGGGCGTGGATGCCGGCAAGCTGATCAAGGAGATCGCAGCGGTGGTCGGCGGCAGTGGTGGCGGCCGGCCCAACCTGGCGCAAGCCGGCGGCAAAGACCCCGCCAAACTTGGTGAAGCGCTCGACAAAGCGCGCGCCCTGCTGACGAACCTATAGCGTGTGGCCCGCCGGCGCAGCGCGCCCTCGCCAGCGCTGGCTACACCCAGCCTAAGCAACTCAGCCAGATGAAGGCAGGTGACCTGCTTTCGCCGGCCACCCATCGCGCGTTCACACAGCAAACGCCGGCTGAAATGGGGTATCCTCTGCCTCTGGTTCCATGCTCGGAAAGATTGTTTCACTCGACCCCGCCGACGATGCCGCTGGCGCGCTCGACCGCATCGAATGGGCGAATGCCAACCGCGTAGCGTTGGTGATGCCGGCGGTGCTGCGCTGGCGCGAGGTCGATTTTGTGCAGGTGCAGCGCGCCGGCCAGCAGCGCAATGTCGAGATCGCGATCATCCACCCCGATTTCAAGCAGCGTCGGGCCGCGCGTGAGACAGGATTGGCCGCATTCGCCAACACCAATGACGCCATACAAAAGCGCTGGCTAACGAGCGAAGAGGTAGAGCCGATTCGCCGGCTTACCCCACCGCGACGATTTGCGCCCAATTCATTGCGCCGTCTGTTTCCCAAGCGCAACGGCTTCGTCATCGCTGCGCGCGGGTTGGTTGCACTCGCCACCGCCGGCATGATGGCCGCCGCGTTTGTTTCGTTGCTGCCGCATGCGCAGATCACCCTGGCTGCATCCAGCCAGAACCTCGAGACAATCGTGCCGGTGCGACTGGACACGAAGGCAAGCGACGTGGATGTGGAAGCCGGCACGGTGCCGGCGACGCGCATCGATGTGATCATCGAAGATCGCCTCAGCACGCCAACCACTGGCAAGAAGGACATCAAGCGCTATCGTGCCAGCGGTCAGGTGACGTTTTCCAATTTGCTGGCCACGCCCTATGTCGTGCCGCGCAACACGGTGGTGCGCACCACTGCCACCAGCACACCGGCGCGCTTCGTCACCACCAGCGACGTGGAAGTGCCGGCCGGCGGTCAGGCAACTGTGACCGTGCAGGCGATTGAAGAGGGGCCAAACAGCAACGTCGGCGCCGGCCAGATCAACCGGGTGGAGGGTGTGCCATCCCTTGCGGTCTCGGTGATCAATAGCGCGCCGACAGGCGGCGGCGGCAATGAGACCGTGAGGGCAGTGACGAAGGATGACTATGCGCGCCTGCGCGTTGCGTTGCGCGAGAAGTTGCTGCAAGAGGCGGTGGAGAAAATGCGCGAGCAACGCGAGGTGGTGAATGGCGGCTTGATCGTGCTGCCGGAGACGTTGTTCGTAGCCGACGTGCAGGATGAGACCTTCGATCGCTTTGTGACCGAGCAGGCCGATGAGGTCAGCCTGAACATGCGCTTACAGGTGGCCGGCCTCGCCGTCGACCCGCGAGATCTGGATGCCATCTCGCGCGAGGTATTGATGCAGCGCGTGCCACAAGGCTTCGAGTTGCTCAGCGTGCAATCGGCCAGTGGCGAGGTGGCTGAAGAGGGCACCGGCAACGACACGATGTTCTTCGTGAATGCGCGCGGCACCGCCGGCGCAAATATCGATGAGCGCGAGGTGAAGCGACTGGTGCGCGGCAAGACGCCGGCGGAAGCGCAATCTGTCCTGTTGCAAAACTTCGCGCTGGTGCGCAACCCACAGATCATCACCGGGCCGGACTGGCTGATGGGGTCAATCAATCGCCTGCCACTGGTCATCCAGCGCATCGACACGGAAGTGAAGCGAGAGTAGATGGCGCGCACACTGGCATTGGATGTGGGCAACCGGCGGATTGGCGTTGCAGTGAGCGATGTGACCAAATTGCTGGCAAAGCCACTCGGCGTGATCGACCGCAAAGCGGAAGATGCGCCGGCGCGCGTGCTGGCGCTGCTGCGCGAGCAGGATGCCGATGAGATCGTCGTCGGGCTGCCGATTCACGCCGATGGCCGCGCGAGCGAGCAATCGCATCTGGTGCGGCAGTTCGCCGATGCGCTTGCATCGCAGGTCGCTGTGCCGGTGAAATACGTCGATGAGCGGCACAGCACGCAGGATGCAAAGGCCATCATCGCCGAGCAGAAGCGACACAAGCAGCCCATCCACGACGATGCCATCGCCGCTGCCGTCATTTTGCAGCGCTATCTGGATGAGCAACGAAGCGATTTCGAAGAGGATTTGAGTGACGAGTAAAACATTGGCTATTGGCAAAATGCGTGACGCGCAACTTTGGTCAATAGCCAGCAGCCAATGACATGCGACGACAAATCTCGATTTTCAAGCTGGCCTTGTTCGCTATCACGATAGGCGTGATGGTGTGGGCCGGCCGCATCTGGACGCAGCGCGTCAGCGGCACGGGCTTGCCGGCGGCGCAGCAGATGTCCGGTCTCGACAAGTGGCTGATCGGCACCTACCTCGACCTGATTCGCAGCGGCGATGTGACCAAGCCGGTGAGCAACGATCCGACGCCGCAACGCTTTGTGGTGGAGCCAGGCATGTCGGTAGCCGACATCGGCAAACGCCTGGCTGCGCAGGGGCTGATCCGCGACAGCGAGCTGTTTCGCATCTACATGCGCTTGAACGGCCTCGACGCCGGCGTGAAGGCCGGCGCATTCACGCTGCGCCCGAACATGAGCATCGAACAGATTGCCCTCGCCCTGCAGCGCAGTCAGGCCAATGAGGTGCAGGTCACCATCCCCGAAGGCCTCCGGCGCGAGGAGATCGCCGAATTGCTGGAGCAGCAGATAGGCGTGAGCGCCGATGAATTCAAGCGCTTGACGCAGCGCGCGAGCGACTACGACTATCCTTTCCTCAAGGGCCTGCCGAGCGATGCCACGCTTGAAGGCTATCTTTTCCCTGACACGTATCGCCTGCCGGAGAACCCAACCGCGCAAGATGTGGTGTTGCGCATGTTGGACAACTTCGAGGCGAAGGCCGGCCTGCTGCTGGCAAATGCTGCGCAACAGAACAGATCTCCGCGCGACATCGTCACGCTGGCTTCCATCGTCGAGCGCGAAGCGGTCGTCCCAGCCGAACGCCCCACCATTGCCAGCGTGTATTGGAACCGCCTCAGCATCGGCCAGCCGCTGCAGGCCGATCCCACCACGCAATTTGCGCTTGGCTTTCAGCCCGATCAAAAGACGTGGTGGAAGAAAGGCTTGACGCTGGACGATTTGAAATATGAGGACCCCGCCGGCTACAACACCTACGTCAATCCGGCATTGCCGCCTGGGCCGATTGCCAGCCCGGGCTTATCGGCACTGCAGGCCGCGTTGCAGCCGGCGCAGACCAACTTCTTCTACTTCGTCGCTGCATGCAATGGCGACGGCACGCACCAATTCTCCATCACCTTCGAAGAGCATCGCGCGAAACTGTGCCAGTAGCAACCAGGCATTCAGAGTCGCAGTTTTCTGAATGCCAGACTGTCACGGCTGTCCGAATTCTTCGACCGCATCGACCATGGCGAGGATGTTCTCCGCCGGCACGTCCTGCATGATCGTATGCACCGACGAGACCATGTAGCCGCCGCCCGGCGCAAGCGTCTCGATCACGCGCTGCACTTCGTTGCGCACCTGTGCCGGCGTGCCATTTGGCAAGACGTGATGCGTATCCACCGCGCCGCAGAACGTCAATTGCCGGCCGAAGCGGCGCTTTAGCTCGGGCAGGTCGCCGATGCGGCCGGCGGATGTCTGGATGGGATTTAGGATGTCCACGCCGATCTCGATGAAGTCGGGGATCAGGTCGA
>JBDHWI010000054.1:0-23440 GCA_039810125.1 Thermoflexales bacterium | reverse complement strand
TCCCCTACTATTCGATACAATCACACACCACGACAATCAGGAGCGATCATGGATATCAAGATAGAGCCGCTGGATGGCAATGCCAAAACGCCGCTGGCGGAGAAGCCGGTGTTTGGCAAGACCTTCACCAATCGCATGTTCTCGCAGAAATACAGCCCGGAGAAGGGCTGGCACGACGCGAAGATTGGGCCCTATGCGCCGATTGTGCTCGACCCGGCGACGACGGTGCTGCACTACTCGCAGGAACTGTTCGAAGGCACGAAGGCGTATCGCCGGCCCGATGGCCACATCAACCTCTTCCGCCCGTGGGAGAACGCCGCCCGCATGAATCGCAGCGCCAAGCGCATGGCAATGCAGGGCGTCGACGCCGAGTCGCATGTGGAAGCCATCGTCGAACTGGTGAAGCTGGAACACGCGTGGGTGCCGAGCGGCGAGGGCGAATCGCTTTATATTCGCCCGGTGCTGATCGCGACCGACGTCGGCTTGGGCGTGCATGCCAGCAAGACATACCTGCATTACATCATCGTCGGCCCCGCCGGCCCCTACTTCCCCACCGGCTTCAAGCCGGTCAGCGTGTTTGTCAGCCAGGACTATGTGCGCGCGGCGCGCGGCGGCACTGGCGCGGCCAAGACCGGCGGCAACTATGCCGCCAGCCTGTTCGAAAGTGAGCGCGTCGAACATCTCGGCTATCACCAGGTGTTGTGGCTGGATGCCGTCGAACGGCGCTACGTCGAGGAAGTCGGCGCGATGAACATCGCCTTCGTTTACGATGGCAGGCACATCAGCACGCCGGCGCTGAGCGGCAGCATCCTCGAAGGCATCACGCGCGATTCCATCCTCAAGCTTGCGCCTACGCTCGGCTATACCGTGAGTGAAGACAAGATCGACGTGCATGAGGCCCTGCGCGACATTGAAAGTGGCAAGATCACTGAGGTGTTTGGCATGGGCACGGCGGCGGTGATCGCGCCGGTGGACAAGATGGGTTATGAGGGCAAGGACTACGCCATGAGGCATGCGCCTGGGCCGGTGGCGCAGCACCTCTTCAAGGCGTTGACCGATATCCAATATGGTCGCGTGCCAGACCCATTCGGCTGGACATTAAAGGTGGAAGTGCCGTAGGCAAGCTCATCGGCCTCACCGGCAATATTGCCACTGGCAAAAGCCACGTGGCAAAGCGATTGCGCGAACTCGGCGCGATAGTGATCGATGCCGACCAGTTGGCGCGCGAGGTGGTGCAGCCCGGGCAGCCGGCGCTCGCGGAGATTGCGCGCGTCTTCGGCGATGAAGTGCTGCTGCCCGATGGCGCGCTCGACCGCAAGAAGATGGCCGGCATCGTCTTCAGCGACGCCGCAAAGCTCAGGCAACTCGAAGCGATCACTCATCCCGCTGTGCGCGTGCTGCTCTTGCAGCGCATGAGTGAGGCGCTGCGGCGCGGGCATGTGGTGATTGAGGTGATTCGGTTGTTCGAGGGCGGCTATGCCAAACAGTGCGATCAGGTGTGGGTGACGCACTGCTCGCGTGAAGCGCAGATCGAGCGGCTGATGCGGTCGCGCGGCATGACGCAGGCAGAGGCCATTCGCCGCATCGACGCGCAGCCCCCGCAGGCCGACAAGCTGGCGCAGGCCGACGTTGTCATCGACACTACCGGCACGCACGACGAGACCAATGTGCAAGTGGATGCTGCGTGGCGCGCGTTCATCAGTTAGAATCGCCTTGTATGGACTCGCTGAGCCAGTCGAGTGCTTCATCATCCAACGACAACGCTGTGCAACCGATCGAGCCTCTGCCAGCCCAGCGCATCAGCACAATCGATCTTGTTGCGCGCTTTGTGCTGTTTGGCCTGCTGATTGGGATGCTGATTCAGCAGTTGGAGCCGGCGCACCTCAATACCCTCATCTATCCGCTCCTGGTGTTCGGCGCGTTAGCCGCCGGCTATCTGCTGTTCAGCGTTTCCAGTGTGGCAGCCTTCATCGGCCGGCGAGCCGGCGAGCAGCCCCTGCCAACTGCGTTGCTGCCCATCGTGTTGCTCGCGCCGGTCATCATGCATGCGCGCGGCAACGAAAATTTCGACATTACCGAATTGCTGTTCACGGGTGTGCTGTTGATCTTGCCGGCGTCTCTGGCCGTGTTGAATGTGCCGCAATTGCGCGGCGCCGATATATCACTCGGTTTGATCGCAGTCGCATTTCCCATCCTGCTGCCCTTCGTGCGTGAGCCGGCCGGCACAGATGTGCCATCGCCCTTGACGACGATGGAGATTGCGATGCGCATCGGCGCGTTCATGCTGCCGGCGCTCTTGTTGCTGCTCACCACGCGCGAGCAGAAGAAGCGCCTCAACTTCCTGTTCGTGTGCGCGGTGCTTTCGCTGTGGTATGCGGTTGAATTCGACGCCTTTCCACATGTGACAGTCGCGCCGGAGATTACGCTGACGTATTTTCAACTGGCCGTCCTGCCGCTGTTTTTGTATGTGCTGGCCGCCGCCGGCCGCTTCGGCAAGCTCGGCCTGGATTTTGGGCCATCGCCGCGCAATATCAGCATCGCCTCGACCAATCTGGGCATGTTTGCGGTGATCGCGGTGCCGGTTGGCTTGATCAGCGGCTATCTCACCTCGCGGTTTGCCGGCCCCACGCCCGTCGAAGCTGTCGCTCGCGCCGCCGGCATCTTTCTGCTGGTCGCCTTGCCCGAGGAGATGCTGTTTCGCGGCGCGATCCTGACCTATGCCGAAGACACGTTTGGCTGGTCGCCGGCGCTGGTCATCGTCGTCACGTCGGTCCTGTTTGGCACAGCGCACTTGAATAACCCGCCAAACATTGGGTGGTATTTTGTGCTGGCAACACTCGCCGGCGTCTTCTACGCGCGCACCTTCATGGCCACGCGCAACGTTACTGCCTCGGCCACCATTCACGCAGCGGTGAATTGGGTCTGGTGGTTGTTGTTCAAGGGCTGATTGCAGATCATGTTGCCGCGCACCATCGGACTCTACCAAATCAAGACCGAACTGAACAAAGGCGGCATGTCGGTCGTGTATCTCGCCACCGACCCGCGCTTTGGCCGCGATGTGGCGATCAAGCTGCTGCCGCGCACGATGCAGGATCAGCCAAATGTGCGCGCGCGCTTCGAGCGTGAATACCGCATCATCGCTGCGCTGGAGCATCCATGCATCGTGCCGGTGTATGACGTGGGTGAGGAGGATGGCCAGCCGTATCTCGTCATGCGGCATATGCCTGGCGGCTCGCTGGCAGACTTGCTCACCTATGGCCGGCTCAACCTGCCCGACGCGGTGCGCATCACGCAGCGGCTTGCCAGCGCGCTGGATGAGGCGCACTCACGCAACATCATCCATCGCGATCTCAAGCCGGGCAACATTCTCTTCGACAACCACGGCGACGCATTCCTGAGCGATTTTGGCATCGTCAAGCTGTATGAGAACGACACCAATGTGCAGACGATGACCGGCAGCATGGTGCTTGGCACGCCGGCCTACATGAGCCCGGAACAGGCGCTGGGCAAGCCGCTCGATGCGCGCAGCGACGTGTATTCGCTCGGCGCGGTGTTGTATGAGATGCTGACCGGTGTGCCGCCCTACAAAGGTCCCACCAGCATCAGCGTGGCGATGAAGCACGTGGTGGAGCCAGTGCCGAACCCGCGCGAATATCGGCCGGATCTGTCGCCGGCGGTGGTCGCAGTGGTGGAGCGGGCGCTGGCGAAAGAGGCCGATGCGCGCTACAGCAGCGCCGGCGAGATGGCGCTCTCGCTTGCCTCAGCGTCGGCTGGCGCTGCGTCTGCCGAGCCGCTCATGCCACCCATCACCGTGCGCAAAAAGCCACGCACCACGTCGGCCGGCGCCGTGCAATCGCCGGCTGATATCGATTCCCCATCCACTGAAATGCCCATTGCCGGCAGCCAGCGCATGTCGCCGGCGGCGGCAAAAGACAACCGCAGCGGCCGCGTCTTGCTGACCGTGCTGGCAATACTGGCGGTGCTGACGCTGGTGAGTGCCGCGGCAGTGTGGGTGTTTGCGCTTTTACAGCGCGGACAAGCTGTGCTGCCCACTGCGACGCCGCCGCCAACAGCAACCGCGATGCTGCCGACGCCGGGAGAAGGCACTTCGCAGGTCATTCTGGTGCCGACGCGCGAGGCGCCAGCGACCGCAACCGCCACACCCGAGGCGCCAGAAATATCGGAAACGCCTTTGGCAACTGAAGCGCCGGCGGAGGCGCGTTTGCAGGTGAAGGTCGCCAACAGTAATGTGCGCGAGGGGCCGGCAACCAGCTTCGATGTGGTCGCACGGCTGCCAGTCGGGGCTGAACTCGTCCCTATTGCGGTGACCGAGAACAACTCCGGGCGCTGGTATCTGGTGATATTGCCGAATGGCTTGCGCGGCTGGATTTCAGATACGGTGGTCAATCCGGTGGCCGGCACGCCGCTCGATGCTGTGCCGACGGTGATTGTGATCATCCCGCCGACACCTACGCCGCTGCCAAGCCCGACGCCGACACTGACGCTGGTGCCAACGCTTGCGCCAACCTTCACGCCGACGCCAACGTTGACGCCAACGCCGACTGCCTTCCCCACGCCGGTGCCGTTACCCACGCAAGTGCCGACGGCCACGCCCACCGAGTAGCACGATCGTCTCACCGTTCCGATGATTTTGCGCTGGTCAATGCCGGCGCAAGAGCGCCCTTCTCAGCCACTGTCGCGCTTGCTGCCACGCATTTTCTGCGTCGGCGTCGCTGGGTGCGGCCTTTGACGCAGCAAAGCGCTTCTGCACATATAGGTCGGTGATTTGCTGCACTGGCGTTTGCGCATTTGGCGCGCGCTGCGCCAACTCGCTGGCCTGCTCATACGGCGTATGATGGCGTTTGTCTACACCCAACCAGCCGGCATAGCGCGAGATCAGCGCATAGGCTCGCTCGATGCCTGGCAACTTGTTCAGGCCGGCGGTCTCGATGTGCCGCAATGTCATGATCGCAATGCCGATGATCGCCAATAGCGCCATCAACCACGGCAATGGGCTATGGATAAACCAGTTCCACGCGTCAGCCAGCGGGTTGGCGCTGTCAGCCGGCGGGTTGGCCTGCTGATCCTGCGGCTGTGGCGCAGACGGCTCTGGCGTCGATGTCGCCTCAGCCGGCAGGGTGGCTTCAGGCTGCGGTGTGGGCGTCGGAGGGGCGGTTGTGGGAATGGGCGTCGGCGTCACATTCGCCTCGGGCAAAAAGCGGTCGATGGGCGGCTGGCCGGCGGTCGGCTCGAATTCCACCCAACCCCATTCGGGGAAGAACACTTCCACCCACATGTGGCTATCGCTGGCCTTGACGTGATACACCGCCTTGTCAGGCATGTTGAAGTCGATGACTGGCTCACCCTGCGCGTAGCCCACCGCCACGCGCGCCGGCACGCCCAGCGAACGCAACATCGTCACCATCGCGGTCGCGTAGTAGTTGCAGTAGGCGCGCTTTACATCGAACAAGATGTAGTCGCTGGCCTCGACACCCGGCGGTGGCGCTTCCAGTTTTTCGTCGTAGGCGATGTTGTCGCGCAGCCAGGTTTCGATGGCGGCAGCCTTGTCGAACGGCGTGGCTGCGTCGGCAGTGATATCCAGCGCCAGTTGCTTCACGCGCGCCGGCACATCTGCCGGCGCCTGCAAATAGCGCTCGCGCACCCAGGCTGGATAGTCGTCTTGTGCGCTGCGCAGTTCTGCCACATTTGCCACGCTCATTGAGCCGAGCGCGCTGTAGCGGTTGCCCGGCAGCAAGGGCACAGGCAGCTTGAGTTGCGTCAGGTCGACGCGGTTGTCGCCGGCCATCTCGAAGGTTGCCTGCGACGAGATGTTTGCGCGCAGGGGCAGTGAAGGCGCATACACGCTGTCGCTGCCGCGATACAGCGTAAAGTCAGCCTGCACCGGCACGCGCCCTGCGTAGCCATTGAGCGGAAGGGAGGTGTCGTTGGCCTGCGCGTTGGTTACGGTTTCGATGGTGTTGCGCCACGTCAAGCCGTCGTAGTTGTCGTAGCTGGTGGCGCGCCAGTAGTGCCGCGCCGGCGGCGCCGACACATCCATCACGGGCTCCTGCCCCAAGTTGCGGGGCCCGCTTAGGGTGACCGATTGCGCATAGCTATCGACGTTGCGCTCGACGTTGTTGTTCAGGTTGGCGAAGAGGCGGTTCCAGCGCGCCAGCAATTCGTCGTAGGGTTGGATGAGTTGGCTGAGTAAATCGCGGCCGGCGGCTGAGGTTGTGGCCTCGCTCACGCGCCAACCAACCAGACTGGCAAACAGCGCGATGGCGACGCCGGCGGCCACGGCCCATGTGCGCGCGGTGCGGGTGAACTTGATGCGCGCTGCCATCCAGCCGGCTTCACGTTCAGCCAGATGCGACAGCACCAGCAGCGTGACTGCACATACCAGATAGCCCATCAGAAACGGCGCCATCGCCGCCGTGCCGGTGTAGTAATACACGTTCGAGAACAGCGTGACGCCGGCGGGCAAAATGACGTGCCAAATGCGCCGTGTGCGGATCGAATACCACGCTGCGCTATAGCCCAGCAGCCAGAACAGGCCCGACAAGATCAGCACGAAGATCACGTCTTCGCGGCTGGTGCCATTGCTGGCAGCCTCCTGCAGGAAGGTGATCACCTTGTCAACCAGCAGCAGCGTCTTCTCGCGCCAGTCGTTGATGCGCATGATGTCGGGCTGCGAGGTGATGCCGATGACGATGCTGACAAAAGCGCCGTAGACCAGACTGGTGAGGTGCGCAGTCCAACTGGGGAAGTTACTGTAGGCGAGGGCGGCGCCGGCGATCACGCTCAGCACGACCGCCCACAAAATCACCCCGAGGCCGGGCAACCAGCCGGCGGCGATGATGCTGCCGGCCACCATGGCCAACATCGCCAGCACGATGCCCAGCGTCAACAGATCGGAACGTCTCATGCGGGAGATTCGAGGTTAGTGTTGGAAGATTAAATGCGCCTGTGATTTCCCCAACGGCTCCCCAATCGTTTTGCTCCTTTCAATGTGCGCAAAACATACGCGGCGCAGCCTGTGCCTGTCGATGCGCACAGGATGCGCCGCGCATCCGCTGCTCTCCTGGAATCCTCAGATGTGAATCGGCAGCCCTTCCACGCCGTGCGCCGCTTCCATCAGCGATTCGCTCAGGGTGGGGTGGGCATGCACGGCATTGGCGATCTCCTCCGGTGTCATCTCGGCGCCCTTGGCCAACACAAACTCCGGCAGCAATTCGGTCACGTCCGGCCCGATGCAATGCACGCCTAGAATCTCGCCGTATTTCGCATCGGCTACGATCTTGATGAAACCCTCGGTGTTGTTCAGCGCCAGCGATTTGCCATTGGCGCGCAGCGGGAACTTGCCGATCTTGACTTCGTAGCCTTTCTCTTTGGCCTGCGTTTCGCTAAAACCCATGCTCGCCACCTGGGGATGGGTGTAGGTGCAGCGCGGCATTGCATCGTAGTTCAGCTTGCCGATATGGCCGGCATACTTGCCCTCGACGGCAGCGATGGATTCAGCTGCGACGACCGCCTGCGCGGAAGCCACGTGCGCCAGGCGCAGTTTGCCGGTCACGTCGCCGATGGCATACACGCTTGGCACGTTGGTCGCCATGTGATCGTCCACATCGATGTAGCCGGCCTTGCTCATGTTCACGCCGGCCTTCTCCAACCCAATGCCCTGCGTGTTCGGCGTGACGCTGACAGCCACCAGCACCCAATCAGCTTTGATCGACTGCTTGCCGGATGCATCCTCATAGACCACTTCGACGCCATCCTGGCCGACCTTCGCATCAGTCACCTTTGCGCCGGCAACGGTTTTGATGCCGGTGCGGTTGAACGAGCGCGTGATCTCTGCGCTGATCTCCTCATCTTCCAACGGCATGATGCGCGGCAGCGCCTCCAACACGGTCACCTCTGCGCCATAGGCGTGGAACACGTACGCGAACTCCATGCCGATAGCGCCGGAGCCAATTACCACCATGCTCTTCGGCGCGGTTTGCGCCTCCAGCAATTGGCGATAGGTGAACACGCGCCGGCCATCCGGCTTGAGGAACGGCAGCACGAGCGGCTTGGCGCCGGTGGCGACGATGATGTGCCGCGCGGTGACCGTGTGTTCCTCGTTCTTGTTCTCCACCAGAATGCTGTTCGGTCCAGTTAGTGTGCCCTCACCGATGAAGACTTTGACATTGTTCTTCTTCATCAGGAACTCGACGCCCTTCACCAGCCGGTTGCTCACTTCGCGGCTGCGCTTGTAGGCTTTGGCGTAATCCACGCGCAGGTTGTCATAGCTGATGCCGTATTCGTCGCCGTCCTTGATCAGTTCGACGACCTCGGCATTGCGCAGCAGCACCTTGGTGGGGATGCAGCCCCAGTTCAGACAGATGCCGCCGAGGTGATCGCGCTCGATCAGCGCGACCTTGAGACCGAGTTGTGCGGCGCGGATGGCTGCGACATAGCCGCCCGGGCCGGCGCCGAGCACCGCGACGTCGAAGGCCGGCGAGTTGTTGGAAGGGGTAACAGAGACCGTTGCCATAGTTGCGGCGATTATCCCACTGCGCCGTTAGCAGATGGATAGAACCAGGCAGGTGTAACGCGCTTTCGGAGGCGTGAGACACCTTGCAAGGCTTACAATGCCGGTCACCATGAATCCCGATCTTCGCGAGCGGCTGCGCCGGCTCGGTGTGCATAAAGGCGCATCGCACCTCAAGCCCTCGCCGCAGGCTGAATATGCGCACAGCCTGGCACGCGCAACCCCGCTCAAAGGGGACGAGGTGGCAGTGTTGGAGCCGATGCGCACAGCACTGGGCATGGCGTATGTGCGCCGCATGCGCTACACGCTCGAGCATGTGCATGGCGATCGCGCGCTCAGCACAGCGCTGGCGTTTGCGCCTGATCGTCTTGCCCAGCTGATGACGCGCCGTGATTGCGACAGAGTCGATCTTCGCAGCGCGCTCTTTCTTGATACCGAGACGACCGGGTTGGCCGGCGGCGCCGGCACCCTGGCGTTCCTCGTCGGCATTGGCTATTTCACCGAGGCGCAATTCGTCATTGAGCAGTATTTTTTGCGTGAGCCGGCGGAAGAGGCGGCTATGCTGGCTGACCTCGACCGCCAGGTGAACTTGCGCGAACATCTCGTCACGTTCAATGGTCAGTCGTTCGATGTGCCGCTGCTCGAATCGCGCTACATCCTCTCGCGCATTGCGCCGTCATTTGAAGAAAAGACGCATCTCGACTTGTTGTTGCCGGCGCGGCGCGTATGGCGCGGCAGCCTGGAGTCGTGCAGCCTCGGCTCGCTCGAATACCACATGCTGGGTGTGCGGCGTGAGCAGCGCGATGTGCCAGGCTCGGTGATTCCATATCTGTATCGTGAGTATTTGTCCGCCGGCGGCGGCGACCTGAACGATGACATGCAGCGCGTGATGTATCACAACCTGCACGACATCCTGTCGATGGTGACGCTGGTGGCGCGGCTGATGGATGTGCTGGTGCAGCCGGCGAGCGCCGAGGAGCATTTTGCTGCTGCGCGCTACCGCGAGCGTCAGGGCGACCGTGAGACGGCAAAGCAGGGTTACAAGGAAACAATCAAACGATTGGGGAGCAGTCAATCCGCGACCCCCAACCCACAACCCCAGATCGCCCATCTGCAATCGCTTTCTTTGCGCCGGCTGGCAAGCTGTCTCAAACAGGAGTGCCAATATTCTGAGGCGGCAATTTATTGGCGGCAGTTGGCGGACTTGGGGGACGTAGAAGCGCTGATCGAGCTGGCGAAGCATCACGAATGGCGTGTGGTTGACTTGCCGGCGGCGCTGGAGTACGCCAAACGCGCGCGCGACAACAACGCAGAGCCGGCGCTGCGTCCCGCGCTCGACCACCGCATTGCCCGTCTCACGAGGAGACTACAAAAACAAACGAGGCAGCCATAAAAATCTCTCGCAAAGCCACGCATCAAGAATCCAATGATCCTTTAATCCTTTGCGGCCTGCGAGAGATCAGATTCTGAACTCCGCGCCTGTGTGTTGAAAGTTACAGCATCACATAGCCGGAGCCGCGCACGTTCTCGATGCGGTAGCCGAAATTGGGGTTCGACTCCAGCCGCCGGCGCAACCGTGCCAGATGCGTGCGCAACAGTTGAATCTGGCGATCTGGTGTTTCCATTTCCTGCTCGCCCTTCTGGGTGATTTGAATCAACTCCGTCATCGACACAGCTTGCCCGCGCCGCGCATAGAGCAGGTCAAAGGTGCGCGCCTCCACCGGGCTGAGCTTCACCACGTCGCGATCGCCGATGAAGATGGTTTGCGCGTCGGAATCCCAGCGCAATTCAGACGGAATAAACGGGGTGGTGTAGCGCACGGGTGGCGGCGTCGGCGTCTCGCGCTTTTGGGTGGTGCGCGCAGTCTCCCGTTGCGCGTCATCTACCAGCTTCATCACGCGTGCCTTGCGGTCAGCATCGCAGTCGCCTGGCAGGATGTAGTCGCGCACGCCCAGCTGAATCGCTTGCAGCGGTGCGCGAATGTCGTTGCCCAGATTGTCGACCAAAAGCGTCGGCGGCAAGGCCACATTTTCGACCTTCAGCACGCTCAACATGGTCAACGCGCCGGCTTGCACGCTTGCAATCAACACCATGACGTTGGCCGACAAGAATCGCTTCATGTCGCCCATCATGGCGCCGCGCACGCGGATGACCGCTTGCAGCGTGTTGTGCTGTTCGCGCAAGGCGAGGAGCGTGTCGGTGATGGTCGTGGTGACCCGCAAGCGACAATCCGCTTCACTCAACCCGCATTCGATGACAGGATCAGGCTGGCCATCACCAACAAAATAGATTGCACTTGACATACTCAACCCTGATGCCATTTAGTATCGGCATCAGGGCTGAATAGCATCCACTATTGGATTGGCACTGAAACGATTATTCGTGATGAACGCAATCTACGACCAAAGTCTATCCCATGCGCGGTCGGTATCCCAGTAGGTGCTTGGCTCGAAATAGCCGGCGGGATCGCCTTGGGCAAGGTGTTCTCTAATCACTTCCTCATTGAGATCGATACCAAGCCCTGGAGTTTCCGGCACCGCGATGTAGCCGTGCTGAATGATGGGGTTCGGCAACCCTGTGACGAAGTCGCTCCAGTAGGGCAGATCGTTGAAGTGATGCTCAAGCGCGATGAAGTTTTCGGTGGCGGCGGCACAATGCACGGCGGCCATCGTGCTGACGGGTGAGCCGGCCATGTGGATTGCCATGCTCACACCATAATCCTGCGCCATGTCGCCGATGCGCTTGGTTTCGAGGATGCCGCCGGACGTTGCGATGTCGGGATGAATGACGTTCACCGCGCGCGCCTCGAGCAGTGGCTTGAAACCTTCCTTCAGGTAGATGTCCTCGCCGGTGCAGACTGGCGTGTCCAGCGCGCGCTCCATCTGCACCCACTGGTCGGTGAACTGCCATGGCACCATGTCTTCCAACCATGCCAGGCTGAATGGTTCCAGCGCCTTGCCCAGCCGCAGGCAGTCATCGAGGCCGATGTGGCCGAAGTGATCGACGGCCAGCGGCACCTGATAGCCGATGATGCTGCGCACCTGATCGACGTATTCAGCCAGCTTGTCGAGGCCGTGATTGGTGATGCGGATGTGGGTGAAGGGGTGCATGGTGGTGTGGCGCTCGGGCGGCGTGCTGTCGCCTTCGCCACGCAGTTCGCCCAACATACCCGCCGGCCACGTCAAGCCATCCTTCTCGTCGATCAACATCTCGATGCCGACATCCATCTTCAGGAAGGTGAAGCCGCGCTCCATGCGCTTCTTCAGCTTCTCACCCATCGCTTTGCCGGTTGGCTCGTTGGGCGTGTCGCAATACATGCGGATTTTGTCGCGGAACTTGCCGCCGGCCAGCACATAGCACGGCACGTTGTAGGCCTTGCCGGCGAGATCCATCAGCGCCATCTCAATGGCGCACACCCCGCCGCCCTGGCGCGCATGCCCGCCGAATTGCTTGATCTTGCGGAACAGGCGATCCACATTGCACGGATTTTCACCGATCAACAATCGCTTCAACATCAGCGCGTAGTTGTAGCTCGCGCCGTCGCGCACTTCGCCGATGCCGTAGATGCCCTGATTCGTGTCGATGCGTATCAACGGGCATTTCCAGCCGCGCGGTGTCAATTGCAATGCGGCGGCGCGCACGTCGGTGATCTTCAGGTTGCTTGGCCGTGAGTTCGTGTTGACGTTGTCAGAAATTTGCTTGGTCATGGTGTTGAAGATTTGCCATCGGCCGAGTGCCGCCGGCGAATCCATCATAGCGGCTGATGATTTAACTGCAAATCCAAAGTTGGGAATCTGGAATCAAAGATCGTGCTTCCATCCCAGCAGCCGTTCGGCTTTGCTGCAATTGTAGAAGCTGCGGTGGTCGGTCAGGTCGCCGTGGATCGGCACCTGCGGGAAGAAGCGCTGCGCAAGTTCCAGCGATGGCACATCGACGCAAGAGTGCGGCGCGGTAATGAAGAACACTTCATGTCCGCGCCACTCGGCGTTCAGTGCGCATGCGACTGCGCGGGCGCCGGCGTGAATATCGGTGTACGCCCACAAGTTGTTGATTGCAGATTGCAATGCCAGATTTGGCGTGACATCCAGCTTCCCTTCATGCAATCCATGCAAGCGCAGGTTGCTGATTGTCATGTCGTCGTGCAGCCGCGCGAACGAATCCGCCTGAATCTCCTGCACCCACTTCGAGAGGCTGTAGGGATCCTCGTTATAGGTCGGGTGCTGTTCATCCACAGGGAAATAGTCGTATCTCGCCTTGCGGCTGTATGCGCCGCCGATGGCGTTGATGCTCGACGCCATGCACAGCTTCTGGATGCCGAGTGTGGCGCAGGCGTGCAGCACGTTATAGCTGGTGACGGTGTTGTTGGCGTAAATCTCCGGTGCGGGGTGATTGCGCGGACTGGGGAAGGCTGCCAGGTGAACCACTGCGTCACAACCTTCGAAGGCGCGCATAAGCGCATCCACATCAGCCAGATCGAGCGCGATGAAGGGTGCATTTGTCGCCGGCGCATCGGTGGCGACACGGTCGATGTTGACCACCTCGTGACCCTGTTGCGCCAGATGCGCCACCACGACGCGCCCAAAGCGGCCGTTGCCGCCGGTGACTGCGATCTTCATCAGTAAACCCACAACCCTTCGCCCTGTGTGCCGCACAAGACCTCGCCTTCATCGGTTACGCCGAGCGCGATGATCTCGCGCGGGGTCTTGCCATCGGTGCGCTCCCACGTCTCGCCGTAGTCGATTGAAGTGGCGACCACTGTCGGCGTGGCAACGGCGATGCGCGTGTTACTGCGCGATGTGGCGAGCATGTTGATGGGGCCGGCGCTGAAGGCATTGCGCTTGCTCCAGCTCTCACCGCGATTGCTGGAGTGATACAACCCCTTCGTCTCGCTGCCGGCGACTACTGCGCTGCGCGCAAATGCAATGCCTGACAGCGGCATCGCGTCTGGCTCGACTGGTGAGAGCCGCCAGCGCTCGCCAAGCGTTTCGCTCTTGAACAGACCATCGATGACGCCGGCGAACAGGGTGAGATCCATGTTGAATACAGGCGAAAGCGCCAGCGCCGTCACCTCACGGTTCGACAGGCCGATGTTTTTGAACACCCACGATGCGCCACCATCAGTGGTGCGCAACACGCCGTGGCCGGTGGTTGCTGCGAAGCCCATGCCATCGTGCTGAAAATCGGGTGAGAGCAGGATCTGTGAGATCTGCACTGTGCCTTGAATGGCGCCGGCGGTCCAACTGTTGCCGGCATCTGTGGAATACGCAATGCCGTCGGCGGCGCCGACGAAGACGATGCCGGATGCGGCAGCGACTGCGCTCAACGCGGTATTGCCGAGGACTGGGGCGACCTGGATGCAATCGCCGGCGCTGTAGCGCCATAGCCCTTCATTGGTGCCGAGCAGCCATACGGCCGGCCCCACCTGATACATCGAGAAGATCGTTTTAGGACTTGAGATTTGTTGCCATCTGCGCATAGATTGTCTCTGGAACGAATTGGGATGGAATTGCGTCTGCGTGTAGACTAGTTGGTGGTGTGCAGGCGACGAATTGTCAGCTTGCTTTCACGCCAGTCTCGCACAATAGTGCAAACGGATGTGCGATGTATGCCATTCAACACGCCGGCAAACGGGATGCAAATTTGCCCCGCGATCTGACCGTCGAAACGTGAACACAGGGGAAATCGAGAAGGGTACGCCCAAGCATTTTTGCAAGGATCGACTATGAGCATCAACAAGTGGCATATTGCTGGACTGTTTGTCGCGCTGGCGATTGTATCCGCCATTATCGTGGCATGCCAGCCACGCCCGCAAACACCACCCGAGCCTTCGCCTACGCCGACGGTCGTGCAGCCGTATCTCTCGGTCATCCCCGATCAGGCCACGCCGGGCAGCGTGCTGGCGATCATCGGGCAGGATTGGCAGGCCGGCGAAGAGGTGACGATCGGCCTGGTGCCAACAGTGCCTTCGCCAAATGTTGGCACTGCCATCCTTGCCATTGCAACAGCCAACGTGCAGGGGCGATTTGAATTTACCGCGACGCTGCCGGCAGATATCGTGCCGGGCGTGTGGGAGGTGTATGCGCAGACGCGCACCGCCGGCCGTTTCGCCTCAGATACGCTGACGGTGCTGCAGCCGACGGTCACTCCGCCGACGGCGCAGCCTGAGCAGCCGACTGCGGCGCCACAACAGCCGACGCGCGCCGCCACACAGCCGCCGGCGCGCCCAACCAACATCCCTGCGCCGCGACCCACTCAGGTGCAGCCAACGGCGTTGCCATCTTTCCCAGACTGGCGCGGCGATTACTTCGCCAATGCCAGCCTCGCCGGCTTCCCTTCGGTTATCCGCAACGATGCAGTGCTGAGCTTCGACTGGGGCTATGGCTCGCCTGATCCGCGCATCCCTGCCGACAACTTCTCGGTGCGCTGGACGCGCAACATGTTCTTCGAGACCGGCACCTATCGCTTCATCTTCCGCGTCGACGATGGCATGAGGATGTTTGTAGATAACGTGCTGGTGTTAGATGCGTGGTCGGATGGGCCACCGCGCGACGTCAGCACCGATCTCACGCTCAGCCGCGGCAATCACAGCTTCCGCGTTGAATATTACGAACGCACTGGCATGGCAGTGATGATCTTCAGCCTGTTCAGCCTGCCGCCCGGCACGCCATCGCCATTCCCAAGCAGCACGCCAACACAACCACCGCCACCCACGTGGACGCCGCCGCCACCGCTGCCGACGAACACGCCGATTCCGATTCCGACAGCCATTCCGCCGCTGCCGACCAGCACCGCCGTTGCCACGGCTATCCCGTTGCCGACCCAGGCGCCATTGCCCACTGCCACTCCGTTGCCCACCGCGACGGCGACTAATGTGCCGCCGACGTTGACGGCGACATCCATTCCAGTCAACACGGCAACGGCTACTGTGATTGCGTTGCCAACTGCAACCAACACCGCCATCCCGATCAATACGGCGACTGCGACGGCGACTGTATTGCCGACCGCGACCAACACTGCTATTCCGGTGAACACGGCGACGGCGACTACATTGCCGACCGCGAC
Organism: Thermoflexales bacterium; assembly: GCA_039810125.1. Taxonomy (GTDB): domain Bacteria; phylum Chloroflexota; class Anaerolineae; order J036; family Brachytrichaceae; genus JBDHWI01. Next base: position 7,848 of record JBDHWI010000054.1, on the reverse strand, counting down.
CAACACTGCTATTCCGGTGAACACGGCGACGGCGACTACATTGCCGACGGCTACATCAACTGCTACTGCCACGCCGACCACGCCGGCGACAGCGACGACCGAACCAACGGCAACACATACGCCCACGTTGGAGCCGACGGCTACCAAGACGCCTGAGCCGACCGCAACGTCCACTCCAGATGCCGAGCCGACAGCGACTCACACACCCACGTTGGAGCCGACAGCGACCGAGACCAGTGAACCGACGGAGACGCCGACGCTGGAGCCGACCGCAACGGAGACGAGTGAGCCAACGGCTACACCTACCGTGACGCCGACTGCGCAGCTCACCGTGACGGCAGTGATCACGGGCGATGTGTATCTACGCGTGGCTGGCACGGGCTTCACCGCCGGCGAAAAGCTCATCGTCAGCCTGGCCGATAACGCGCAAGGCAGCGGCGCTGTGGCGCTGAACGACGATGCGCCGTACAGCGTGCCGAAGAACGGCCGGCTGAATTTCCGCACGGTGTTGGCAGAACCGCCGGCCGGCAAGGTGTGGGCGGTTGTCACGAACATCGCTGGTGAAGTGCGCAGCATCGTGCCCGTGAAAATCCGCCCGTAATCTGACGCCGTTCGATGGGCAGGCCTGATCGACTTGCCCATCGACGCTTGCGCCGGCGTGAAATTCAGTTAAAACCTGTGCATGCCAACGACAGCTTTCACGCCGGCGCAGCACGGCTATCACTTTGCAAACTACTTCGTCAATGTCATTGCCGATGTGCCGGGTGTGGGCAAACTGCAAACCAGCGGGCGCTGCGGCGGCATGGCATTCTCCGCGCTCGATCATTTCTTCTTCAATCTGAAATTGCCGCCGTTCACGCCTGCCGACTTCGCGCCGGCGCGTGTGCCGCCCGATGACCATCCCCTCGCCAGGTACATCTACAACCGCCAGATTGATAGCTTCCTCACACTGACCGCGGCAAAGTTCGTGTTGTGGTCGCTTGCGCCGGATGGGCCGAGCTTCTTCAGCAAGGGTGTGCGCCGGCGCACGCGCGAGGACGAGTGGAAACGGCTGCGCGAGTCAATCGATCGCGGCGTGCCGGTCACGCTCGGTTTGATCGTCGCGCGCGATTTGGGCAATCTGGGTCGCAATCATCAGGTCGTGGCGCATGGCTACGACATCGACACTGCCGGCGGCAAGTTCATCGTGCATCTCTATGACGTGAACTGGCCCGATCAGGAGATTACGCTGACTGCCAGTGCAGATGATGCGACATGGCAGGAGAGCAGCCCGGCGAAAGAGCAATGGCGAGGCTGGTTTGTGCAGGATTACGCCGCGCACCGGCCCCCCGACAACCTTGCGCAGCCACCCGCCGGCGCGACGAAGGGCTTGGAACTTGAGACCATCGAAAAAAACGAGACCGTCACGATGCGGTTGAAGCGCTTGTCGTTCTTCAATGCGCAGCAGCCGGGTCTGCAAGAGCCGGCGGCGCTGGTGTTCTCGGTCAACGGTGAGCAATCGCGCTGGCCGGCCAGCGGCACGCGCATGATCAAACATGGCAAGAAGGTGCAACTGCGCCGCGCGATCAAGGTGAAAGTCAAGCCATCCGCGCAATTGACCATCACTGGACGTCCGGTGTTTGACGACCTGCAGGCTGAGATTGAGGACTTTGACTACTTCGCGCTGGCGCCGGAGAGTCGGCCTGGATCGTTCAGCCTGCGCTTCAGCCGCGACGAAAAGTGGGGGCGCGGCGCGCACAGCGTGAACAGCGCAGGCAGCGCCGGCGGTTACACCCTCGACTTTGCGATCGAATATCGGAAAGCAAAATAGCGCGTTTTTAGCCGGCGCTCAGGGAAATGCGCCAACATGTGCGGCATGAAAATCATGCAGGTTTTGTTGGCAATCGTTGTCCTGTTTGTCGGGATGGCAGCTGCGCCGGCGCGCGCGCAATCTCCCTCGCCTACGCCATCACCCCACCAGTCACTCTATGTTGAAAGCCTGCGCAATCGCGAATATGGCAAGGGCGAACTCAGGATCGAACAAACTTTGCAGGTGACCAGCGCCTTTACCCGCACGCTCATCAGCTTTGACAGCGATGGCTTGAAGGTGTACGGCTTCATGAACACGCCGAAGGGCAGCGGGCCATTTCCGGTGGTGCTGGTGCTGCATGGCTATGTGAACCCGCGCGCATATCGCACGCCCTATACCTACACCCAGCGCTACGCTGACATGCTCGCGCGCGCCGGCTTTCTCGTCATCCACCCCGACTATCGCGGGCATGGCCGCAGTGAGGGCGGCGAAGAGCAGGACAACCTCTTCCGCATTGGCTACGCCGTCGACGTGATGAACCTGATCGCATATGCCAAGCGCCTGCCCAATGCCGATCCAAATGCCATTGGCTTGTTCGGCCATTCCATGGGCGGCGGCATCGCCACCCGCGTGTTGACGCTGAGCAAGGATGTGAAAGCCGCTGTGCTGTATGGCGCGATGAGCGCGGATGAGCAAGCCAACACGAAGCAGATCAGCGAGGTGTTTCGCGCCGGCGCGCGCATCCCCGAGCAGGATGTGCCGCTGAGCGAGTATGCGCCGATCTCACCGATCAACTACCTTGGCGACATCACGGCGGCAATTGAGATTCATCACGGCGGGCGCGACGATCAGGTGCCGCTGGCATGGTCGCGCGATTTGAATGCGCGGTTGAAGCTGCTCGGCAAGGACGTGATGTTGTACGAATATCCGCGCGCCGGCCACAGCCTGCAAGGCCGCGACCTTTCGGTGATGATGGAGCGCGTAACCGCGTTCTTTCGCGAGAGGTTGCCGCTTGCCGGCAATGCGCTACAACCACCAGCATGAATCGCCAACAACGCATTCCTCAATGGGACAGCTTCGCGCTTGAATTGCGCGGTCCCACCGCTGGCAATCCCTTCGTCGATGTGACGTTCAGCGCGACATTTGCCAATGGCGACAGCAGCATCGACGCGGAAGGTTTTTACGATGGCGATGGCCGCTATTGCGTGCGCTTCATGCCCGATGCGCCTGGTGAATGGCGCTACATCACGCACAGCAACGTGCCGGCGTTGACTGGTGTTGCCGGCGCTTTCACCTGCGTTGCGCCGAAGCGTAATGTGCATGGACCGGTGCGCGTGGCCGGCACGCGCCACTTTGCCTATGCCGATGGCACGCCCTTTGTGCCGCTTGGCACCACCGCGTATGCATGGGCGCATCAACAGCCGGCGCTGGTGAAGCAAACGTTTTCCACCCTCGCGGCCATGCCCTTCAACAAGATCCGCATGACCATCTTTCCGAAGCACTACGACTTCAATCACAATGAACCGCCGGCTTTTCCCTTTGATCGCGACGCCGGCGGCAACTTCGATCATGCGCGCTTCAATGTGGCGTTTTGGCGCACATTCGAAGGCTACATCGCAACGCTGCGCGCCATGGGCATTGAGGCCGACATCATCCTGTTTCATCCCTACGATCGTTGGGGATTTGCGGACATGGGCGCCGAGGCCGATGACCGCTATCTGCGCTACGCCATCGCGCGGTTGTCAGCCTATCGCAACGTGTGGTGGTCGCTTGCCAACGAGTACGACTTCATGCGGAACAAGGTGATGGCAGATTGGGATCGCTATTGCGAGATCCTTGTGCAGCGTGATCCGTCTGCGCATTTGCGCTCCATCCATAACGGCCATCCCGAAGACCGCTACGACCACAACAAGCCATGGATCACGCATGTGTCGCTGCAGTATCAAGAGGACAACCTGCGCCTGGTGAAGGCGCTATATGAGCAGTATGAGAAGCCGTTGATGCTGGATGAGTGCGGCTATGAGGGCGACATCCATCATGGCTGGGGCAACCTGCCGGCGCGTGAACTGGTATGCCGGCAGTGGCAGGTGGTCATGCTGGGCGGTCATGCCGGCGCGCACGGCGAAACATATCTCAACGCGCGCGAAGAGTTGTGGTGGAGCAAGGGCGGCCGCATCAAGGGCCAAAGCCCGGCGCGGCTGGCGTTCTTGCACAAGCTGCTGGCAGAATCGCCGGCGCCCATGAATCCCGTGCCGCATATGTCGCGCTGGGACTTCAGCACCATCGGCACGAGCGACAATGCGGTGCTGCTCACGTATTACGGGCGCAAGCAGCCGGCGTTTCGCCTGTTCGATCTGCCAGAAGGCCGTTACCGCGCTGACATCATCGATACATGGAACATGACGGTCGAGCGTTTGCGTGGCGCGGTGAGTGGTCATTGCCGCGTCGACCTGCCGCGCCGGCAGTTCATGGCGGTGCGATTTGTCAGGATTTGAAGAGCCGTGATGCAAGAGCCAGAATTGGATCGCAACTGATTCCAGGCTCTCTTTTTTACTTCGTCAGCTTGCTCACCACTTCCACGCCATTCGCCCACATATTGTGCAGGAAGACGGCGTGCAGCAGGTCGCCGTCGTGCGCGGGGATGCCGAGCTGTTGTGCCACCTTCACTGGCGTATCGTAGGTTTGGACGCAGTTCTCCGGCAATATCACGCGCACGCCTCGCATCTGTGCTGCATTGGCGCGCAGCCGCAGGTGCATGGCGAGCTGATGGGTGCAGAGGTCGCTGCAGTCGCCGGCGACGATGAATGTAGTCACCTCTGGATGCCCTTGCAGCCACTTGTCCAGCGCAGTGTTTTGGTGCGAGGCGATGGAGTTTTTCTCGAATACCGTGTATTCGCCGGCGAAGGGCAATTTCAACAGTTCTGGCGCAGTCTGTGATTCTGGTGTGCCGCGCACGCAATGCGGCGGGTAGTTGGCGAATTCCACCGCGTCGGGCGCATGTGTGTCCTGCGTGAGGATGAAGTGGCGCACGCCGGCGGCATGGCAATCGCTAAACAACTTTGCAATCGGCTTGACGATGCCCTGTACGCGCGGGCTGGCCAGCGGGCCGGCGGTACAAAAGCCGTTGATGATGTCGACGCATAGCACGGCAACCTTTGCCGGGTCATCGATCACTTTTGAAAGCTTGAGCGGCTTCAAGCCGGCGAGCCAGGCTTCAAGATAATTCACGAATGGTTTGGATTGAGTTGCAAGCGACACATCTGCCTCCTGTCGAACGCTGTTAGTGTAATGCAGTTGCGGCGCATCTCGCAAAGGTGCGAAGCTACCGCGATTCCCTCGTGACCTCGCCCGTCACCGAGCGAAGCCCAAATTTGTCTAGAATGCGATGGCAATGGACGTGCTCTGGCAACCCTCTGATGAGTTCATGCGCAATAGCAACCTGCATCACTACATGCAATGGCTGCGCGAGCATGCTGCGCTCGACTTCGATAGCTATGCCGCGTTGTGGCAGTGGTCGGTTGCGGATATCGAGGCGTTTTGGGCGTCGCTGTGGCAATACTTCGGCATCCAGGCTTCGCAGCCATTCGAGTGCGTATTGCGCCGGCGCGAGATGCCCGGTGCTGAGTGGTTCCCAGGCGCGCGGCTGAACTATGCTGAACATGCCCTCCGCCACGCCAACCCGCATGCGCCGGCGCTCATCTTCAAAACTGAGAGCACCGCCCGGCGACCGGAAATCACGGAGATGTCGTGGGAGGCGTTGAGGCGCGCGGTGGCGTCCGTCGCTGCATCGCTGCGCGAGATGGGCATTGTGGCGGGAGATCGCGTTGCGGCTTACGTGCCGAACATGCCCGAGGCGGTGATCGCGTTCCTCGCCTGCGCCAGCATCGGCGCGGTGTGGTCGAGTTGCTCGCCGGACATCGGCGCCGGCGCGGTGCTGGATCGCTTCAAGCAGATTGAGCCAAAGGTGTTGTTTGCTGTCGATGGCTATGTATACAACGGCAAGGCCAATGACCGGCGCGGTGTCGTTGCCGAGGTCATTCACGCGTTGCCGGCGCTGCAACACCTGGTGCAAATTCCCTACCTGCATGATGACAACCGCGCGCTGCAAGCTGAGATCGCGCAGACCGCAGCGCGCTTGAAATCGAATGTGCTGTGGGAAGACGTGAGCCGGCGCGACGACGTGTCGCTTGAGTTTGCATCGTTGCCGTTTGACCATCCGCTGTGGGTGCTGTATTCCTCCGGCACCACTGGCCTGCCCAAGCCGATCGTGCATTCGCAGGGCGGCATCCTGCTCGAACACCTCAAGGCGCTCGCGTTTCACATCGACCTCAAGCCGCAAGATCGGCTGTTCTGGTTCACCACCACCGGCTGGATGATGTGGAATTTTCTCATTGGCGGCTTGTTGCTGGGCAGCACAATTCTGCTCTACGATGGCAGCCCGAGCCGCGATGGGATGCAGGCGCTGTGGGGCTTTGCCGAACAGGCCGGCATGACGGTGTTCGGCACGAGCGCAGCCTACATTTCTGCCTGCATGAAGGCTGGCCTCTCGCCGGCGCAGCAGCATGATCTCAGCGCGATTCGGCATATCGGCTCTACTGGCTCGCCGCTCTCCAGCGATGGTTTTCGCTGGGTCTACGAGCATGTCAAGCGCGACGTGTGGCTCGCGCCGATGAGCGGCGGCACCGACGTTTGCACGGCGTTTGTGGGCGGCTGCCCGCTGTTGCCAGTGATCGCCGGCGAGATGCAGTGCCGCTATCTCGGCGCGAGCGTGCAGGCGTTCGATGACGCCGGCCGACCGCTGACTGACGAGGTGGGCGAGCTGGTCATCACACAACCGATGCCGTCGATGCCGATTTGCTTCTGGAACGATCTGGACATGCGCCGCTATCGCGAGAGTTACTTCGAGATGTTCGCCGGCGTGTGGCGGCATGGTGATTGGGTGAAGGTCACGCCGCGCGGTGGTGTGGTGATCTTTGGCCGCAGCGATGCGACGATCAACCGGCACGGCGTGCGCATCGGCACGAGTGAGTTGTATCGCGTCGTCGAGTCGATCCCCGAAGTGATGGATGCGCTGGTGATTGACTTGGAGGTGTTGGGCCGGCCATCCTATATGCCGTTGTTTGTCGTGCTGCGCGAAGGTGCGACGCTTGATGCCGCGCTGGTCGATAACATCCAGTCGGCCATTCGCGCGCAACTTTCGGCGCGGCAGACACCGGATGAGATCATCGCCATCCAAGAGGTCCCTCGCACGCTGAATGGCAAAAAGATGGAAGTGCCGGTGAAGAAAATTCTGCTCGGCGTGCCGTTGGAGCGGGCAGCAAACCCAGACTCGGTGGCCAACCCTCAGGCCCTGCAGTTCTTCGTCGAGTTTGCTAAACGGATTGTGACATGAAAGAGAAAACAGTGCTGGTCACCGGCGCCGGCAGCGGGATTGGCCGCGCCATCGCAGAGGCATTTGCGCGTGACGGCGCGCGCGTGCTGGTGAATGATGTCGACGCCGGCGCGCACAAGGTGGCGCAGGCCATCGGCGGCGTTTTCTTGCAGGCTGACCTGGCGGATCAGGGCGCGGTGCAGGCGCTGGCGCAATCCGCGCTGGCGGTGGCTGGTGGTTGCGTCGATGTGCTGGTCAACAACGCCGGCTTTCAGCGCATCCATCCAGTGGAGGAATTTCCCGAGGTTGAGTGGAACCAGATGATCCAGGTGATGCTCACTGCGCCGTTTCAGTTGACCAGGCAGCTGCTGCCGGCGATGAAGGCAAAGGGCTGGGGGCGCATCATCAATATCAGCAGCCTGCACGGTGTGGTCGCCAGCCCTTTCAAGAGCGCCTACGTCAGCGCCAAGCATGGTCTGATTGGGTTGACGAAAACGGTGGCGCTTGAGGCGGCGGCATTTGGCGTGACCGTGAATGCCATTTGCCCAGCCTACGTGAAGACGGCCATCGTCGATAGGCAGATCGACGACCAGGCGCGCACGCTGAACATCCCCGCAGATGAGGTGATTGCGCAGGTGATGCTGGCGCCGGCGGCCATCAAGCGTTTGATCGAGCCGGAGGAAGTGGC
>JBDHWI010000053.1:0-23497 GCA_039810125.1 Thermoflexales bacterium | reverse complement strand
TGCGCAGCGTTGCCGAAGGTGCTAAAACGTGCGATCGCCATCAAACCGGCGAGAGTTTACCTTGTATGTAAAACCCACGCAGGTTCATGGAACTGCCTTGAATGGTTTGAAGCCTTGCTCAATGAGATGCTGATCGATTGCAAATGCGACTTCACCCCGCAATGCTGAACAGCAGTCTGAAGTTGCCGCCGGCAATGTTGTCATATTCACCATCCAGCGCGCCTTTGTCGTCGATAGCGCGCACCGCCGGCCCGCCGAATGGCGCTGCGCCATCCACACCCACCACCGTCAACCGATAGATGCCCGACTTGCGTTGGGATGGATCAAGATTGAAGCGCGCGGCGCTTGCGTCCACCATTGACAACCCGCCAGTCAGGCGTTGTGGTGCAGCGCCGGCCAGAAACTCCACGCCAATGCTTTGCTTCTCGAAGGGTGCAGCGTCAATGCCATCCGGCAGCACCGGCTCGTTGAAGGCCACTTCGATGGCAGTGATGACCACGCCGGTGTTGAAGGTGAAGACAGGCGCTTGGGGCGACGGCGCCGGCGGGAAGGGCGCCGAACCGATCACCGTCTCCGGCGCGCTAGCCGGATTGCGGCCGATGATCCGCACTTCCTTCACGATCAGCCTGCTCGTCTGCTGACCGCGCCCAATTGTCATCCAGCTTTCAAAATCGCTGGCACAGGCGCAGCACCCGCTCGGCAACTGCAAGCCGGTGCGAGGGCTTTTTTCATCGCCTTGCTTCGTTGGCAGCCCCAGCGCCTGCCCATCCAGATGCATTCGATTTGCGTCGGTCGAATTGGCGTTCCAGATCAGCGCTCCCTTCAGCGTGACGATGATGCGCAAGATGGTTGACGCAGCGCGGTTGACGCCAGTTGTCAGCACAGGTGGTGGCGCGGTGTTGTTCTGCGTGCCGATTCGCCACACAATCGTCTTCGCATCCAGTGGATCGACACTCGCTGTGCCGACGATGTTCACGATGTGCGAAAGCGCCGATTCAGCCTGTCCATTCAACGAGAACGGAATCTCCGCACTCACGATCACCGAGTTGCTGTTGACTGATGCGGGATCGGGCGGCGTGTCGAGCGTGATGCGGAAGCCGACTTTTTCAAAGTTCTCTGGGCCGGGACCATCGTTTTCCCAGTTGGTCGCCACCACGTGCATGGCCTTTGGCTTGGCGCACACCTTGGTCAGCGGCGGGAAGAGATCGCGGCAATCCTCGGTCTGCACCTGTCCCGATGTGGGATTGAGTGTGAGCAGCGCCAGCCGGCAATAGTGATGTGCGATGCCGAGCGGCAACTGCGGCAGGTAGTTCTTCTGCGGCGTGGTATCGCGCGGCCATTCGATGTCACCGGTGGTCACACGCGCCGGCACCAGCCAGTAATCGCCACTCTTGAACGTCTCGCCATTCGCGGCAAAGCGCACCTGCACGCCGTCTTCGAGCAGAATGTCGGTCGCGGCGGTTGCCACGCCTTGGTCATCTGCGCCGGCCTGCTGATCCCACTTGCGCAGCTTTGGCTTGAAGGCCGCATTCACGCCTGAAGGCGCTGCGTTGTCCAGCTTCGTGACGGCAGTCTTCAGCACTACCACGCGCGTCGCCGGCTTTACTGTGTCCACCTGATACAGCTTGCCTGGCAACCCATTGAGTTCGAACGCGTCGTCGCTCACCTCCACCCAGTCGCCGGCCTTGAAGGTCAGCACATCGTCCTTGCCCAGGTCGGCCACCGTGATTTCCTTGCCGCTGATCTTCTCGATCAGTGAGACGACGGTGCCGTTGTCGCGTGACCACTTGAAGGTGGCTGTGCCAATACCGCCGGCTTTGTGGATTTCGATGCGATAGAGTTGATTTTCGAGGCCGCGATAGCCGGCTGCTGGCGGCACGATGCACGGATCGCTGTTGGGCGCAACTGGCGCAGTCGATGCTGTCAGAGTGCGCTTCACAGTTGCATTCAGCGCGTCCCATTCCGCGAAGGGCGTGTCGCAGTGCGGCGCATCGCCGGCCTTCGCCTGCAAGTTGGCGATGATCTGGTCGATCTGGATGAGCTTGGTCTGGATGTCCTTGACGGTCGCCGTGTCGCCGGCGGCTTGTGCGGCAGCCATCTTCAATTGCAATTCCTGGCGTTCCTGCAACAGTTTGCCCAATTCGGCGCTCACATCAACCTGCTTGAACTCCACCGGCAGCAGCTTCACCTGCCACACCGTCCTTACGCGGGTCATGCTGTCGGGGCCATTCAAGGCGACTTCACGCAGGCGCGGCACATCCAGCGCGGTGATGTGCCTCTCCCATACATCGAGATATGCGAGGGCGAAACCGGTTTTCTGCACGTCACCCATTGGGTCGGGCGGGTTGGGGAAGTCGGGTTGTGTGGTGAAGTCGATCGAGTCGATCTCGTTCTCGCACAGGATGCCATCGGCGTAGAAGCGGCCGGCGCCGATGAACAGTTTGCCGCCCTGCGCGGTGATCGCGAAGCCGGCGTCATCCATCGGCGCGCCGCACGGCCCGATCACATCCACTGCCTCGGTGCGCTCCAGGTGCGCCTCAATGGCCTCCTGCTCATTCCAGTCTGCGTCCATCATCACGCGGCCTTGCTGCATCAGCACGCGGTTGAAGTGGTCGCGCTGGTTGAAGGTCTCTCTCGTGAAATCGCCTTTCATCGTCTTTCTCCTTGTGTGCGTCACGCATCGAGAATCTCTCGCAAAGCCGCAACGTTGTTTTCACGCCTTTGCGTTTTTACGAGAGCTATCAGTGCTCTCAAGATACGTAAAAGATCCCTGCCTCCAGGTTGAATCGCAGATATTCGTCAAGCCGCACGCGCAAGTTCGTTTCGCGTTGTGGCTGATACAGATCATGAAATGCGCCCATCTCGGCCTCGTCATCTGCGCCGGCGCGAATGACCTTTGGTGTTCGCAGCGACAGTTGCATGTAGCCTGGATCGCCGAAGCGCAGCGAGGTGAACTGCGGCGTCACGCCGGCGGCACTCGCCTCATCCGCTGGCTGGCATTCGAACTTGCGCGGCACGCGCGCGCCCAGCGGCACGAAGCTGAAGCGCACACAGCCCTCCTGTGTGCGCTCGCTATGAACGGGAAACTGCCAGCCATCCCCCGTCGCCAGTGCCGCGAGCAAAATCGAGTTCGAAATCAGCGGCATCGCCTCAGCGTGAACCTTGCCGATGATCGTGCTGTTGGTCGCCGTCAAGCTGCCGCCGGCAGCCTTTGCATCTGCCGCAGCGAAAGCCACGCCGCCCTCATCCAGCGCGTCCACGATGCTGTCTTGCGCCACCACCTCGCAGCCCTTCACTGCGCGAATCGCGCCGACGATGCAGTGATCAAGTGTCACCGTCACGTCGGTCGTGTTGATATTGATCGCCGGCAATGCGCCCGGCGCAAGCGTGCAATGTCGCAATGTCACGCTGCGAATGCGCCCGCTGATATTGATTGCGCCGCCGGCGATCAGCAGGCCGTTCAGCGTCACCTCGCTCTCCACGCCACCTTGAATCGTCATGTCGCCGGCCAGCGCAATGAAGGGGCGCACCTCATCCTTCGCCCGCAACTCGATGCGCTGCTGCGCATTCGTGTTGATCGATAGCGTCTGCGCATAGCGTCCGCTGTCGGCAATCTCAATCGCGCCGTTGGTCGTCAATGCATTCAGCGCGTTCTGGATGTCTGCGCCGGGCGCGAGCGCTTGCAAGGGCAAATCAGGGTCGAAGGTTGCGCCGCGCGCATACTCCCCGCCGCCCATATCGGCGCTAAAGCCATAGTGGAACGACACGCGCGGGGGTTGCGCCGGCGCGCTGCCAAACGCCAGCCGCCCCAACTTCGGGTCAATGGCGACGGTGTTGGGTTTTGGCTGGTGCGCCCAACTTGCACCGGCATCCGACAGGTCGCACACCACGATCTGCATCACCGGCGCCGGCGCGTCCATCTCAATGGCGATGCTGTGGTCGCGCGTGGTCGAGTAGTAGCTGCTCTCGGCGCTTTGGCCAGCGAGCAACAGCGCCTGCGTCGTTGTGATGTCCTCGTGCAGCACGCGCCGCGAGATTGGCGCCGGCACATTGATCGGTTGCGCCAGCGAGGTGATCTCGTCCTCGCTTGTTGGATCGTTGAACAGCGGTATGTCGCGCTTGAGTGGATCGAAGAAATAACGCTGGTCGGCTGGGTTGTTGTTCAGCTTGGCTGCCGGCGAATTTGTCAAGGCATATGCGTTGATGCGATACAGAAACAAGCCAATGTTGGGGATGTTGTATTTGCCGCGCCCGCTGCCGATGCGTCGCACTTCGCCGCTGCGCGCAAGCGTGTCAAAGGGCGTGTTGATGTACTCCAGTTTGTCCCACTGGCGAAGGTCGGGCGCGGCGTGGTTGGTCAGCCGAATGTGGTTGCTGTATTGCGATGTGATCAGCCACTGGAAGAACTCGACCACGCGCGCGTTCCAGCCGGTGACATCGCGCGCCAGTTGCTCCAACATGGCGGCCGTCCCCTTGCGCCGGCGATAGCCGATGGTGTTCGCCACCTCAGCACGCGCGCTGCCGGCCTTTGTCGCTCGCGCATATACACCACGCACGCCGATCAGGTCGCCAAGATATGGCACAGCCCACTCGCTGGCCGTCTCGATGAAGAGGTCGTCGTAGAGTTGCGCCAGGTTCTCATCTAGCGCGAGCGACTGCTGGGCGATCACGCTGAAAAGTGCGCGCAATGGGTAGCCCTGCTCGGCATCGCGGATGCGGTCGATCGCTGGCAACAGTTCATATAACGTTTGTGCGTCGTGCATATTCGACTCCCAAAACACAGACACAGGACAACCGCCAGTTGCCCTGCAAATTCGCCGCTTACACCATCTCGCTCACAAACACGTATTCCGGCTTGAGCGTGAGCAACTCCGCCGCCACCATCTCACCACTCGCATCGACTGAAGGTAACGCTGCCGGCAGCGGCAACTTCAGTCCAAAGCCGCCCTGCCAATCCTCGCGCAGCAGCCAGTCCACGTCGCATGCCACCACACCTTGCACGTCCTGCGCCACTGCGATGATCTCGCTGGCATGCACTGGTTGACCGAAGCTGCGCTTCGCAAACGAAAACGCGTCAATCAGCGCGCCCTTCACCGCGTCGCGCACATCCTGCGCCACATAGGCTGGGTCGGCCTTTACCCTGATTGCCACAGCAAACGACATGTTGCGATAGGTCTTCATGCGTAGCGGCACAAACGGGTCACCCTTCACCCGCAGCGCATCGAACAGGTTGATGTAGATGTCGCTGTTTTCGGCGATGGACGCGCCGGCCGCGCCGGCGATGGTGAGGAACACCACGCGCTGCTCGCCCACCCACGACCATGTCGCCAGCGCCTTCTTCACGCCGGCAAATGCCCGCGCAAAATTCTCGTAATCCAGCAGCGACACCACGCGGTCGAGCGTCAGCACCGTGAGTGGCGCGTTGTCGCGCGCGTCGTCGCGCTGCTCGGCATCTTCACCGCCGGCGGCTGGCAAGGGGTTGATCGCATCGGTCACGCCAAGCGGGCGCGTCATCAATGTGCTGAGCTGGCCGGCCTTCACGTTGCCCGCAGCGCCGGCGCCCTTGCGATAGGTCGCGCGCACATTCATCGCGCCAGTTGGCAGCCGCGCGCCATTCACGCCGTCGCCGAATTGCACTGCCGTCGATTCATCATCGTTCAAACGCGCTGTAAAAATGCGCTCCTTTGCCCCGCGCGCATACAGCGTCGTCGCCTCCTCCCACAGCGCGTCATTCACGCGCATTTCAAGCGTGCTGGCCGCGCCACCCTCCGCCTGCGCGTCGCTCAGGTGAGTCAGCGGTTTCTGCTTCAACACGAATGACTGATAGGCTTTCGCGCCATCGCCGCTGCCCAGCACCTCGCTCACCGACTCGCCGTGCGTTGCCTTTGCCACGTTTGCATTGATCTCAACCGAAGTCAGCAGGTAGTCATTTGCCAGGTCCGTGCTGAAGTTGAGCGTATTGCTGTTGCTCGCCGGTGTGCTGCTCTCCAGCGTGATCTGCTCGGATGCCGGAGCGCCATTTGCCAGCATGCCCTTGATGATGAGGGCGCGATTCGCCGGCAGCGCTGTCACGCTCATGCTCAGCGTCAGCGTGTCCACCTTGCCGGTGGTGGCGGTCGCCGGCAAGGGCATCTCATCCAGCAACGGCAGCGCTTCACTCTGCGCGAAGACCATCGTCTGCGGATAGTTGCCTCCGCTGAATGACGAGAGCGAGCTGCTGGTATCCACCACCACGCGCGCGCTCTTGCCGGACATGGCATAGGCAGTTTGTGATGACTCGCTCACACTCGAAATCAGATACAACGCAGTTGACGCAGGCTGATTGAGCAGCACCCATTGATCCTTCAGCAGCGCCGCGTAGGCGTTGTCCAGGAAAAGCACACGATTGGTCGTGTCGATGGTGTAATTCCAGCGCATCGTCTTGTTGTCGTCGTTGTCAGTGGTGATGTTGCTATACAGTCCACGTTGATCGGCGGTAAGCAGCTTGGGATCGGGCGCGTTGTAGCCAAACAGTGATGCGCGCAGCCGCATCACATGCACCTCCGGCTTCACCGGCACCGCATTTGCTGCGTTCACATTTGTCAAGCCGGCGTTCAAGGTCACTTTCGTGCGCTTGTTGTCAGCATCGATAAAAACGCCGGCCACGCGCCGCATGTCCCACTTCGCACTGGCGGTGTTCGCGCGGCGCTCGCTATTGACGAACAGCAACACATCGCCAATCTTTAAGTTGCCGCCCACGCCTTCCAGCCAGATCTCCTTCGTGTTGAAAGGGCAAAGTTGCAACGTCGTGGTCTTCAGTTTCAGCACATTCCACTCGGCGCGCGCGTCGATCTGCTCAATCGTCTCGAAGGTCTGTGGTTTTTCATCCACGCCTGGCACACTCTGCACTTTTGTGCCGATTGGGATTCTGGCCGGCTGTGGTGAGCCGGCATTTCCATCCACCGTGAACGCCAGCCACGCCGTCGCTGCGATGCCAGGCTTGGGGCGGTATCCAATCAGCCGCGCCAATTCAAACAACGACAACCGCTCCGTGGCAGTGCGGAGATAGTTTTCATTCGCGATGCGCTCCTGATAGAACGTCAGCACGTCGCCTACTGCCGCCCACGCATCCAGCAGCGCGATGGTGAAATCATCGGCATCGCGCGTTGTGAGGTCGCGCATGGGCGCCGGCGCACCGGCCAACCCCGCCAGCAGACTCTGCTTGAACGTTGGATGCGTGCCGATGCGATAGGCGATGGCGCTCAGCCCAGGGCAGTTGTCGATCATCGCCGGCGTCTGCGCGCTTGCACCCTCGCAACAACCGCAATCATTCAGGTTTGCATTTTCACTTGCCACCCTGCACCTCCAGCTTGAATGTGCCGCGCTCCTGCAAGCTCGGATCGTTGTCGAGTTGTGCAATTTCCAATCGCCCAAACGTCAGCACACCTTTGTTCAGCGATATCCCCTCGTCCTGCTCCTTGCGCTGGAATTTGGTCACTGTCACCGTGCTGACGCCTTCGACCGCCATCGCTGCATCCACCAGCTTGCTCAGATAGACCGGCTGGCCAAAGGTGAAGTTGTCGGCGTGGAAGATGCCGTGGCTGCCATCCGGCAGAACGCGATTGCTGAAGACGCGCAGCAGTGCAGCCTTCACGTCGCTGCGGAAGTAATCCGGCTTCACGCACACGGTCATCTCGATTTCCAGCGGCACGAATTGCGGCACATCCACTTCGAGGTCCTGGCCGGCCATGCGGTAACGCTCCAGTCGCTCGCGCAGGGCCGCTTCAAAGTCTGCGTCGACTGCCAGGTTGTTCAGCCGGTCAGCGGTGACGAACATGGTGCGCCAACTGCCTGTCCAACGCGTCGTTGCTGCGGCGCGCTGGATGCGCAGATCTGTCTGTCGCTGCGTCACTTCGGCGTAATCGGCTTCAGTCACCGCGCGCTCTTGAATGCGAAAGGCCTGCGGCGCACGCTTGCGCGCATCCTCGATGGATTCAGGATCAACGCCGCCGCGCGCCGGCAGCGGGTTGCGCACTTCAGCCACATGCGTGGCAAGGTCGTTGGCGTCGCTGACCAGATGCACCAGCGCATCCGCGCCAAGGTTGCCAGCGCTGCCATTGCCCACGCGATAGTCCGCGATGAACGAGACGCCGGCAGCTGGCCGCTTGCCGTGCGCATCGTCGCCGAAACGGATGCGCGCTGTGCCGTCATTCTCAATCTCTGTCACAAACGCTTCACTCGTCGCGTTGCTTGTCAGCAGGTCGCGTTTTGGCTGCCAGCGCGTCGTGCCGGCTTCGAGCAGGGTGATCGCCGGCAGCACATTCGCCGGCAGCCACGCGAAGGCTGATGCGGCAGATCGGCTCACGTCAAATGCACGCAATTCGGTCTTGGTGGTGTTGCCGGCCTTCACCAGCACTGGCACACTCGCAGCCTGCGTCAAGGGTGCATTCGCAAGGCGCGGCGTGAATCGCGCTGGCAATCCCACACGCGCCGGCCCGCCTTCGCAGCGCGCGCCCGGCGCCGGCGCAAACACCAGCGAGTCTGGCACTTCGCCGAGCGATTCGCCGGCGATGCTCAGGCCATGATCAGCCAGCACCAGATTGCCGCGCGCCACGCTCACGCCATCGATGGCCTGTGCGCTCTGACCCTCTGTGATCGACGAGATGCACAGTGGGAAGGGCAGCGCATCGTCAGCGAACCATTCGATCTCGGTGATGTCCACTGGGTCGTCGCTGCGTGGATCGTTGAACTGGCCGCCCAGTGGATCGGTCGTCACCTTCGGCGGCTTGCTCAAGCGCACCACATGACGGCGCGTCGGGTCGGCATCCTCAGGGATACCGGTGCGCGGTCCCTTCACCTCTTCCAGCAGCAATGCGTCGAACTGCTTGAGGTTGGGGAACTTGCCGCGCAGGGTGGCTTGCGTGCTGCCGGCAGGCAGGCAGCATTCCGTCGCACCCCACGTATAGAACGGCATCTCGTTGTGCGCGAGAAAAATCTGCGCGTCGTGCATCGCCTCGAACACGGTGGGAGTGTGCTGGCGCAAGAGCGCCGGCAAATCACTTGTGCCATACACCGGCGGGATCGGCGCTTCAGTGCATTGCGTCAGGAAGGGTGTTTTGTTGGACAGGGCGATGGCCTGCGCCGGCGCAGTTGCTTTCAACCGCACATGCACCCATGCCCGCGCGTTGCTGCCGTCATCCAAAAAATAGTCGACCAGCCGCGCATGCCGGCGCACCGAGACGCGCCGGCGCGCCGTGCCGAGATATGCCTCAGTTGCAATGGCATCCTGCTGATAGCTCATGCGGTCAGCCACATAGGCCAGCACTTCAACCAGCAAGATGCCGAGGTCTGCCGGTGAGCGCTCGCGCCAATCCGGCATCAACACCGCCATGCGGTCGAGCATGAGTTGGCGGAAGGTGGCGTAATCCTTCGCCAGATAGTTCAACTCTGGCGCTTCGCTCGCTTCGGGTGGGCATTCGCCTTCAGGCTTGCAATCAAAATCCGACGGGCAGGCCACCTTGAACGAGAACTCAACCCGCGAGAGCAGCGGGTCGAAGTTTGACGCCGGCTGCAATTCATCGCTGCTTGCGCTGCTGGGATCGATCAACCGCAAGGTGTAAACCGAAAAATCGCCCGGGGGATCGACCTCAATCACCAGCACATGGTTGTCTTGCGCGTCGATTTGCGCGCTGACGATGGCGATGTTGGTGATGCGTTCGCCGCCCTGGATGCGGATGTGATCGCTGGTGAGTTGGCCGGCGGTCAACGGCTTGATCACGTGCAAGCGCAGTGTGCGCTGGCGCAGATTGTTCGGCATCGTTACATCGTCGATCACTTCGATGTATTCGATGCCGTTCAATGTGCCGTGTCGCGCCACCGCATCTCGCCGATCATCCGTGCAGCAAAAATATTCCATCCGTTTGCCTCCGAAAACCCTCTCCCTTTGAGAGAGGATTGGGTGAGGGAGCTACCGCGAAAACGTCGCAGATTGCCGCTGTTGCGTCATGCGAATGACGTAGGTCACCTTTACGGTGAGCGTTGAATCGACCGATTCGACGCTCACATCCTCCACCGCGATCGCATCGCCCAGCCATTGCTGCAGCGCGCCCTGCACCAGGAACTGTGTGGTGGCTGCCAACTCCGGGCTGTTCGGCGCGAAGAGCAATTGCAACACGCCGCTACCAAAGGTCGGGCGGTTCACGCGCTCGCCCGGCGTGGTGAACAACACCTGCTCGATCATGTCGCGGATGTGGTCGCCCTCGGTCGTGCCGGCAGTGCGACCGCGCGCGTCAAAGCCATATGGATGATCGACTTGCGCCATATCTCACATTCCTTTCACGCGCATCTGCGTGACGGTGATGATCAACGGCAGCCCCGTTGACATCGCGATGGACTGGCTGTCGCTCAGCAGCAGCGGCTGGCCGGCTGAGGTGAGCCGCACGGCCGAAGTGATGAACTGTGCGGTGACATCAGGACCATTGCCGGCAGCCGGCGGCGGCATGGCGCAGCCGGCCACCACATACGGCGTGCTGAGCAACACCGTTGGCTGGCCGCTGACCAGCAGGCGTGGGTTTGGCGCGGTCGGCGTAGCCTGTCCACCGTGCCCGCACATTACTGTCGCCCCCAGATGCAATAGAAATCCTGGCATTTCTTCGTCCTTTACAACGCAGTCAGCGCGCCATTGTTCACATCGGTCGCCGGCCCCACCAGCGTGACCATTGCGCCCTTGCCATTCTGGATGTAGATGCCGGTGTCGTTGACGATGATCGTTGCGCCAGAGGCGCTCTTCAGCATGATGCCGCCAGTCGGCCCGGGCAGGTCGCTCACCACGATGGCGCTTTGCAGTTGCGTCTGCAGCACGAAGCCGGTGGTGCCAGGCGGGATGGTGTTGGCAATCGCCGGCACCTCCGCCGCGCTGCCCCAGAAGCCACCCACCCAGACCGGATAGTCTGGGTCGCCGTGTTCAAATTCGACCCATACGCCGCTGCCGATGGCTGGCACGGTGAAGAAGCCTTGCTGGATGCCGGCAACTGGCACGCACGGCATCGCCCAGGTCGAGGGCAGCACACCTGACACGTCTGCCACCTGCACCTGAATGCGGCCGATGCGCATCGGATCGATGTTGTTCAACACCATGCCGCGATACTTGCCGTAGAACTTCTGCTCTGTCATCTCACCTCTTAAACCGGCACGACGGGCAGCGTCGAGATCAGCCCGTTGCGCACCAGTGTGAATTCCTGCTTGTAATCGCCGCGCTTGATGGTGTGCGTGACAGCCTTGACGAAATACAGGCCATCAAAGGCGACGCCGGCGCCGCGCACGCCCACCAATTGCCGCGCCTTCAACACCCGCCCATAGCGCAGCACGTTCAGCGTGCCCTTGCCCTGCACCACGTCGTTCGACTTCACCGCCTTCGCCAGCCCGAACAGCGCGGCGCGGATGGGCGACTGGTTGGCGATGTTCTGGATCGGCTCGACGTTTTTGCTCAGGGGTTGCACCGCGCCCAGTGGCGGGCTGAGCAGGCTGACGTTGGGCAGCGGGATCGGGATGGTGACCTTTGCCTCTGGAATCTGGATGTTCAGCACCGGCGTCACAGCCTTCTCGGTGTCCAAAGTGAAGTTGATCGACTCGACGTTGGTGTGCGCATCCATGTCGATGTTGAGCGCCGGCTGCGGCACACCGATGCGCACCTCTGGCCCAAAATACGCCACATTTGCGCCCGGCGCCGGCCCCGGCGTCACGTAGAACACGTAACCCACCTGCTCGGCTAGCAGCTTGATGTATTCCAAGTCCTTGCCCTTCTGGCGCGGAATCTTGCTGATGGGAATCTCGATGTCGGTCAGCACCGTCGGCACCACCAGCGGGATCAGCCCGAACATGGCGTATTTCGCAATCATCAGCGCGATGCGCCCTTCAATGGGAATCGCCGGATATGGCAGGCCACTGAAGTCGATGTAATTCATCACCTGCGAGATGTCGGTGCCGCTAATGATGAGCGTGCCATCCGCGCCGTTGCCCCCAGGCGTGGATTGGTGCTGCGTCATCACGCCATCCATCAGCACCTCCATGACGCCGTTCACCGACGCCACGATCAACACGCGCACCAGCGGAATGGGCGCGTTGCCGCTGACGGCGAACAGCGTATGCAGCGGTGAAGACTTGCCGAGCGCGAAGGTGAGCTGGAAGCCGCTGAAGGTGCTGCCGGCGGTCACGGTGATCTTCACCTCTTGCAGCGCATCCAGCACCGTCTGCGGCGCCGGCACTGGCACACCCGGCCCGATCATCAATTGGAGTTTGATTCCGCCAAACATGGTTTTTTATCGAGCGATCAAGCGCATCCTGAGCAGACGCCTGACCTCATGTCACCGGCCCCTCCATCCCTTGCGGCAAGGTGATGCGCAAGGCGCGCCCCGTCTCCGCAGTCAACTCGTCGGGGTCGAAGGCCTCATTTGCGTCGGCGATGCGCCAGAATAATTCCGGGTCGCCGTAGTAGATCGTGCTGAGGTTGTCGAGCCGGTCACCCTGCGCCACGCGATGTAGTTGCAGCAGTTGTAGGGCTGCCGCCGGCGGCGCGAAACGCCGGCGTAGATACACGATCGTGCAACCATCACTCGCCGTCATCGCCGCGGTCGGCAGGCCGGCGTAACGGCTGTTCGGCGCGAAGGCGCCCGGCTTCAAGCCAAGCAATTGCTCCAAATCACTCATGGCAATCCTCCCAACCCGAGCGCGCTGAATGACCCGCCGGCTTTGCGCGCCAGGCTCTCTTTCTGCTGTAAATGGCTCATGAACAGGCTGCCGCCCTTGCTGTCGAAGCCCAGTTCAGTCACCGTCAGCACGCGCATGCCCAGACTCACTTTTGCCCGAATGGGGTTGAGTTGCGTGTCGAAGGCCTCCTCTGTGATGCTGAACTCGGTCACGCGCACCGGGACGATGCGGTTCTTGCTCCAGATGAACAGCGCCAGCGACGACAACATCGGCGCGACTTCGAGCGTTCCGGAGCCGGCGAGCGTGTTTTCGTTCTGCAACTGCGAGGTGGTGGGGTGCACGGTGCCTTCCAGCGCAGCCAACTGCGGCAGGATGCCAAACGCGCCGGCGTTCGCATCGCCCGTCTCCATCTGGTCAGTCGCGTCAATCTCAGCGTCGAGCTTGATCGTCTCCTGCGCCGGCCCGCGCAGACGCAGCGCCTCAGCCTTGTCGGCGTTGTCGCTCACGCCCTGTGGCTGCAAGGTGCGCGTGATCGTGTCGGGGTTGTACTGCATCACGATGATGCGCTGCACGGCCGACGATGTCGGGTCGATCAACGCAATGCCACCCTTGATCAACTTCGGCGACCCGCTGAATGTGCTCATGCATCCTCCTGCGCGCGCTTCGTCACATCGCTGAAATCTAGTTTCGGCTTCACCTGCTTCGCGCTGCGCTGCGCATTGGCCTGCGCCTCTTTGCGTATTTCATCCATGGCCTTTGCCTCGTTTTCCGCGCGGTAGCGGCTGAATGCGCCATCCGTCTGCGCGTCAAGCGATTGCACTGTCTCGCCGGCGCTCTTGTCTCGCTTCAAGGCATCTTCAAGTTCGACCAGCGTTTCATCTTCCACGCCGGCGCCCTTCAACCCCTCGCGCATCTGCGCAATCGCCGCTGCCGCCTGCGTGAGGGCCGCCTCAGCATCCTCGCCGGCGTCCATCTCTGCGATCATGGCGCGCAGTTGCTCCAGCGACTGCGCCACTTGTGTCGCTGCGGCCTGCGGGTTGGCGCTCGCGTCGATCTGCCGGCCCAGCGCGCCAATCTGCTTGAACAATTCGGCAATCATGTCTGCGGGTGTCTTGCTCATGGCTAATACTTCACAAACTTCCTCGGGATGCCATACTCATCCATTAACCGATAGATAATCGCGCGGATTTCACGCTGTGAGAGCCTGCGTCCATTGCGCGCCTGCTTGGCCGCCTCGGCATCCAGCAACTCGCGGCGCACACGCCGGTTCCACTCGTTCTCCCATTCGCGCCGGCCGCGCCGGTAATCGCCACCGCCGTGAATGGCCTGATGCAGGTCTTCTCCCAGCACCACCGTGTAGTTGTCAATGTCGCGCCTGCCGCTGAAGCCGTGATCCTCGAACCACGTGCGCATTTCCTGCGGATAGACGTGATGCTTGGGCTTGTTGCCCATGCCGGCGCGCCGGCGATCCGCCGCATGGATCGCATCGGTCTGCGGTCCTTCGCCGTAGATCGACAAGTCGTCTGGTTTTTCCCTCGGCTGAGCGGTGACTGTTGGCTCAGGCGTCTCTTGCGGCTCCAACACCGTGATCTTGCCGCCACGCGCCAGAAATTCCTCGACCGTCTCTTTTCGCGGCGCTGGTTTGGGCAGTGGCGCTGGCTGTGCATCAGCCGCCTCGTCCGCCTCCGCTTTTTCTTTTGCGGGTTGCTTGATGGCCGGCTGCGCCGGCATCTCCTCGGTTGCGGCTTTGACGCCGCGCGTTGGCTCGTTTCGCATCGACGTCTCATCGTCGTATGCTGGCGGCACTACCCCAGTGAACTTCGGCTTGCCCGGCGCGGGCTCGCTCACGCCAGCGGCCGGCCTGGCGTGGGTTGTCGGATCATTCGCATTGGGCGGCACAGCAGCTATCTGTCTCGCATCGGAAGATGGCCTTGCCGGCCGCACTGGCACAATCGTCAAGTGCTGCTGCTTCCACTGCTTGTAAGACGAGTTCTCGCCCCATGGCGCATCGTTGAATGTTTTGATCTGCGTCTTGCCATCTTTGTCTGCATACTTCAACCAGAACGTCGGTTCCGTCTCTGCGTCGCCCGGGTGATAGCCAAATACTGTGTCGACAAACTCACCCATCTCATTTACGTAGGTCACTCTCGACACCCAGGGGTTGTCCACGCCGCTCTTCGTGGTGAGGAAAGTAAAATCTGCCACGGATGGCAAGCGCGTCGCAAAATCTGCGCCGTGATGGAAATGCTTCAGCACAGTCTTGTTGCCTTGTAAGAACTCGCTTTTCACCGCGTTCGATTGGCCCTGCACAACTTCATACGCCTTTGTGTCGTGGTTGTAGACCAGTGCGACCTCGCGTGTGGGATCCTGGTCAGCCCATTTCAGGTAGTGCGTATTTGCCTCGGCCTCGGTCTTGATGCCGGTGCGCTTGAAACCCTCAAGCCGGCCGCTCAAACCCAACGGTTGCGCCTTGCCCGGGATGATTGGCACAAAATTCTGGTTTGCCAGATCAGTCGCTGGCACTGCCGGCTTCGGTTGCGGCTGCGCGGCGGGTGTTTCTTCCGACGCGGGGATGACGCTTCTGCCGGCCTTCGCACCTGCTGCTTTGAGTGATGGCGCTTCTGCCGGCGCAGCGGTGTCCTTCGACGCGCTCTTCGCTACTGTCGCATCTGGGTCATCTTCAGGTGATGGCTTGCTGGGGTCGGATGCCTTCGGCTTCTGCGGCGCCGGCGGTGCATTCAGAGCGCGCTTGGTTGCGTCTAACTGGTGCAGTCGCGTCGTCGCGCTCTCGGCCCACTGCTGCACCTCCTTCACGAACAGTCTCTTCGTGCTTTCAGTTACCCTGGGCCGGCCGTCGGCGTCCACATGTCCACGCTTCACCGCGAAGTCGTCCAGCATCTGTTTCGCAACAGCATCGGCATCTTCTTTCGGCAAACCCGGCGCGCGGCTCTGCATGAACGCGCCGAACGCGCCGGCCACATCGCCGCCGCGCAAATTAGCATCGCCTTCGGCCTGCATGATGCGCGCGCCATACTTTGCCGCCGACTTCACCTGCCCGTCCAGGTCAGCGGCATGGCGAATGTGGTCTTTCATCATGCCCAGGTTGGCTGAGGCTACGCCGGCGGCGTTGCTCAGGGCATGTTCTGCTGTGATCTGTGTTGCGCCGGCTCCACGCGCGGTTCGCGCATCGCTCAGCGCCTTCAGGTCGGCGATGGTGTCCTCGCTGCGCTGATCTTGCAGCTTGCGCGCTTGCTCCTCCAGTGCGGCAATCTTGGCGGTGTCGGGCTGCTCGCCCTTGCGTTCAGTCTTCAACTGCTGGACGATGGATTCAAGTTCGGCGTCGATCTGCTGGTTGCGCGGCGATTTCGTGCCGGCGGCGCGCATGCTCTGCCCGCCCACTGCCTGGTCGATGGCCGCTCTGGAAGCGTAGGCATCCGGTTCAAACCACAGGATGTCGGACTGCAACCGCAGCACCTTCTTCAAATCCGGCGCATCCTTCCCCATCTCGCGCGCCAGTTCGCCACGCTTCTTCATCAACACGGCTTCGCGCGCCATGCGCGCAATTTCAGCTTCAGTCGCATCCGGCGCTTTGGCGCGCGCATTTTTCTCGGCGGTGGCGCGCACCTTGTCCAGCCGGCTCACCATCGCCTCGGCCTTGCGCAGGTCTTTCTTCATCTGCGCGTTGGCTGCCCGTTCCACGTCGATTTGTTCCGGCGCTTTCTCTGTCCCGCGCCCCGCATCAAAGCGCAGCCCCTCCTTGAACGAACCCCACTGCTTCGGCGTCATGCCGCGCTTCTGCTCGGCCAGCCCCAGCACGCGGCTGGTGTCGGCCTGCTGTTGCCGGTCGGTGTCGCTCTTCAGTTGCACGTCGTCCTCGCCGATGTAGGCATAGACGTTGGTGTCGATGGTCGCGTCGGTCTCGCCGCCGGTTGCAGCGCGCAATGTCTCCGCCATCATCTTCGCCGCCTTCGACGCATCGGCGATGGCTTTCTGGCGCGCCTTTGGATCGGCTTCAGGGCCGACGCCGGCGGTGCGCTTCGGCTTGATGGTGATGTCGATGTCGCTGCCGAACGACTTGGTGCCGACATTGAACATGTCCACGTCGGGATACTTCGCCTGCACTTGCTGGAAGGCATCGGCCACGATCTTGTCGCGCGCTTCCACCAGCGCGGCTTCCACCTGCGCGCGCTCTGCCTTGCCCATGCGTGCCAACTGCTGCTTCAGGTCAGTCTTCCAGTTGCCGGCGCTCTTGATCAGCGCTTCGGCTGCGCCGTGAACGGCATTTGGATCGCCGGCTTTGAGCTTTTGCTGCAAGTCATCCAGCGCGGTCTCAGCAACCTGTTTCTTTGCCAACGCTTCGGCTTCCGCCTCAGCATCATGCTTGCCAGGTTTGGGCTTGTCTTTCTGTTGCTGCGCTGCCGGCTCCTCAGCAGTTACAGCGCCTTTGCCTTGCGACGCCTCCCCCTCGCCCTGTCTGCCGCCGGCCTCAGCCTTTGCACCGGCTTTCTTCGCGCTCTCCTTCTTCGCGCCCTTGCCCTGCTTTTTGGGTTTGGCGGTTGCGGCGTCCTCATCTGCCGGCTTGACCTGCAAGCGCGTTGGCTCAGCCTCAAGATCGCCTTCGGGCAGCTTGATCTTCGACGCCGGCGCGTTTTCGTTCGGCTTCGCCTTCGGCGGCTTGAGAGAGTCGGGATCTTCGCTGCCGGCAGGCTTGGCTTGCAATGCAGTTGGTTCGGGCGTTGCGTTGTCCTGCGCCGGCTTTGTGCTGGTGCTGTTTTTTGTTGCCTCGTTGGGCTGCGCGTCCTGTTGCTGCGCCGTTTGGTTGTTCTCTGGGGATGGCGGTGGTGCCGGCTTCGTTTCACCTGGCTCCGTCTGGCTCTTGGCAGCCGTTTGTTGCTCGGTGTTGTCTTGGGTGGGCTTGGCGGCGGTCTGATTCACATCGCCCTGCTGTGTAGCTTGTTGCTGTGTCGTTTGCTGCTGGTCTTGCTGCTGTTGACCAGCGGCTCCCAGTGGCGCGCCCTCTTGCTGCGTCTGGGGTGGTTGTGTTTGCTGCTGTGCCTGTTGATTGGGCTGCTGATTTTGTTGTCGTTGACCTTCACCGCCCTGCTGCTCGCTGCCCTCGCCCTTTTTGCCGCCGGCTTTCTTGCTCGCCTTGTAATCGTCCCACGCCTTTCCGGTGCTGCTGAATTTGTCTTTCAGCTTGTCCTCGATGCTTTTCTTTGGCGCTTGCGAGCCTTCCGGCGCGTCTTTGTCGGCGAAGCGCTGCTTCTTCATACCGTAATGCACCGTCGCCGTGATGCCTTCCTGCCCCACCTTTTGCAATGCGGTCTTCTTCACATCATCGAACGAAAGCTTGCCCTCATACGCCTTGGTGAGCAGTTCCTTATCACCCAGTGTGTTGGTGGTGACATTGATGAGCATGTCCTTGCCTTTGGCCTTCAACCCTTCCACCACCTCTTTCCGACCCAGATCCTTCAGGCCGCCCTTGAAAACCGCCTCCTCGAACTGGTTGGCCTTCAGCTTGGTCTTGCCAAACAAACCGCCGGCGCCCACATTCAGCCCCGCGCCGATCGCATTTGTCGCCAGCGAACCGGTGAAGTCCTTCCAGCCAACCTTCTTGCCGTCAACCAGCGCATCCCAGCCCAAGCCGGCGAAGTCGTTGCCCACACCCTGCGCAAAGTTCGAACCACCCTCATAGGCAGCCTTCTTCCAGCCGGTATCAGGCAACTTGAGCGCTTTCAGCGCCCGCCCGCCGGCGAACTGCAACATGCCATCGATCGCGCCCAGCGCTGCCGCCTTGCCCACGTCCTTCCACGTCAGCGGCTTGTCCGCGCGCCATGCCTCCACGCCGGCCTTCGCCACCCCGCCCAGCGCGCCAATGCCGGCGGCCAGCAGCAGCCCCAATCCGAAGCCCACGCCCGACGCCACCAGCGCGGCAATCGCCACCGCCACCACCACCGTGATGATGATGGTCAGCACGAAGGCGATGATTTCCTTCCACGCCGGCTTGATCGCATCCGCTGCCTCTTCGGCCTGCTTCTCAATGTCCTTGCGGATGTCAGTCGTTTCGGGCAACTTGCCATACAGCGCGGCCATCAAGCCGTCGCTGCTGCTTTCCGTGCCTTGAAATTCCTTCGCCTTGTCCTCAAGCGCCTTTGGCAACTTGGTTTCGATGTCGGTGATGTAGTCGACGATGGATTGGTGCGCGTTGTCGATGCCTTGCTTGCCGGCAGTGCGCGTGTCGGCCGCGCCCTTCACAAAATCGCCCGACGTCTTCTTCAGCCCCGCAATTGTGAGGCGAACAGCGTGTGTAGTGCTGGCATCGAATGACTCGTAGATGGGTTTCGACCGGTCGCCGGCCTGCTGCAGCAGCGCCACGAACTGCGCGACGGTCGCATCGGCATTCGCCAGCAACTGCTCCAGCGCCGCCGCCACGCTGTCATCGATCTGCGCCAGCGTCTGCGCCTGTGCATCGGCCAGGCCGGCCTGCGCTTCGGCCATCTGCGTGGCGAGCGCTTCGGCATCCGGCGCTTGCTGCTGCTCCAGGCTGAGCAAGCCGGCGGCCAGCGCCTGCTCCAGCGAAGTCGCCGCCCCATCCACCGCCAGAATCAACTGCTCCAGCGCGAAGCCGGCGTTGCCCTCGGTCTGTGTCAGTTGCTGCTGCTCGGTCTCGTCCAATTGCTTCAGCAACGCCTTTTCCAGCCGGCTGATGGCCGCGCGGTTGCCGATGCCCGACGCCTTGAGCGAGGCTTGCTGCGCCTCATACGCCGCCTTCGCGCTGGCCCTGGTTGCCTTGTAGCTCGTCTCCAGATCCGCCAGCGCCTTCTTGTATTCAACCTGCGCTTCATCGCGCTTCTGGTTGACCTGCTTGCCTAACTCGGCGATGACGTCTTTGTCGCTCTTCACCACCTCGCCGGCGGCGTCCTTGCCCTGCTGTGCAAACGCCTCGGCATATTTCTTCGCCGTCTCTTTCGAGGCATCCACGCGCGCCTTGCGTTTGCGGCGGTAATAGTCCTCGCCATCGAAGAAATCGCCATCCGGCGCGTACTGCGCAGCGTAATCGTCGGCATATTGCTTGCCGATCTCTGCGGCTTTGGCCGAGACTGCGCCGCCGGCAGTGGCGAATTTTTCCGAGCCGGCGTTGAAGATGCGCGAGATGCTGGCACCGCCGGCGAGCTCGGTCGTGGTGAAGCTGATCAGCTTGAGGCCGTAGTGCAGGTCGATGGCGAGCTTCTCGGCTTTGTAGGCATCCTCGATGGCCTTGTCGGCAGCTTTATATTCGCGCTCCAGCCTGCTCTTCGCGCCGGCCTCGCGCCCGCTCACCTTGCCGCGAGCGTCTTTCGCGGTTTTGGCAATGGCTTCACGGTTGGCTGTGGCCGAGGTGGTAATGCGTAGCTTTGCCTCATCGGTTGCCGCCTGCATCTTTGGCTCGATGCCCAAGCCGGCATCCTTTAGCGCTGCCGACACATCCACACCCTTCAGCGCAAATTCGCCCATCGCCGTCTCGGCGCGGGTTTTGTTCACGCGCGCTTCCAACATCGCCTCGGCGCGCTCATCCTCGCTCTCAAATTCGCCCTGCAACTCCGGCTCGGCAAAGTTCACGCCCTTCTCGATCACTGCTGCCAGCGTGACTGGCTTTGCCTCAACCTCTTTGCCCTGTTCTGCGGCTGCGCTTTCAGCCAAATTACTGGCTTGTTCCAGCGTCGCGCCGGCTTCGCTCACCTGCGCCTCTGCCTCGCGTTGTTCGTCATCCAGCGCCTGTACATGCTCACGCTGCGTGTTCTGCCCGCGCTTGAGGGCGGTTGTCGTTTGCGCGTTATCGCCTGGCTGAGGCGCGGCCAGCGCCGGCGTCATCGTCATCAGGCCGGCCAGGTCGGCTGCCTTGCGAATCTGGTTGATCTCGCCAAGCGGACTTTCTTCGGGGCCGAAACTGCGCACTGGCGGCGCTGGCAGCGTCTTCATCTGGGCAGAGGCGCTGATGCGGTCGGCGCGCTGCACAAACAGCAAGTCGCGCGCCAGGCCGGCGCGACGCTGTTGCGCCACGTGCGTCAACTCATGCGCGATGAGCTTCCAGCCTTCGCGCGTGTTGGGCCGAAATGCGTTGCGACTGAAGACGAGGTGGCCGCCGGCGGCGAAGGCGCGCGCGTTCAACGCACTCGTGGCGGCATCGGCGCGCGCGTCGTCATGCACGCGCACCTGGCTGAAGTCGCAGCCGAAGCGCAACTGCATGACTTTGCGCAAGGGATCTGGCAGTGGCTGGCTGGCGCCGGCAATGGCGCGCTGCACCAGTTCGCTTTGCGGCTCAATAGGTAGCGTGCGCGAGATGACGTTTGCAGGGATGACAGCCTGCAATGTGGCACGTCGGCCATGCAATACGGCCAGCGCCGCCTCATCGGCCTCGCGCTCCAATGCGTCGTCGGGCGGGCTGACAAGCAACATGCGCCACGGCACAGCCGGCTTGTTCAGCCGGTCATCTCGCGCCGGGGGTTCGGCGGTTTTCACCGCCTGCAGGTGCTTGTCCATTGCATCACGCGCCGTTCATACTCATGAAGACCGATTGCGCCACTTGCACGCCCATGCTGCGCGGCGTTGGATTTGCCGGCACTGCCGCGTCGCCAGCCACGTGTGCGATGCTTCGGCTTGCGCTGAAACCTGTCAGGTTTTGAGCCGTCTCAGACAGCAAGCGCGATAGCTCGCCGGCAAACGCGCGCTCGAACTGCGCTCGCTGCGCCGGCTGCCAGTCCACGCCGTCCAGCGTGATGCGATCGATATGAATGGTGATCGTCATGCGCTTCTCCCATCAAACACACTGGCGAGGCGCGTTTGGTTGCCTACGCCTCAAACTCTCGCTCGTTCACGCCGCGCTCCAGCTTCACATATTCGGTGCGGGTCGCTGCCAGCACATGCGCCATCGACACCACGCCGCCGTTCTGCGCAGCCAAAAATGCCGCGTTTAACGCGATGCTCTGGATATTGCCGCCGCTCAGGTTGAAGCGCGCCAGTCGCTCGTAATCCAGCGCGGCCAGTGGCAAGGCATGTGGGAAAGCCTTCTGCCAGATCAGCCGGCGCTCAACCACGCTCGGATATGGGAACTGCACCACAAAGCGCAGCCGGCGCATGAATGCCGCATCCAGCGCGCTCTTCATGTTCGTTGCCAGAATTGCCAACCCGCGAAAGGCTTCCATCCGTTGCAACAGGTAGTTCACCTCGATATTGGCGTAGCGATCGTGGCTGTCCTTCACCTCGCTGCGCTTGCCGAACAGCGCGTCGGCCTCATCGAAGAACAAGATTGAGCCGCCATCCTCAGCCGCATCGAACAGCCGGCGCAAGTTCTTCTCGGTCTCGCCGATGTATTTGCTCACCACCGCCGAGAGGTCGATGCGATACAGGTTGAGTTGCAAGTCGCTCGCCAGCACCTCAGCGGCCATGGTCTTGCCGGTTCCGCTGTCGCCGGCGAATAGCGCTGTGATGCCCAGGCCGCGATTGAGTTTGCCGGCGAAGCCCCAATCCCCATACACGCGACTGCGATGCTGCACATGGGTTGCGATTTGCCGCAGCAGATCAATTTGCGCTGCTGGCAGCACGATGTCGCCCCATGTCGCTTTCACGTCGATGCGCTGCGCCAGTTGATCGAGTTGCGGGCGCGAGCGGCGCAGGCTGAGGCGCCAGGCGTCGCCGGCATCGCGTGCAGTTTTTGCAATGCATTGGATTGCGCTCAGGCTGAAGTTGAATTGCGAGGCGAGTTGCGTTGCGCCGGCCTCATCGAGTGCCACGCGCCAAGCCTCGCGCTGCTCAACCATTGCTGGCATGGGGATGTCGAACATTGCCGTCTCGGCATCCAGCTTGCGCAACGGGTCGCGCACGTCCACCAGCGTCAGCCCGTGCAAGTCGGCGAGGAAGCGCCGCAGCGACACCATGCCGGCCTCACTTTGCCCATCGCTTTCGCCAGCGCTCAGCGCGTGCATGGCCTCGCGCGCGTCGATCAGCAACACGCGCCGGCTGAGCGCGCATTCACGATTCCACAGTTTTGCAAGCGTCGCAACGTCTGCTGGGTGCGTCGGCAATGCCGCCATCGCAACGCTGTGCAGGCTGGCGTCCATCATGCGCGCCAGATGCGCGGCTATCGCGCGTTTGCCATCGCTGTCTGCGCCGGCGAGTTGAATCACTGACGAGCCGGCTGTGCCAATGGCCTGCGCAATCTGATCCAGCGTTTGTATGTGTGAGCCGGCCAGCGGTGGATCTTCTTCCAGAATGGGACGCGCGATCACCGCCAGCCGTTCGTCCAGATCGTCCAACCCTTTCGCTGCATTCAACACGCGCGGGTCAATCTGCAATGCTGCCGAAACAAGCGGTTGGCCGGCGATGGGATGCAGCGCTATCAGATGCCACTTGCGCAGCGGCCCTTCCGGCGAGAGCGCATCCCAGTGCGCGTCGTCGAATACATTCAGCGCCAGCGCAAAGGTGGGGAATGGCTTCCCGACATAGCTGGCCGGTGCTTGACTCTCAGCTGCCGGTCCAATGCCCTGGAAGTGAAGATCTGGGGACGCGCACAGCGCCCCGATGCTCGTGTCCAACTCAAACGCAATGCACAGCAGCAATACCTGCTGTTCAAACGGCGACAGGTTGAAAGCATCGGCGATGCCGGCAAAGGCTGACCACTCGCGCTCATCTGCCATGCGCGCATATGCCTCGGCGCGTTCGCTGCCCGACAAGGCTGCCCGCACCCACGCCACTGCTGCAGCAAGGAAGGCATCGTGCCGCATCCATCGTCGCTCATTCATGTAATGGTCACCTTCTGATTCGGGTCGAACTGCGG
>JBDHWI010000052.1:0-23708 GCA_039810125.1 Thermoflexales bacterium | reverse complement strand
TCCAACTGTGCGGACAACGTATCTGTCCGCATCACGATGGCTAGAAACACTCGATACGGCACAAGAATATGAGTGGTTACAATTGCGCTTCCATGTTTTACGATCAAGCCACCATTCATGTGCGCGCCGGCAAGGGCGGAGATGGCCTGAGCAGTTTTCGCCGCGAGGCATACGTGCCGATGGGTGGGCCAGACGGTGGCAATGGCGGCCGCGGCGGGAGCGTGATTCTCGTCGTCAACAAGCACCTCAACACGCTCTCGCATTTTCAGCATAAACGCAAGTTCGTAGCCGAGGACGGCCGGAACGGCGGCAGCCAGGATAAGACCGGGCGCGGCGGCAAACCGCGCTACGTCGAAGTGCCGCCTGGAACGGTTGTGCGCGATCTTGATACCAATGCGGTATTGGCCGATCTGGTTCGGCATGAACAACAATTTGTGGCAGCTAGGGGCGGGCGTGGTGGACGCGGCAATGCCATGTTTGCCACCGCCACTCATCAAGCCCCGCGCCATGCAGAGAATGGCGCTCCGGGCGAAACGCGCACGTTGCGGTTGGAACTCAAACTAATCGCCGACATTGGTTTGGTCGGCCTGCCCAACGCCGGCAAAAGCACGCTGCTCTCCGTGTTGACTGCTGCAAAGCCGAAGATCGCCGATTACCCCTTTACCACGCTGCGTCCCAACCTCGGGGTCGCGCAGATCGCACCTGATCGTTCGGTGGTGATCGCCGACATCCCGGGCCTGATCGAAGGCGCGAGCGAAGGCGTCGGCCTGGGCCACGAATTCCTGCGCCATATCGAGCGTACGCGCGTGCTGATTCACCTGCTCGATGGCATGAGCGAAGACCCGCTTAAGGACTATCACACCATCAATGCCGAGTTAAAGGCATTTGGGCATGGCCTGGCTGATAAACCGCAAATCATCGCGCTGACAAAGATGGATCTGCCGGATGCGCGCGCAGCCTTTGAACTATACGTGGCGGAAGGGCAATTGCGTGATGCCACCCACGTGACGGAAGATGAACTGGACGCGCTGATCACGCAGGATGCCTTTGCCAAGCCACCGCTGCCGGCGTTGCCCATCTCCTCGGCGAACGGCGCGCACGTGCGTGACCTGATTAACCGTGCAGTGCGCGTGCTGGACCTGCTGCCGCCATTGCCAGAAACCGAGATCACCCCCGAGCCGGCGTTGGTGATGGAGCCGGATCAGCCGCAGTTCGAGATTAAGCGTGAGGGCGGTGGCTATCGCATCTTCTCCGATATGCTGGAGCGCAAGGTGTTGATGACGCGCTGGGATCTGGACGATTCGGTGTTGCGTTTCCAGCGCACCCTGGAGCGCAGTGGTATCGGGCCACAATTGGAGCGCATGGGCATCCAGCAGGGCGACACGGTTTACATTGGCGACTATGAATTTGAGTGGGGCGTGTGAGCGTGTCAACGAAGAAGCGCGATATGACAGACTGTCATGCAGCGGCTAACATAGCCTCACCGTGATGGATTCTGTCTCACCTGCCACAGCACCGGCTTCTGGCGAACGCACCCTTCATCTGACGCAAACGTTTTCATACTACGCTGCCTTCATCGGGCTTGGCTTTGTGTCGGCCATGTTTGGTCCCACGCTCGCCGGCCTTGCTGCGAACACCTCCAGCACACTCGGCGCTATCAGCGTGATCTTTGTCGCCAATTCCATTGGCCGGCTGGCCGGCTCGCTGGTCGCCGGCCGCTTGCTCGATCGCATCAAAGGTCATCCCATCGTCGCTGCTGGTTTCGGCCTCATGGCGCTCTTCATGGCGCTGATCCCTAATCTCGATGCGCTCTCGGTGCTGGTGGCCGTCTTCTTCTTCCTCGGCATCGCGCAAAACTTCATCGATGTTGGCACAAACACGCTGATCGTGTGGCTGCATGGCAGTCGCGTCGGCCCCTACATGAATGCGCTGCATCTCATGTTTGGCGTCGGCGCATTTATCGCACCCATCATCGCGGCGGTCACGCTCGGCATCAGCGGCGACATCAAGCTTGGCTACTTTGTCGTGTCTGCGCTGCTGTTGCCGATGGTGATCTGGCTGTTGCGCATGCCCAGTCCGCCGCGCCGTGCCACGGCGAGCCAGGGTGCGGCCGGCGATGTGCGCTGGTCGCTGGTCGCACTGGTCGCTTTGTTCTTCTTCGTCGCTGTCGGCGCAGAAGTGGGCATGTCGGCCTGGACATTTAGCTACGGTGTGGCGCTGGGGCTGGACAAGGCGACGACGGCGGCGGCGCTAACCTCTGTTTATTGGGGCGCATACAGCTTTGGCCGGCTGATCTCCATTCCCATCGCAGTGCGCGTGCCGGCGCAGCGCGTGCTGCTCGTCGATCTATTCGGCCTCATCATCAGCGCGGTGGTATTGATGTTGTTTGGCCGCAGCGCGCCGGCGCTGATGTGGGTCAGTGTCGCCGGCATCGGGCTGTCAATCGCGTCCGTCTTCCCGACCATGCTCACCTTCGCCGGTAGCCATATGAACGTCACTGGCAAAATCAACGGCATGTTGTTTGCCACCGCCAACCTCGGCAGCATGTTCTTCCCGTGGCTGATCGGTCAGATGTTCGAACCCATCGGCCCGCACTCGCTCGCGCTGGTCATCTTCGGAATTGGCATCGCTGCGCTCGCGCTGTTTTTGTCCATCAATCGCCTGTTCAACCAACCCCACGACATGGCGCAAGACTCTACTTGAGCGGGCACACACATGACTACAACGAATGCCTCTGTGCTCAATCCCAACAAGGCGACCGGTGTCAGCCGGCTGCAACTTGCCGGCTACTTCATGGTCTTCATCGCGCTTGGCCTCAGCACCGGCTCGGTTGGTCCGTCGCTCGCAAACCTAGCGGTGCACACCGGCGTTGCGCTTGCCGCCATCAGCATCGTCTTCACTGCGCGCTCGCTGGGCTACATGATCGGTTCTCTCATCAGTGGCCGCGCCTACGATCGCATCAAAGGCCACCCGATCATCGCGATGGCATGCGCGCTGCTGGCGAGCATGTTTATCGCCACGCCGCTTATCACCCAGCTCTGGCCGCTGGTGGCAGCGATGTTCGTGTTGAGCCTGGCAGAAGGCGCGATCGACGTGGGCGGCAACACGCTGGTGGTGTGGACGATCCCTGGCAACGTCACACCTTTCATGAACGCGCTGCACTTCTTCTTCGGCGTCGGCGCGTTCATCTCGCCCATCATCATCGCGCAGAGCATCACGCTCACCGGCGATGTGAACTGGGCGTTTTGGGCGATTGGATTGCTGACGCTGCCGATGTTGGTGTGGCACCTGCGCGTGCCAAGCCCGGCGCACCCAACTTCAGCAATCGCCGGCGTGGAGAGCCGGCCGGCCATGCGCTGGCCGCTCGTCCTCTTGATCGCCGTGTATTTCTTTCTGTATGTCGGCATGGAGATTGCATATGGCGGCTGGATCGCGAGTTACGCAGTGGCAATCGGCTATGGTGATGCGGCGGCGGCAGCGGTGTTGACATCGGCATTTTGGGGTGCGCTCACTGTTGGCCGGCTGCTCTCCATCCCCATCGGCTCGCGCTTCAAACCCAGCACCATCCTGTGGGCAGATCTCATTTTGTGCGGCGGCTTTGTCGTGCTGATGTTGTTCGGGCATGGTGCGACGTGGGTGCTGTGGGCCGGCACCATTGGCATTGGCGTGGGGATGGCAACGATGTTTCCGACGATGATCTCGTATGCCGAGACGCGCATGAAGATCACCGGCAAAGTGACGAGCATCTTTCTCACCGGCAGCAGCATCGGCGGCATGACCCTGCCATTGTTCACTGGACTGCTGTTCGAGAGCGCCGGCCCGCAGATCATGCTGTGGGTCGTGTTGGTCGCGACGATTCTGACCGCGCTATCGTTTGTGATGGTGACATTGGTGGCGAATCGCAGAGTGCAGATCGATGAGCGATAGAGCGTAGTGCAAATCAATTCAGACACCTCAAGCAACAATGAAGATCGAAACTCTGGCAGTCCATGCCGGCCGCGAGATCGAGCCAGTCACCGGCGCAGTCACCCCGTCGATCACGCTTTCAACGACGTTTGAGCGTGACGCCGACGGCGGCTTGTCGCGCCCGAACATCTATACGCGCATCGACAATCCGAATCGCAATGCGCTGGAGCATGCGTTGTGCGCGCTGGAGGGCGGCGATGAAGCGGCGGCATTTGCGTCGGGCATGGCGGCCACGTCGGCGGTATTGCAGGCGCTCTCACCGGGTGACCACATCATCGCCGGCGACGACACCTACTTCGGCACGCGCAATCTGCTCAAGACTGTGTTTGCGCGCTGGGGCTTGCAAATGGATTTTGTCGATCCGATCGACGCTGAGAATTTTGCGCGCGCCATCCGCCCAAATACAAAGCTGATCTGGGTCGAGACGCCATCGAACCCCAGTTTGAAGATCACCGACATTGCGCGCGCTGCGGCAATCGCGCACGACGCCGGCGCGTTGCTTGCGGTCGACAACACGTGGGCCACGCCACTGCTGCAGCAACCCTTCGCGCATGGCGCCGACGTCGTGATGCACTCGACGACGAAATATATCGGCGGGCATAGCGACGTGTTGGGTGGCGCCGTCATCACTTGCGATCAGCCCGAGCTGATGCAGCGCATTCGTCAGTATCAGACCCTGGGTGGGGCGGCGCCGGCGCCATTCGACTGCTGGCTGCTTCTGCGCAGCATCCCCACCTTGCCCTATCGCGTGCGGGCGCACTGTGAGAACGCCACAAAGGTCGTGGCGTTTCTCGATCAACACCCAAAGGTTGAGCGCGTGAACTTCCCCGGCCTGCCGTCACATCCGAATCACGCTGTTGCTGCCCGGCAAATGCCGGCCGGCTTTGGTGGCATGTTGTCGGTGCAAGTGAGAGGCGGCGCGGCGGAGGCGCTGGCGGTGACAGCGAAGGTCAAGCTATTCACGCGTGCCACCAGCCTGGGCGGCGTGGAAAGCCTGATCGAGCATCGCGCATCGATTGAAGGTCCCAGCACGCCGACGCCGGCGAACTTGCTGCGCATCAGCGTTGGCCTTGAACATCCTGATGACCTCATCGCAGACCTGGAACAGGCCCTTGGTTGATTTCGGTAAATTCCTGATCGCATATTTCACACATCACTCGCCGTGAAAACTCAAACTCTTCCCAATTCCACACTTTCGCCCTCCGTGCTGTGCCTCGGCACGGCAGATTTTGGCGCGAGGATTCCACGTGAAGACGCCTTCGCGCTGCTCGATGCATTTGTCGCCGCCGGCGGCGCCTTCATCGACACTGCCGAGATTTACAACGACTGGGCGCCGGGCGAAAAGAGCCGCAGCGAAAAGATCATTGGCGAGTGGCTGGCGCGACATGGCGGTCGCGATCGCCTCATCATTGCGACCAAAGGCGCGCACCCGCGCCTGCAAACGATGAACAAGTCGCGCATGTCGCGCAAGGACATCGAACAGGATGTGAACGCAAGCCTGAAAAACCTGCGCGCCGGCGTGATCGACCTGTATTGGTTGCACCGTGATGACCCTGCAACGCCGGTAGAGAAAATCATTGAAACGCTGAATGCACAGGTGCGCGCCGGCAAAATTCGATATTTTGCCTGCTCGAACTGGCGAGTTGACCGTATCCGCGCGGCGAATGGGTATGCAGCCAGGCAAGGTGTGCAGGGCTTCGTTGCCAACCAGCCGATGTGGAGCCTGGCTCAGGTGCCACAAGCGGCGCTTGCCGATCAAACCTGCGTGGTGATGGACGATGCGATGCACGCGTTGCATGTCGAAACGCAACTCGCATGCGTGCCGTATTCGTCGCAGGCCAACGGTTTCTTTCAGAAAGCGGCGCGCAGTGCGATGAGCACGATGAATGCATCGCAGGCACGCATGTATGGCAGCGAAGAAAATATGCAGCGCGCCAGGCGTGTGCAATTGGTGGCGCAGGAAGCCGGCCTTGCCATCAGCGAAGTCGTGCTGGCCTACCTGCTCTCACAGCCGTTCGCCGTGTTTCCCATCATTGGCTGCCGCACGCTGGCGCAACTGCAAGACACGCTCAGCGCGCACGACAAGCGTCTGACCCCGGCGCAGGTTGCGTTTTTGGAACACGGAAAGTAAGCGCCGGCGGGATCGATTGATCCCCTTTCAAGGAGTGAGAGAGATCACCGTTTCTCTTCTTGAAAGGGGGTGGCTCTGATAGAGTGACAGTTTCGCTTTTTGGGAATCTGCCTTAAACAGAGGTCAGATCGGCAAGCAGGTTCATTGGCACGGCAGCGATGCCGACAATGCCAGGGCCGGTATGCACGCCCAGCACCGGCGAGATGCGCATCACTTCCATCTTTGCCACCTTCAATTTGCTCGCCGTCAATTGCTTCAGCGCCTCGGCCCGCTCTGCCCAGCGACCATGCAACACCGTGATCCATAGCGGTGTGTCGCCATACATGTTACGCAGGTGATTTGCGATGAAATCGAGCGCGCCATTCACGGTGCGGTTGCGGCCTACGTTGGTGTATTTGCCGTCAGCATGATCGACGCGGATGATGGGCTTGATGCCGAGGATGGCGCCGGCGGCGGCCTGCACGCGTCCGATGCGCCCGCCGCGCGCCAGATATTCCAGCGTCTCCAGCGTGTAGATGATCTCGTTCTGGTCGCGGATCTCGGCCATGCGCTGCTTGATCTGGTCGAGCGACCAGCCGGCTTTCACGCCGAGCGCAGCCGCCATCACCTGAAAGCGCTCGCCACCGGAGAGCGTCATGCTGTCCCACAGTTCAACCCGCGCTTCTGGCGCGGCTGCCTCTGCGCCGAGCCGCGCGCTGTTTAGCGTGCCGCTCAAGCCCGATGACACATGGATCGACAGGATGTCGCCATCGCCGGCTTGCGCGAGCTTGCGATAGATGTCGGTGAACAGCGCCGGCGATGGCTGCGCGGTGGTGGGGATGGCCGGCCGCATTGCCTCAAGCCGGTTGTAGAAGTCATCCGCGCTGATATCGCTCGAATTCACTTCACGATCGGGAAACTGAATGAGCAGCGGTGCAGCGGTGACGTTGAGTGCTGCGGTCTCTTCGACGGGCATGTCGGCGGCGCTGTCGGTGACGATTTTCATGGGTGTCGTGATGTGTGGCAGTTATACGGGTGAACTACGAGGCGAAATTCATGGTCGCAGTCTGCGAAGTTTACTCGAGCGCTACCACTCCTTCAAGATCAGCGCGTTCATCGCTGTGCGCTCGACGAGTGATGACAACACGATATATTCATCGATGGCGTGCAGGCCGTCACCCACCGCGCCGAGGCCATCCATCGTCGGGGCAATGGTGCAGGTGAAAGAGGCGTCGCTGCCGGCGCCGCTCGGTCCGTGCGTCAGCGCCATCACCGGCGATACGATCTCCCTCATGCGCTCGAAGATGCGCAGCCGCTCGTCATTGCACTCCATCGGCGGGCGTTCGAACTTGCCGCGCACTTCCACCCGCGCGCCCGGCAGCACCGGCTTGAGCGAGTGAATCTGCTCGGTGAGCCAATCGGCGTCGGTCTGTTTGTTGGCGCGCGTGTCGATGTGAATCTCACAGCGGTCAGGAATGACGTTGCGCGCGACGCCGCCGTTGATCTCGGCCACTGTCGTGGCGATGCCACGCGGGTAGTCGGTGAGTGATTGAATCTTGAGGATATGGTGCGCCATCTCCTGGATGGCGTTGATGCCGCGCTCGTGACCGCCGCCGGCGTGCGATGCAAGCCCATGGGTCACCACCGTGAAATCACCCACGCCGCGCCGCGAGGACTTTAGCTTGCCGTCGGCCAGCGCCGGCTCTACGCACATTACCAACGCCGCGCCACGCGCCTGCGCCTCAATCAGTTCGCGCGAACTGTGGCTGCCGGTCTCTTCGTCGCTGGTGAACAGCATGCGAATTTCGCGATTCGGGAATTCACCCAGGGCCTGCAACGACTGGATCGCATAGAGCGAAATCACATGACTGGCTTTCATATCGAACACACCCGGCGCGTAGAGCCGGCCGTTTTCGATCTTGTAGCGCGCTGCAAACGAGCCACGCGGATGCACTGTGTCCATGTGCAGGATCATGGTGATGGGGCCGCCGGCGCCCTTGTTCCACACGCCCAGCACGTGGTCGCCGGTCACGGGCTGTGAAAACACCGTGACATCTGCGCCACGCGCCTTCAACTCAGCCTGGATGATCTTGCCGACCTCGTCGACGCCGGCTTTGTCGGCGGTGAACGATTCGGCCTTGCAGATGGCGGTGAGCAG
The DNA here is from genome assembly GCA_039810125.1 of Thermoflexales bacterium. Classification (GTDB taxonomy): domain Bacteria; phylum Chloroflexota; class Anaerolineae; order J036; family Brachytrichaceae; genus JBDHWI01. The sequence continues at coordinate 15,474 of JBDHWI010000052.1, read as the reverse complement.
CGTCGTCATCGCCGGCAGTTGTTGATTGAGATAGTCAGTCAAGGCTGTCATGACAAATTTTCAGTTTTGAGTTGCCCGGGTTGAATTGTGAATTGTCAGCTGTAGTTCGGCAGCAGAACTCACCTGCAAAATGGATTTATTCGCTCTCTTCACCTTTCAGGCGCGCCATGAGCGTGCGATAGAAATATGCCGGCGGTTGCACGCGCGCGAATCGCGCAGTGTAGGGGCTGGCATGCACGCTCACGCGGTCGCCATCCTTCAGCACGATTTCGTTTTGCCCGTCGGCAGTCAGAATTGCCTGATGGTCGGTATGCACGATCACCTCGACGGTCGAGCCTTGCGACAACACCACCGGTTTATCCAGGCTCAGGTGCGGCGCAATAGGCACCAGCACGAAATTCTTCAATGTCGGCGGCAGGATGGGGCCGCCGGCGGCCAGCGCGTAGGCCGTGCTGCCGGTCGGCGTCGCGACGATCAGGCCGTCACAGGCGTAGGTGGTGAGCGGGCTGCCATCCACGCGCGTTTCCAGCCGCACGATGCGCGCCAGGGTGCCGCGTCCGACCACCACATCGTTCAAGGCATCATGCCGGCCCAGGTTGTCGCCATTGCGATGGGCTTCGGTGCGAATCATGATGCGCTCTTCGAGCCAGTGTTCCCCCTGCAACATGCGCAGCAGCGCCTCGCGCCAGTTGTTTGGCGTCATCTCGCTGAGGAAGCCGAGCCGGCCCATATTTACCGAGGTGACCGGCACGTTGTGCGGCGCAGCCACGCGCGCCGCGCGCAGCGTGCTGCCATCGCCGCCCAGCACCACGATCAGATCGACTTTGTCGATGAAGCTGCGCAGCGCCGGCGTGTCCCACGTTTTGGCACGGTAGGCTTGCACGCCCCACTCGCCAAGTGCATCGGCAATTTCCGCCGCTACCAATCGCGTTTCCGGCAATTTGGGATGATCGAGGACGCCAACAGCCTTCATCATTTTTTTATCTCCCGCAAAGTTGCTAAGAAATTTGCTCTGTTCGGCTTCGCGCCTTTGTGAGAGATTCCTGTTGTGTCAGCCATGCGGTGAGGTTGGATCGCGGGATGGAAGTTTGTGCGCCGTCGGCCATGTTGCGAATGAGAATGGTGTTTGCAGCGAATTCATCGCCGCCGGCGATCACAGCGAATGCGATGCCCTTGCGGTTGGCATATTTCAACTGGTCGCCGAGGCCCTTCTTCTCGTAGTAAATCTCGGTCGCGATGCCGGCTTCGCGCAGTTCGGCGGCCAGCTTCAAGTAGTCCTGCATGCGCTCGGCTTGCATCGTCGTCACCAGCGCCCGTGCCGGCGTCGCAGCATCCACCTTCAGCACGCCCTTCTCGATCAGGCGCATCACCAGCCGGCTCAACCCGATCGAAATGCCGACGCCGGGTAGTTTCTCGTTCGTGAAGAACGACGCGAGATCGTCGTAGCGCCCGCCGCTGCAGATGCTGCCGAGGTCGGGCTGTGAGAACAGCTTGGTCTCATACACGGTGCCAGTGTAGTAATCCAGCCCGCGAATGATGGTGAGGTCGACCTTGAAGAATTCATCCGGCACACCGAGGCTGCGCACGGCTTCGACCACCGTCGCAAGCTCGCTCACACCCTGCGCGTATTTCTCGCCGCCTGTCGGCGACTCCGCCAGCGCATGCACCATCTCGCGCAAAAACTGCAATACGGCGTCGGTGGTTTTCTCATTGCTCGACGCGATGAAATCCAGCACCACGCCGGCTTGCGCCTCGCTCAAAAGCGCCTTGTTCAAGAGCGCCGCCTGCACTTTCTCGCGGCCGATCTTTTCAAGGTCGTCGATGGCGTGCAGTGTCTCAGTGATCTGCTCCGGTCGCAGGGCGAGCGCCTCGAGAAAACCCTGCATCATGCGGCGATTGTTGATGCGAATCTGGAACGGCCCGATCTCCATCTGCCGAAAAATCTGGTAGATGATGCTCGGTATCTCGGCATCGGCAAGCAGGCTGACCGAGCCGCGCCCGATCACGTCAATGTCGGCCTGATACAGCTCGCGATAGCGGCCGGCCTGGGGTCGCTCGCCGCGCCACACCTTTTGAATCTGGTAGCGGCGAAACGGGAAGACCAGCTTGTCTTTGTGCAGCGCCACATAGCGCGCCAGCGGCACGGTCAGGTCGAAGTGCAGCGCGAGATCGGTGTCGGCGCTCTCGTCTGGGCCGGCGCTCAGGCGTGCCAGTGCGTAAATCTCTTTCTCGTTGCCGCCCTTCGATGTCAGCACCTCCTTGCGTTCGACCGCAGGCGTCTCAATCGGCGAGAAGCCATAGCGCTCGAAGGTGTCGCGGATGATGGCGACGCAGCGATTGAAGACGATCTGTTCGGCAGGCAACAATTCGGGAAAGCCGCTCAGCGGCTTGGGCGTGACGACAGGCATGATGCTAATGAAATGTGTATTTTGCGGCGCGGGCCGCGAGTGCGTAGTCTACTCGCATCACCAAATCGCGGCCGGCTTGAAGCGAAAACCGCGCAGTGAGCGTGAAGTGTATTCGCCGGCGTCGCTCAGCGGCATGGCAACGTAGCCTTCGTGTGTCAGTTGATAGAACGTCGCTTCGCGGTGGTCGACATCGACAATCCAGTATTCGGGGATGCCGGCGGTCTGGTATTCCTGAAACTTCGTGATGCGGTCGAGGCTGCGGTTGCGCGTGTCGCTGATTTCGACGGCCAGCGCGACGCCGTGGCTGTTCACATAGTCTTCCTGCACCGTCTCGACGAACTCGTGCGGCACATAGAGCAAATCCGGCTCACGGCCGCGCCGCATCTCCTCGGGCATGCGCATCGCGAAAGGCGCCGGGATGACCAGGCCGAGACTGCTCTCTTCAACATATTCACCGAGCAGCGCGAGCAAACGGTCTCGCATCTGCAGCTGCGCCGGCGACAGGTCCGGCAGCAATTCGATCTCGCCGTTCACCCATTCAAACAGGCGGGTGTCGTCGTGCCGGGCATATTGGTTGAAGGGAATCACGGCGCAGATGGTAATCAGTAATCAGCAATTCGCAACCCGCATCAGGCAGCGCGGCATTGTTCGCGCCAGGCGCAAAAATCGTCGAGCAGGCGCAGAATGACCGGATGCACTGGCCGGCCTTCGAGTGTGCCGGCGGCAACTTCGCGCAAATGGAATCGCCCTAGTCGCTGTCCTTCGTTGACGATTGCGCCCTTTGTCAGCATGCCGGCGCGCCAGAAAAATACGTGCCAGGTGCGCGTTGGTGATTCCAACTCAGTCGATGTAAAGAAGTGCAGCGCTTCCATCGGCGCGTTCAAGGTCAACTCCTCAAACACCTCGCGCACGGCTGCTTCGAGCGGGCTTTCACCGTCTTCTACGCGCCCGCCCCACGTCCCCCAATGCCCTGGATAGGCGATGCCTTGCTTGTCATCACGCAGTTGCAACACCAGCCGGCCCTCGTCGTCCTCGATGAACACAGCGGCAATGTGATACATCGGCTGGCTCATGGATTTAACAAAATGGTGCCTGAGCGCGCGCCGAGCGTGATTTCACTGTCGACCAGATTGCCCGACATCGTCTTGTAGGGCTTGTCGACCTTCCACTTTTTCTCCTCGGCAGTGGGGTTCACCAGCACGATGCCATTCGTGAATGCGCGCTGATAGATGCCGCTGTCGAGTTTGGTGTAGGCGTCGCTTGGCGCGCCGATGGGGGCGGCAAGAATCGAATCTGCGCTGAAGGCAGGGTCGCCGGCGTCAAACTGAAAATAGGTGTGCTTGCCGTTCTTGCCCAGCAGATACGACGCAACGGAGTAGTTGATCCATTGGCGGATCGTGTCGCTCGTCGTGTCACTCGCGCTCAATCGCGTCGTGATCAGCACCACGCGATCATCCTGCGAAATGGTGCTGAGGTAATCGATGTCGCGCTTCCAGGCTGCCTCATTGCGAAACTCGGTCGTCTTGCTGATCGGCGAGCGCAGGAACTCTTCGATATGCACGCCGTCGACGATGGCCGAAAGATCGCGCGCGGTCTGCGCATCCTCGTTGTAGGCCGTGCCATCTCTCCACAGATAGCCGCCAACGAGCAGCAACTTGTCTGGCACGCGCGCGCGAATGGCGCGCAGCAACCCTTCGACTGCATCGCGGCGCTGGTCGTCGGTGAAGGCTTTTGTGCCGGTATAGATCGGCGAGTTGGTTCGGCGGATAAGATCGACGCCGACGTTATTCAGGATTGCGCCTTGTGCCTGCGTGTCCGAGATCACCCTGGCGACATTCTCGGCGAGTTGGTTGCGCACGTCAGCATCGCGGATGTTGAGCAGCGGCGCAGTGTTGTCGGCGCTGCTCATCACCACGCGCTTCCGGCTGTCGAGCAAGAGCCAACCGGCCTTGTTTTCCTTCAGGTCGTCGAGCTGACTAGCCGGCGCGACATACACCTGTTCCTCGCCGAGCGTGATGAGCAACTGGTTGCGCTGCTGCCTGTATGCGTGCGCGCCGGCGCCCAGCGCCAGATCGAGGAAGCCGGGGAAATCGGCGCTCTCCACGCGGTCGCTCCACAGGCCGATGGTGGCCGTGCTTTCCTGCGGTTTCAGCACGGGCTGCGGCGTGGGTTGCGCCACGGTTGGAGTGGGCAAGGGCGCCAGTGTCGGTGTGGGGCTGACTTCGGGCAAGGGCGCCGGCGTTACAAAGGCCACCGGTGATGGGATGGCGCTTTCGGCTTCGCGCGGCGCCGGCAGCGCTGCGCAGGCCTGCAAGATAAAAGAGCCAAGAATCAGGAGCCAGGATAGCGTTCGTTTGGCGGCTGATTCTTGGCGCTTGGACCCTGGCTTCTGTTTCTTAGACTCCAAATGCATCTTTTAGTTTGTCGAAGAAGCCTTTTTCGTGCTGTGGCACCACATCCTTGCCCAACGTCTTGGCCAACTCCGTGAACAGGCGTTTTTGATCGGCGTTCAAATTCTGCGGCACTTGCACATTCACCAGCACGAGCTGGTCGCCGCGTGTGCTGCGGCGCACGTGCGGCACACCCTTGCTCTTCAAGCGGAACACGCTGCCGCTTTGCGTGCCGGCGGGGATGGTCAGCTTCTCTCGGCCATCGACCGTTGGCACTTCGATCTCGTCGCCCAACGCGGCCTGCGCCACATTCACCGAAAGCTCGACGATGATGTCCTCATCTTTGCGGCGGAAATATGGGTGTGGTGTGACGTTGATCACGACATACAAGCTGCCCGCCGGCCCGCCATTCACGCCTGGCTCACCCTCGCCATTCAGCCGAATCTGCGTGCCTGTGTCCACGCCGGCGGGGATGTTGACTGAGAGCGTGCGGGTGACGCGCGTTTGCTTGCGCCCACCGCACTGCTTGCAAGGCACAGTGATGACTTCGCCGCTGCCGTTGCAAGTGGGGCAGGTCGTGACGTTGACGAAGGAGCCAAGGATGCTCTGTTGCACGCGGCGCACCTCGCCGGTGCCGTTGCAGGTGCGGCAGCGGGTGGGGCTGGTGCCGGGCTCGCTGCCGCTGCCGGTGCAGCGCGTGCAAGTCTCATTGCGCACGATCTCGATTTCCTTTTCCACACCGAACACGGCTTCGAGAAAATCGAGCTTCAGGTCATGGCGCATGTCGGCCCCGCGCCGCGGGCCGCGTCGCTGCTGTGTATTGGCACGCGCGAAACCACCGAAGAACTCGCTGAAGATGTCGTTGATGTCGTTGAAGCCGGCGCCGCCAAAGCCATCCGCGCCGGCAAAGCCGCCCTGCGTCGCCGCATGACCATAGCGGTCATACGCGGCGCGCTTCTGGTCATCGCTCAATACCTCGTAGGCTTCGTTGACCTCTTTGAACTTGGCTTCGGCATCCGGCGCCTTGTTCACATCGGGATGAAGCTGACGCGCCATCTTGCGGAACGCCTTCTTGATGTCGTCCGCATTCGCGCCTTTTGCCACGCCCAGCACTTCGTAGTAGTCGCGTTTCGTTGTTGCCATGGACTGATCGACAAATAGTAATTGGCAACTGGCGTTGTGAGCGCCGAGTCACCAATTTACTAATCGTCGCTTAACCTTTGGGATTATTTCGTCTCGCGGAACTCGCCTTCGACCACGTCATCGGGTGAGCCGCCGCCGGCGTCGTTGTTCTCTGCGCCGTTTGCACTGGCAGTTGCGCCGTCCGCAGCCGCGCTGCCGGCCTCGCCAGGGTTCTGATACATCGCCGCGCCGATCTGGCTGAAGGTGTTCTTCAGATCCTCGGTGGCGCTGCGCATCACGCTCACGTCTTCGCCGGCAATGGCCTGTCGCACAGCAGTGATCTTGCCTTCCAGTTCGCTCTTCTTCTCGGCAGGGATTTTGTCGCCGTTCTCGCGGATGAACTTCTCGGCCTGATAAGCGGAGTTGTCACCATCGTTGTGCGCTTCCACCCGCTCGCGGCGCGCCTTGTCTTCGGCGGCGTGCGCCTGGCCTTCCTTCACCATGCGATCAATCTCATCCTTTGCCAGGCCGGATGAGGCCTGAATGGTGATATGCGCCGTCTTGCCCGTGGCCTTGTCGGCGGCGGTCACATTCAAAATGCCGTTGGCGTCAATGTCAAACGACACTTCGACCTGTGGGATGCCGCGTGGCGCCGGCGGGATGCCATCCAGGATGAACTTGCCGAGCGACTTGTTGTCGCCGGCCATCGGGCGCTCGCCCTGCACGATGTTGATCTCCACGCTGGTCTGGCTGTCGCTGGCAGTGCTGAAGATCTGGCTCTTCTTGGTGGGGATGGTCGTGTTGCGTTCGATCAACGGGGTTGCCACGCCGCCCAGCGTTTCGATGCTGAGCGTGAGCGGCGTCACATCGAGCAGCAGCACGTCGCGCACTTCGCCGCCCAGCACGCCGGCCTGCACTGCCGCGCCCACTGCCACCACCTCATCGGGATTGACGCTGCGATTTGGCTCCTTGCCGAACTCGCGCTTCACGGCTTCCTGCACCGCCGGCATGCGCGTCATACCACCCACCAGCACCACCTCATCGATCTTGCTCTTCACGATGCCGGCGTCTTTCAGCGCCAGATCGCACGGCACAATGCTGCGGCTGATGAGATCCTCGGTCAGTTGCTCAAGGCGCGAGCGCGTCATGCGCGTGACGAGGTGTTTCGGGCCGGTGGCGTCGGCAGTGAGGTAGGGCAGGTTGATCTCGGTCTCCATGGTCGAAGACAACTCGATCTTGGCTTTCTCCGCTGCTTCCTTCAGGCGCTGCAGGGCTTGTCGATCGTTCTTGATGTCGATCCCATTCTCCTTCTTGAACAGATCGATCAGGTATTCCATCACGCGATGGTCGAAGTCGTCGCCGCCGAGAAAGGTGTCTCCGTTGGTGGCCTTCACTTCAAACACGCCGTCGCCCACTTCCAGCACACTCACGTCGAAGGTGCCGCCGCCAAGGTCATAGACCACGATGGTTTCATCCTTCTTCTTGTCCAGCCCATAGGCGAGCGATGAAGCTGTCGGCTCGTTGATGATTCTGAGAACTTCGAGGCCGGCGATCTTGCCGGCATCCTTGGTCGCCTGGCGTTGCGCATCGTTGAAATATGCCGGCACGGTGATGACGGCTTGCGTCACGGTCTCGCCAAGATACGCCTCGGCATCGGCCTTGATCTTCTGCAGAATCATGGCGCTGATCTCCTGCGGCGAGTATTCCTTGCCTCCCATGATCACGCGCACGTCACCGTTGGGCGCGGCCACCACTTTGTATGGCACGACCTTGAGCGCGCGTTGCACCTCGGGATCGTTGAATTTGCGCCCCATGAAGCGCTTGATCGAGAAGATGGTGTTCTCGGGGTTGGTGACGGCCTGGCGCTTGGCCACCTGGCCGACAATGCGCTCATTGTTTTTGGGATTCACCGCCACTACCGAGGGGATCAGGCGCGAGCCTTCTGCGCTGGCGATCACCGTCGGCTCGCCGCCCTCCATCACTGCGACGACGCTGTTGGTCGTTCCAAGGTCAATGCCAATAATTTTTGCCATGTTGTAGATTTCTCTTTTGATCCCTCATCACACTGTGAAGAACGAGGGACAACTTCACTCAGAATTAGCGAGCGACTCGCACCAGCGCCGGCCGGATGACGCGGTCGCCAATCTTGTAACCAGTCTGCAGAATCTCAATCACATGTCCGCTGTCGATGCCGTCGGCTTCGTCGTGACTGATCGCCTCGTGCAGGTTGGGGTCGAATTCATCGTTGGGCTTGACGTCAATCGCCTTCACGCCCTCCGACTCCAGCAGCATCTGCAGCTTACGCTGAATTAGCATCATGCCTTCGATCCACGTCATGTGGGAGATGCCCTCGGGCAACGTTTTCTGAGCGCGCTCGAAGTCATCCAGGATCGGCAGCAGCCGCTTGATCAGGTTGACCGTCGAGAAGGCGCGCAGGTCGGCCATCTGTTGATCCTGGCGCTTCTTGTAGTTTGAGAATTCGGCGCGCTCACGCTGCCAGCCGGCGAGGTTCTCGCTCGCTTTCGCATTGGCCTCATCGAGTTGCAGTTGCAGCGTTTCGATCTGCGCCGGCCCGATATTCATTTCGGCAGCCGGCATCTCTTGCGCGTTTGCATCGGCTGTTGCCGCTGCAACGCCACTCCCCTGGTTGTCCATTTCCATCTTGTAAGTTACTCCGCTTGTTTTCATCAAGCGCGAAACGGCGGAAAAGCGTGTTTGTGTTTGCCTTGTCGCCGCTCTGCGCAGCACAAATCAATCTCCATACAGGTCGCTGACGAGATCGCTCATCAGATCTGCGACATAGCGCACTGTGCTGATGGCGCGGCCATACGGCATGCGCGTCGGCCCCAGCACACCCAGCGCGCCAGTGGCAAATCCCTCAATGCCATAGCGCGCAATCACCATGCTGCACGCGCTCAATTCGCGCCAGCGGCCTTCGCCGCCGATCACCACCTGCACCGTGCCAACTGGCGAACTCAGCACATCGATCAGAAATGTTGGCTGCTCCATCGCGGTGACGATGGCGTTGGCGTCGCTGCGACGCGTGAACTCCGGCTCTTGCAGCACCTCGGTCAGGCCATCGCGATACACCTCATTCAAGGGCACGGCGTCGTTGGATGCCATCAGATCGGTGAGCAGCTTGATGACATCGTTTTCGAAATCGCTGGCGTCAGCCATGCGATTGCGCACGCCGGCGACGTCGAGGCCGGCGCACAGGCTGTTGAATTTCGTTGCAGTCTGGCTCAATGCATTCTGATCCATCGGCTCGCGCAAACTCAACATGCGCTGGCGCACTGTGCCGCCCTGAAACACCACCACCATCAGCACCAACTGCGATTGCGTCGAGATCAACTCGAGGTGGCGCAGGCGCGGTTGCTCGACCTTCGGCGCGGTGACGATGGCTGCGCTGCGCGCCGAGCGCGCCAGCACTGCCGATGCCAACTGCATCCATTGGCTCATTTCCAGCTTGGCCTGATGAAACTGATGCCGGATGGTGTTCTGCTCGGTGAGCGGCAATTCAACATCGCCAATCAGACGCTCGACGAAGAAGCGATACCCCTTGTCGGTCGGCACGCGGCCGGCAGATGTGTGTGGGTGGGTGAGGTAGCCCAACTCCTCCAGCGCGGCCATCTCATTGCGGATTGTGGCGCTCGACACACCGAGATCGTTGGCTTCAAGGAGTGCCTTTGAGCCAACCGGCTGTGCCGTGTTGATGTAGGTGCGGATGATCAGCCCTAACACCTTTTGCTGCCGCAACGTCAAATCATTCATCGTTATGCGCCGGTTGTTAGCAGTCGAATAATACGAGTGCTAACGTAACGGCAAAGATAATACCATTTTGGTGATTTGAGCGTCAAGAGATTGCAGATTAGAGATTCATTTGAAGGTTAGCCTCGCTGTTCGCTCCAAGGCAACTGCATGATCTCGCGCAGGCCGGCGTCGTCGATTTCGATGCCCAATCCGGGGGTTTGTGGCACGGCCACGCAGCCATCTTCGCCCAGCACGAAGGGTTGCTTGAGGAAGCCCTTGCCGATGACTGTTCTGCCATCTTCGCGCCAGTCGTTCACTTCGTTGTGCTCTTGCACGAGAAAGTTCGGCATGACTGCGTCGAGCTGGATGGAAGCGGCCAGCGCCACCGCGCTGAGCGGCGCGTGCAGGGCGACTTGCGCATAGGCCGCTTCGGCCAGCGCGGCGATCTTTTTGCATTCGGTAATGCCGCCGGCGTGCGCCACGTCCGGCTGCACCACGCTGAGCGCGCCGCGCTTGAGCGCATCGAAGAAAACCCACTTGCCCATCCAGCGTTCGCCGGCGGCGATGGGTGCGCGCGTCGTTTGCGCGATGTGATCCAGCACGTCGACGCGCTCGATGGGCTGCGGTTCTTCGATGAATAGCGGGCGGTGCGGCGCAAGCGCCTCAATCAACTGCATGGCGATGCGCGGCTGTGGGTTGTGAATGTCCACTGCGACCTCGATGCCGGCACCCGCGCCCTGTTTTACCGCTGCGAAGCAGGCTGCCACACGATCGACCTCAGTTGTGCCGGCGACGCCATCTGCCACGCTGAAGTGCGCCTTGAGCGCCTTGAAACCCCAGTTGCTTACAAGTTCGTGCGCGTATTCTGCCCACGCCGCCGGCGCGTTGCGATCGTGCCTGGATGGTGGCGGCTGCACTGCGCGATAGGGCTGGCCCGGGTGATTGCAGTGCGGCAACCCGGCGCCGGTGGCGCGATACATCTTCACGCGCTCGCGGCATGCGCCGCCGAGCATGGCGTGAACGGGCGCACCAGCGGCCTTGCCGGCCAAATCCCACAATGCCATATCGATGCCGCTGATCGCGCTCATGGTGATTGGGCCGCCTTTGTAGCCGTTGCCGGCGTTGTACATCGCCTGCCACAGCGCTTCCACGCGACGCGGGTCCTGGCCGATCAACACCGGCTCCAATCGCTTCACCTCGGCAATCACGCTGTCGGCATGATTTTCGAGGAACGGCTCGCCGATGCCGACGTGGTCGGTGTCGGTGTGGACGAACAGCCATACCCAACTCGGCGGCACTTTCAGGATTTCAAAGCGGGTGATTTTCATGAGTTTCATCCCTCGCAAAAATGCAAAGCAACCAATCTGTCAACCTTCTACGAGAAACTCGAACAGCAGCGTGCCGGCGGTCCAGAAGATCACCAGAAACGCGACTTCGACGCCGATCCATGAGGCGAATTCGCTTAACGGCAGTTGATCGAGGAAACCAGACGTGGCGATGACTGCCGCGACGAGCAGCGGTAGCGCGAGCGGGAAGAGCAAAATCGGCAGGAACACCTCGCGCGCGCGCGTGCTGGCCGCCATCGTCGCGATCAACGTGCCGGCGCCGGCGTAGCCGACCACGCCCAACAACACCACCAGCCACACGCCGGCCTGCATCAACGACTCGTCGAACAGAATCGCCATCACCGGAATCAGGATCACTGAGACGGCCAGCGTGAACAGCACATTCGTGATTGCCTTGCCGAGGAAGATCACGCTGCGGTCCGCCGGCGCGAGCAGCAGGCCGTCCATACACTGGTTGATCTGTTCGCTGGACATGGAGCGCGACAGGCCGAGCGTGCCGGCAAACACCAGCGTCACCCACAGCACGCCCGGCGTGAGCGGAAGAAAGGAATCGACGCGCAGCCGCAGCGCAAAGTTGAACATCACGATCGCCATCACTGCAAACACCAGCATCGCGGTGATTGACTCGCGCGTGCGCAACTCCTGCAGGATGTCTTTGCGAATGAGGGCGAGAACTTGTTTGGCGAACAAAGGCATGATGAGGCGGTTTACGATTGCAGATTGCTGGTTGCCACTGCCGCAGATGAATCCATCAGATTGGCGAGCAGATCGGGCGTGAAACCGGCTGCCAATTCATGTTCGATCCTGCCGGCTTTGATGATGAGCGCGCGCGTCACACCATCGAGGCCGCGCGAAAGCTCGTGCGTGGTCATGATCACGGCGCGCTCGCGCATTGCCGTCTCGCGCAGCAGCGCGGAAAGATTTGCCGCCGAAGTCTGATCAAGGCCGGTAAACGGCTCGTCCAGCAGCAAGAGCGGCGGGTCGTGCAGGATGGCCCTTGCGATCGTCAACCGCTGGGTCATGCCGCGCGAGAAGGTGCGCGCAAAGTCATCGCGGCGTTGCCAGAGGTTAACGCGGCGCAATGCATCTTCGATTCTGGATTTTGGATTTTGAAGCGATGTGGTGTCGATGGTGGAGTCTGAAGCTGGAATTTCGGAATCCGAAATGCCGTACATCCTCCCAAAAAACTCCAGGTTCTCGCGCGCGGTGAGGTCGGGATAGATCAGTGATTGGTGCGAGACCATGCCGATGAGCGCGCGGGCGCGGTCGGCGTGCGCCAGCGCATCCACGCCGGCGATGCGCAGACTGCCGGCGCTGGGGCGCGTCAGCGTGGCGAGGATGCGCAGCAGCGTGGTCTTGCCGGCGCCATTTGCCCCCAACACTGCCACGAACTCGCCACGCGTAACGCTGAGCGAAACGCCCTTCAACACTGGCCGCATGCCATACAGCTTGCCGAGGTTTGTCGCAGTCAACAGTGCGTCCATGCGCGCCCATTATCCAGCGGATGGCAAAGCGCGCGAGCGGGTCTATCATCGTCGGGCATGCGACACATTTGCTGCTGGGGCAGGGTGAGGCGAATGGCGTTCGCGTGGGTGGCGATGCTGTTCATCACGTCTTGCGCGCCAGCCGCTCGGCATGCCGCGCCGCAGGCCAGTGTCAATCTCGCTGCACTGCCAGATGAATTTCGCGCTGAGGTGATGGAGCAGCGCCGGCTGTGGCGGCAGCAAGGGCTGAACAATTATCGCGTTCGCTTCGAATTCATCGAAGATACTGCGCGACCCGTTGTCACACGGCATGAGGGCATCGTCGACAAGAACACACCGCGCGGCGCGCGCTGCGCCGCCGGCACATGCCCCACAGCCATCTTCAAGCGCATCATCTCGGTGACAGATTTGTTCACGTTCATGCAGGGCATCCCTGAGACTTGCGTCAACCAGGTGCGCTACGACCCTGTCCTGCATTACCCATCATTCATCAGCGCCGAATGCGCGGAAGGTGTTGCACGACCCTTTGCCATTCGCATTACATCCTTGCAGGCGTCGAACTGAGACTGCGAGCGCAGATCATCATGCCGGCGGCGCCTCGTCCCAGACCTCGCGCAACTCGGCTTTGAGCGCTGTGCGGCGCGCGGCATAGTCGGCTTCCTTTAGCTTGCCTTGAGCAAATGCGTCATCAAGCAGGGCAAGCTGGCGCAAGAGTGAATCGCGCTCTGCCGCCGGCGTCGCCACCTGTGCCTGCGCTGCGCGCGCGCGTGAGAGCAGGAAATAGCCGATGCCGACCGCCAGGCCGAATGCGATCAAGCCGATGCCGATGGCGCGCGCATCTGTGCCTTGCACCGGCGCGCCCAGCGGCTTGCCCGTCAGCGTCCATTTCAGGGCGTCGTTGGCGTTTGCCTGCTGACCGGTATACAACGTGAGATTGCCGTTCGGCGTTTGCTGCAAGCCCCTGTCTTCGAGGCCGATCACCTTCAGTGGGTCGCCGGCGCCGCTGTTCTCCGGCACCAGCACATCCCAACTCGCCACCGGATAAAACACCTGCCGCTCAAACGCGCGCTGGCCGCGATAGGGCACCTCGTAGATTAGTGTGATCTGCTGCACGCCTTGCCCTGGCACCACGACCTCGGTGTCGAAGATCACATCGCCCTCGCGGAAGAAGCGCTGATCCAGCCCCAACCCGTCGAAGCGCAGATTTTGCGCGTCCTTCGGCACGCTGATGCGCAAGGAATGCCGGCGGTCGCCAGTTGCCGGCTCGCCGATGTAGGCGCGATCTGCCCCATTGTTGAAGATGTAGAACTCGACGATGGTGGCTGTGCCTTCGCCGATCTCCTGCACGAAGAAGTGCATCGCGCCGATGCTGATGTCCTTTGCATCGGTCGTCGTTTCATATACGCGCAGCATGCTGCTGATGGTCTGCGTGGCGCTGATGAACTGCATCGGCGGGCCGTAGAAGCGGCCACCGCTGAAGTCCAGCTCGGCCTGGTAGAAGTAGTCTTCGCGGCGCGGCAAGTTGTCGAAGATGGCGACGCCGGCATCGTTCACATTGGCCGTGCGCGAAAGCACCTCGGATGTCTGGTCGTAGGCGCGCAACAGCATCGGCAGGCCATTTGGCGCACTGCCATTGGGTGTGCCGTTGGTCGCAGTCATCACCAGCGTGCCGTCGCCACTCACGCGCTCTGCCTGCTGCATGGCTGGGTCGACGAACACGTAATTCAGCGCGCGGATGTAATCTGCGATGGCAAAGCGCTGCGCATCGTCGAGCTTCACGCCGGCGTGCGGGTCGCCGCGCAGCATGCCGCCGGCGATGTCCACCAGTGATTTCTCGGCGAGAAAAGTTGGGCTTTGCAATTTGAGGTTCGCCGGCCCAAACGTCGTCTCGCCCTGCTTGCCGTGGCAACTGGCGCATTGCTGCGCATACAACTCGCTGCCCGTCATCAACGTCTGCGTGGTCGTGCCAAGCGCCCAGATGTACGACTGCACATCCCAGCGCTGCTGCGCAGTGAGTGACCCGCTGAAATTGGGCATCAGGTTCTGGATGCGGCCATTTGAGATGATGTCGTGCCAGGCGCGCGGCACAGCGGCGCGGAGGCGCGAGGGTTCGGTGAGATTGGCAACCGTCTTGCCTTCAGCGCGAATTTGTGCTGCGCGCGGACCATCGCCTTTGGCGGTTGGCCCATGACAGGCGGCGCACTTTTCGGCGTAGATCATCCCGCCCAGAGTTGAATCGGGCAGTTGCAGCGGCGCATTCTCGCCGTCGGCGGTCAGCGTGGGCAGGACAGCCGGCGTGAGCAGGTTGCTGGTGGGCAGGGTGGGGCGACTGGTGAGCGTGCAGCCGGCCATGAGCAGCGCGAATGTGAGGGCCGGCAGAAGGGGACGGAGTCGGAGCATGGTGTGTTGCTTGTGAGGCCGGTCAGACGTGCTGCGGCGACGGCGTCAGCGCATGACCGCACTGCGGGCAGAATCGGTCGCTTGCGCTGATGGCGGAATGGCATTTGGGGCAAAGCGGCGCATCGCCGGCTTGTGGCGCAGCGCGCAATGCCGCAATCCTGGATTCAATCTCGGCATCGATATCGACTTCATCGAGCGTGCTCAACTCGCGCAGCACAGCCGCACCGCGCTGCACATGCTCCTCACGCACGCGCTTGTATTCCTCGTCGTTGATCTTGTTGGTGCGATGGTCAAAATCCAGTTCACGGATGGCGCGCACAATGTCCTGGCGCTCTTGCTGCAAGGCATCGCGCCGGCTCAAGGGCTTGATCGCCGGCCGCTTGCGGTCGAACAGCGGCAGCGCAATCACGAGGCCAAACAGGAGCAGCAGCGCCAGTGCAAGCAGGATGGTTCCGATGGGCAACATGGATGAAAGTCGGATGTGTGAATTCAGAGCACGGATTGCGTCGCCGGCGCTTTGTCAATCCGCAAGCAACTTGTCGATGGAGGCGGTGAGTTGAGATTCGCTCAGTGG
>JBDHWI010000051.1:0-23947 GCA_039810125.1 Thermoflexales bacterium | reverse complement strand
CAGGATATGCGCAACATGGGCGGCTTGCGCAAGAAGATGCCGATCACATTCGTCACATTTCTGATCGGCGGCCTGGCGCTGGCCGGCTTCCCGTTCATCACCGCCGGCTTCTGGAGCAAGGACGAGATCTTTGCCGACGCCTTTCATCACGGCTTCGTGCTGGGCAGCCCGCTCGGCATGCTGGTGTTCATCACGCTGGCGCTGAGCGCGCTGATGACGGCGTTCTACACGGCGCGCCAGATCGCGCTGACCTTCTTCGGCAAGCCGCGCACTGAAGCTGCGGCCCACGCCAGCGAAAACCCGCCAGCGATGACCTTCCCGCTGATCGTGCTGGCGGTGTTCGCGCTGTTCATTGGCTTCATCAACATCCCGCCGGACTTCCCCGTATTTGGTCCGCTGATGGGTGAATCGGCGCTCTATCTAAAGCACTTCCTCAGCAGCATGTTGCTGGAGAAACCGGAGGCGCTGGCATTCAACATCGTGCCGGTGCTGTTCTCGCTCGTGGTTGCGCTGGGCGGGTTGGCGCTCGGCTTCCTGGTCTATCGTGGCCGCATCTTGGAGGCCGGCGTCACTGATCCGGTCGAGAAACTCGGCAGCTTGTTCCGCTTCCTGCACAACCGCTGGTATTGGGATGAGTTGTATCGCAAGCTCTTCATCAACCCCTTGCAGGCGATTGCAGACAACTACAGTCGCATCGTTGACAAAGGCATCATCGACAGGATTCTCGAAGGCGTATATCACCTCGGCGCCGCGATTGCCGGCGCATTCCAGACCTTCGATCGCGTAGTAATCACCGGCATCTCCGACACGATTGGGCGCGCCTTCCGCAGCGCCGGCGATTGGGGCCGCGAACTGCAAAGCGGCCAAGTGCAAAACTACCTGCTCTCCGGCCTCATAATGGCGCTGGCGATCCTGGTGTTCTTCCTGTTCTTCTTCCAATAAGACGATGAATCTGTTGAACTCAAACCTCCTCAGTATCATCACCTTCCTGCCGCTCGTCGGCATGGTGCTGGTGCTGATCACGCCATCCAGCCAGAAGCAGGTCATCCGCTGGGGCTCCATCGCCTTCAGTCTGATTCCGCTTGTGCTCTCGCTGTACGCCTTCTTCAGCTACAACCAGTCGCAGGGCGGCTTTCAGTTCATGGAGAGCATGGTGTGGTTCCCGCAGGTCAATGCCACCTATAAGGTTGGCGCCGACGGCATCAGCCTGCCGCTGATCGTGCTGACCTGCTTTCTTTCGCCGCTCGCCATGATCTTCAGCACCCGCATCGAGAAAAGTCCAAAGGCGTTCTACGCGCTGTTCTTCCTGCTGCAGACGTCACTGCTGGGTGTGTTCATCTCGCTCGACCTGGTCGTGTTCTTCCTGTTCTACGAGATCAGCCTTGTGCCGATGTACTTCATGATCAACCAGTGGGGCAGCGCGAACCGGCGCTATGCCTCACTCAAGTTCATCTTGTATACGATGGCCGCCAGCCTCGGCATGTTGCTGGCGATTCAGGTGATCGGCCTCGCGTCGAAGAGCTATGACATCACGTATCTTGTCTCGGATCTGGGCCGGCCCTTCACCGGCAGCAACACCATCAGTTTGCTTGGCGCCGATCCCAGCGTGGCGAAGGCCATCGCCTTCATCGCATTCAGCGTCGCTTTTGCGCTGAAGATTCCTGTGTGGCCGCTGCATACCTGGCTGCCCGACGCGCACACCGAAGCGCCGACTGGCGGCTCGATGATGCTGGCCGGCATCCTGCTCAAGCTCGGTGGCTATGGCTTCTTTCGCCTGGTCATGCCGATCTTCCCGGATGTGTGGTCGCAGGCGGTCATCCCTGGCTTCGGTCTTTTCGGCCAGCCGGTCACCTATGCCGTGCTGTTCGCCTTCCTGGCCTTCCTCAGCATTTTGCTTGGCGCGTTTGCCTCATGGGGCCAGACTGACTTCAAGCGCCTGGTGGCATACTCCTCCGTCAATCACATGGGTTTTGTCGTGCTTGGCATCGCTTCGGCGGCCATCGCGCTCAACCCCAACAGCGGCATTCGTGAGATTGACGCGACCATCGCCGGCAGCGGCGCAGTGCTGCAGATGGTGACGCACGGCCTGAGCAGCGCGGCCATGTTCGCGCTGGTTGGCGTGGTGTATGAGCGAACACACACCCGTGATCTCACCAAATATGGCGGGCTGTGGACGATCATGCCACTCTATGGCGGGATCCTGCTCTTCTGCTCAATGGGTGCGCTCGGCCTCCCCGGTCTCTCCGGTTTTGTCAGCGAGTTTATGGTTACGCGCGGCGGCTGGTCGGCCTTCACCCTGCTCACCATTTTGTCGATGGCCGGCCTGCTTATCACCGGCATCTACGTCTTAAAGGCGCTGCAAAAAGTGCTGCACGGTCCGGTGGGTGAAGAGTGGCAGCACCATCCGCTGAAAGACATCAACTTTGCTGAAGTGCTGGGCGTTGCGCCATTGATGGGCGCGATGCTGGTGCTCGGCATTTATCCGGCGTTGGCGCTCAACATCATCAACGTGGGCGTGCAGGGTCTGCTTAGGTAAACAACATGGCGAACTTTCCCATCCTCACGCTCATCATGATCGTGCCGATGATCGGCACTGTCGTGGTGTTGCTCACCCCACGCGACCGCACTGACGCGATCAAGGCCGTGGCCGCCGGCGCATTCTTCATCTCGATGCTGCTGTCACTGGCGGTGTTTATTTCCTATGACCGGCTGGCCGGCGGCTTCCAATTTCAGGAGAAATCATCCTGGATTCCGAGTCTGGGCATCAGCTACCACGTTGGCGTGGACGGCTTCTCTGCGCCGCAGTTGCTGCTCACCGGCATCGTGGCGTTCTGCGCCGTGCTGGTGTCGTGGAAGCAAGCTGACCGGCCGCGCGAATACTTTGCGTTTTTGCTGCTGCTGGTGGCCGGCGTCTTTGGCAGCTTCATGGCGCTCGATGCGTTCCTGATGTTGATCTTCTATGAGATGGTGTTGTTCCCGGTCTACGTGTTGATCGCCGGCTGGGGCAGCAAGCGCCGTGAATACGCCGCGATGAAGCTGACGATCTATCTCTTCGTTGGCTCACTCGTCGCGATCATCGGCCTGCTGGCAATCTACTTCCAAGCCGGCAACAGCTTCGACTTCTTCGACCTGCAAGCCGGCGTGCGTAGCTTGCCAAATACGGAGGCCTTCCAGCGCATCTGGTTCCTGCCAGTCTTCGTTGGATTCGGCGTGTTGGCCTCGCTGTGGCCGCTGCACAACTGGTCGCCTGATGGTTACGCCGCCGCGCCGACCGCAGTTTCCATGTTGCACGGCGGTGTGTTGAAGGCCACCGGCGCATACTGCGCGCTGCGCTTCGGCGTGCAACTCATGCCAGAGGGTGCGAATTTCTGGATGCCGGTGGTGGTGATCTTCTGCCTTGCCGGCCTGATCTATGCCGCCGGCATCGCATACCGCCAGACCGATCTGAAATACATCATCGGCTTCTCCTCTGTCAGCCACCTCGGCCTGGTGCTGCTCGGCATCGCCGCGCTGAATGCGCATGGCTTGAATGGCGCCGGCATCGAGTTGTTTGCTGGCGGTGTGATGACCGGTCTGATGTTCGCGCTGGTCGGCATGATCTATGAGCGCGCGCATCTGCGCGATGTGAATGAGTTGAGCGGCTTGGTGCGCGTGATGCCGCTCGCGGCGGTCGGCTTCATCGTCGGCGCGCTCGCGCTGATGGGCATGCCCGGCCTGCCCGGCTTCATCGCTGAATTGCAAATCTTCATGGGTTTGTGGAGCGCCGCCGGCACGCCCAGCGCGTTTGCTGCGCAAGTCTTCGGCAGCGCCATCAACAGTTGGTGGTATGCGGTGGTCGCCATTGTCGGCGTCATTGTCATCGTCATCAATGCGGCCTGGACATTGCGCGTGGCGCAGCGCGTCTTCTTCTCTGAGCCGGAGAACACGGAATTGTTGAAATTGCCGCGCCTCGATGGACTGGAGAAATTTGCCATCGCATTCATGTGCGCCATCCTGATCTTCGTGGGCCTCATGCCCAACTCGGTCATGTCGGTCGTGGAGGCCGGCGTTCAAGCCATCGTCAGGGGGCTGACTACGGCAGGATAACAAGAAGGTCTGAGTGCCGAGTGCAAACACTCGAATTCGGGCCTCAGAACTCCGAACTCAAAAATGGCTGGTTCATTCGTTCAACCCAACCCCGCCGAGTTTCTCGGCATTCTGCCGGAGATCCTGTTGGTGATCTGGTCAGTTGTGATCGTGGGCATCGACCTGGCCGCCGGCAGAAAGGTGCAGCGGCGCGCGCTCGGCGTGTTGTCGGGCATCGGCATGCTGGTCATCCTCGCCGTTGCCGTGATTGTGCGGCCGGTGGAGGGGCAGGTCATCCTCGGCGGCATGATCCGCAACGACGTCTTCACCTACGTCTTTCGCATCATCTTCATCGCCGCCGGCGCGCTGAGCATGTTCATTGCGACTGATTTTCGCCCGCTGCGCGCCAATGGCGAGTTCTTCGGCATCCTCACCCTCTCGGTGATGGCGATGTGCCTGATGGCCGGCTCGAACGACCTGATCATGTTGTATCTTGCCACCGAGACGGCCAGCTTCTCGCTGTATCTGATGGCTGCGTTCATGCGCAGCGACAAGCTCAGCGCGGAGGCCGGCGTGAAGTATTTCGTCTTTGGCGCAGTCACTTCCACCGTCATGCTGTTCGGCCTCAGCCTGTTCTTTGGCCTCAGCCAGGGCAGCACGAACTATGGAGCTGTGGCAGATGCCATCCGCAACCCCGATTTGCGCGTGCCAGTAACCTTTGCGTCGCTGCTGGTGCTGGTCGGCTTTGCCTTCAAGACGTCGGCAGTGCCGTTCCACTTCTGGGCGCCGGATGTGTATCAGGGTGCGCCGACGCCGGTCTCCGGTTTTATCAGCACCGCTTCAAAGGCTGCCGGCTTCGCCATCCTCATCCGTTTCCTGTATTACATTCTGCCGCCTGGCACCTCTGAAGCGTCGCTGGCATGGGCGCAGGTGATGCAACCCATTGCCATGCTCACCATGACGCTGGGCAGCCTGCTGGCGCTGGTGCAGAAGGACGTCAAGCGCATGTTGGCGTATTCCAGCGTCTCGCAGGCCGGCTACATCTTCATCGGCGTCACAGCGCTGGCGTTGGGCGGCGCAAATCAGGCCGAGGCGCTGGCCGCGGTGATCTTCTACATCGGCATCTACATGGTCACCAACATCGTTGCGTTTGGTGTGACGGGCGTGATCGAGCAGCGCGTCGGCGGCACAGACACCGCGAAGTTCAACGGACTGGGCCGGCGTTCGCCATATCTTGCACTGGCGATGACCGCTGCGTTGCTCAGCCTGCTCGGCGCGCCGCCGCTGGTTGGTTTTGTCGGCAAGCTGTTCCTGTTCCAGGCAGCCATCGGCGTGTCGCTGGTTGGGCTGGTCGTCGTCGCCGTCATCAACGTGCTGATCTCGGTGGTGTATTACCTGAACGTAGTGCGCGCGATGTATGTGGAGAGGACTGAGCGCGACAGTGCTCCGTTGTTCGTGCCGGCGCCCACCACCGTCACGTTGCTCATCTCAGCAGCCGGCATCGTCGTGCTGACCATCGCTTCGATGCCATTCTGGAACCTCGCGCTCGACGCGGCGCGATCGTTCTTTGGAGTGACTGGCGCGTGAATGCGTGCTAGGGGCAGGTCAACATGCCTGCCCCTAGCGGGTAATCGCACACGGTTGTCCAGCGCCAAAAACACCCTCGAAATGGCGCAGACCACATGTTAGAATCGGAGCCGCACATGCAGAGTCGCAAGCGCGAATCATCGCTCGTCATCTTCATCAAGGCATTCCCACCCCATATCATCGGCATCATGGTGGCTCAGATTGCGTTGATCAACGGCGCATTGATGATTGGCGGGGCATTCCTCGGCATGGCGCTCGATCGCGCGCTCGGCACCCGCCCCCTGTTCACGCTGACGTTGCCGCTGGCCGGCGCGGTGCTGTCCGTGTTTGTCGCCTATGCGCTGGCAAAGTTGACAGTGAAGCGATCGCGCAAGGCTTATCTGAATTGGGTGGAGACAAAAGAGAAGGCTGATGCGCCTGCGCCGCAGCCACCTGTGACGCTGCCCGACGCACAATAACACATTCGAAACGAGAACAGAGTTGTAACAACATGAAGGGTTTGAAGTTTCTTGTCCTCCTCATCGGCTCATTGGTGCTGGGCATCCTGCTGAGCAGCTTTACGCTGAACATCAATGGACTGACCGTCCCGTTCAAGACGTTCATCCCGAACATCGTGGTGTATTCCGAGTCGCTGAATGGCCCGGGCGGCTGGTTGCACAACACGCTGTTTACCACTTTCATTGTCGATGCCGTCATCATCGTTTTGGCGTTGATTGGCCGCGCCGGCCTGAAGGGCCTTGTGCCGACCAACTTCATTGCCCGCGCATGGGAAGCCTACGTCGAATATCTCTACAAGAGCTACATGGTGCAGACGCTCGGCACGCGCGCGAAAGCCGTTGCGCCCATCGCCATCACGGTGTTCACCTTTATCCTGATCGCCGGCTTCTTCGAATTGTTGCCCGGTCACGAATCGATCGGTCAGGTCGAGGCAGCGCCGGCAGGTCTGCGTGGTTTCTGCGCCGTGAAGGCCGGTCCGGCCTGGCTTATCACCGGCCACGAGGTTGACCCAGCCAAGGGCTTCACGGAGTCGTGCGGCTACTCACTGGCGCAGGCTGAGGGCAAGCAAGCGGCCCGGATCGGCCCGAATGTTGCTTCGATCACCAGTGATGTCAGCGCCACTCCGACGCTCGCCGGCGGTGACCCGAATCACGGCGCAGCGGTCATTCCGGTCATGCGCCGGCCCACCTCGTCACTCAGCACTACACTGGCGCTTGCGCTGATCGCCTTCCTCTTCATCGAATACCAGGGCGTCCGCGCCAACGGCGTGCACTACTTCGAGCGCTTCTTCCAGGTCGGCGCGTGGCGGCGCGCGCATCAGGGCATGATGGCCGGCCTCGTCGGCAATATTCAAGCCGGCCTCGTCGGCCCGCTCGAGTTGATCTCTGAGTTCATCCGCATCGTCACGTTCTCGTTCCGTCTATTCGGCAACATGTTCGCCGGCACGGTGCTGGTCTTCGTGATGATGTCGATCATCCCCGTGTTGATCCCCACCGTCTTTCTCGCTCTTGAGTTTGCGGTGGCAGTCATCCAGGCTTTCGTGTTCATGATGCTCATCATCGTGTTCACGTCGCTGGCTGTGGCGCACGGAGAACACTGATTTGGCAATGAATCGCGCCGGCGGGTGGGATTGCTGCTCGCCGGCGCAATCAGGCAATCCACCAACATTTTTACAAGCAAACTGACATTACTGACTGAGGAGTAAACATGGAAACTGAAGCAGCACTTGTTTTGGGTAAGGCCATTGGCGCAGGCATCGCCGGTGGCGCCGGCATGATCGGCCCCGGCATCGGCATCGGCCTCGCCGGCCTCGGCGCGTTGCTCTCGATCGGCCGCAACCCCGAAGTGACATCGACCCTGCAAACCTACATGATTCTCGTGATCGCCTTCGCCGAGTCGCTCGCCATCTTCGCGCTCGTGATTGCGTTCCTGCTGCTGTTCGCCTTCTCGGGCTAGCACTTCGGAGGTTTCATCGTGTTGGATATTGTGGCAATCAGCCGCGTAGCGGCAGAGGGCGGCGGCGCGAATCCGCTGGAAGGGTTGGGCATCAATACCGTCCAGCTCGTTGCGCAGATCATCAACTTCCTACTCCTCATGTATTTCTTGAACGGCATGGTCATTCGACCGATCCTGCGCAACCTCGATGCGCGCCGCAAGCGCATCGAAGACAGCATGGAGAATGCGCGCCTGGCCGATGAGCGCCTTGCCAACGTGGAGAAGGACTATCAGGCCAAGCTGAATGAAGCGAGCGCAGAGGCGCAGAAGACGCGTGCCGACACGCTTGCCGGCGCGCAGACCGAAGTGCAGCGCATCCGCGCTGACGCGCAGGCCGAGGCTGAGAAGATCAAGGCGCAGGCGCGGGTGGATGCAACCGGCGAGCGCAACCAGATGCTCTCAGACGCGCGCAGCCAGATCGTGGCGCTGGTGATGGCAGCCACGAACAAGCTGGTTGGCGAATCTCTGGATGCCAATCGCCAGAAGGCGCTTATAAACGACTTCTTCAGCAAGGTGCCGGCAGCCAGTATCGCCGGCGTCACTGGTGATGGCGCGCCGGTGACTGTGACGAGCGCGCTCCCACTCACGCCGGCGGAGCAGGCCAACGTCAAGGCTGACCTGTCGAAGCAATTGGGCGAGATCAAGGAAATCGCCTTCGACGTCGATCCAGCCATCCTTGGCGGCCTCGTCGTGCGCGTCGGTGACAAGGTCATCGACGGTAGTGTGTCAAGCAAGGTCAATGCCATGCGCCAGCAGTTAAGCGCATAACATAGCCCTTCATACCAAACCACAAAGCGTCCCTGCGGTTAGCGGGGACGCTTTATCTTTTCCTGCCAAGCATGACACCGTCTCTGTGACGATCTTGCGCTCTACAACGCGATGCAAGAAAGATACATCATTCTTTCTGTGTTGCGAAAATAACGTATTCAAAGTAGTCATACCTGCAAACCGTAGTTCAGACCTATCTCTTAGGATGATTCGGCCAAGAGCGCGATGGTTATTCTTTCAAATTCATCACAATATTGATATCGCATCGTTCCAAACGGAATGACATGGAGTACTGTGATGCAAAACCAAAAGTGGACAGATGAGCGGGTGATTGCAGCATTGGAGAAGGTCGGT
The DNA here is from genome assembly GCA_039810125.1 of Thermoflexales bacterium. Lineage (GTDB taxonomy): Bacteria > Chloroflexota > Anaerolineae > J036 > Brachytrichaceae > JBDHWI01. Next base: position 15,181 of record JBDHWI010000051.1, on the reverse strand, counting down.
CAGCCGACCGTGCTTCTGAACAACAAATCGCGCGGCAGGATTCAGCGCGCATTGTTGGAAGAGAATGCTCGGCTTTGGAATGAGCGCAAGTCGATGGTGAAACCGCGTCGCAGTTTGTTTGCGCTGTTTGCCTCGCCATCCAGCCACTAAACTGTCCCGCTTTGATTTCAACAGCCGGCACGCACAGCCGGCTTTTTGTTGCATCTTTCCTGTCAGCCTTTTCTCGCAGCCGATGAGCCTGCCTTTGTGCTAATGACAATTTGGTGGGGTTGTTGATATTGTGATTGACAATGGCGCTGGAAATTGTCATCATGTCAATGTTGAAAAAACGCACCCAAAGCAAGCTTGGCCGCATGATCCGCCGGCTGTTGCAGCAACATAGAGCCAAGACCTCGCGCATGCAGCCGGAGCGTCGGCCACGTTGGTGGCAGGCGCCGGTGTTCACACCCCTGCCGGCGCATTGAACAACAAAACACCCGCAGCGTTGAGCTGCGGGTGTTTTTCTTTTCTATCCCTCTTGTTCCTTCTTGCTGAATTGTCTACGCCGGCACTGCCATTGCTTCCGGTTGCACTGCCCGTTCCATGCGCAGCCGCTCCAGCGTATTGAACAGCGTTTGCCGGCGATTGCGCCGCGTCACTGCCATGCTCACAATGTTGCTGATCGCTGCGCCGTAGCTGTAGCCGGCGGCCAGACATGCGCCGGCAAACCCGCCCTCTGGCGTGATGTCAGGATTTGGATTTACATCCACCACATACGGTTGCTCATGCGCATCAATGCGCAGATCGACCCGCGCGTAGTCCCTGCAATCGAAGGCGCGGTAGGTGCGCAACGCTACATCCTCGATGCGTTTGCGCAGGTCGTGTGAGACCGCCGGCTGCACGATCACCGGCATGGCGTTCCATTCGGGACTGTCTGGCACCCATTTGCTGTCCCAGGTCACCATCTGATGCAATGGATCTGGGATGGCTGAAAAGTCGATCTCGCGCAGCGGCAACATGCGCGGCCGGCCATTGCCCCAGATGCCCACATTGATCTCGCGCCCGGCGATGAAGCGCTCGGCCAACGCCGGCTCTTTCACTACCTCAACCACATAGGCCACGCGTTCCCGCAGTTGCTCAATCGAATGCACCACTGCATCGCGCGTCACTGCCACCGAACAGTGCTGGCTGACTGGTTTGACGATGGCCGGAAAGTTGGCGGCGTCCCAATTTTCAGCAGTCACTTCATCGACGCTCTTGAATTCGCGACCGCCAGGGGTTGAAATTTTCCAGCGCTGCAGGAAGCGCTTGACACGTCCCTTCTCCACCGAGAGCTTGAGGGTGTAGGGTGCATTGCCTGTGTAGGTGTAACCCAACTGATCCAACTCGGCGCAGATGCGCGCATCGCCGCCAATCTCGTCCTCGATGCCCTCGCACCAGTTGAAGATGATCCACTCGTCCGGCTTGAACTTGCGCAGCGCCGGCCCCACATCTTTCCAGAATTCGGCTACGGCTACGCGATGCCCCAGCGACTCCAGTCCGCTGACCATGGCTTGCGTGAGCTTGTCGCCCTCTTCTTTCTCCTGGGGCGTCCAATTCTTGTAGTAGTTGTAAAGCACTACCACTGGGACGCGTTCTTTGATGTTTGGCATACGCTCCTTTCCTTGCTCTTTCGGTCGATTCCTTTGGCGTCAAGTGACGTGTGCAATGCGCCATCGCAATGCATCACTTCAAGCGCCCCTCGCTGCCCCATCATCGATCCGCTTCCAAAAAATATTCAAATCATCACCCTCGGCGTAGTAATCTGGCACTGTCGCCACACGGACGAACCCTGCGCCCTCATACAGCCGGCGCGCCGGCGCATATTTCCCGGTCGACGAGGTGTAGATCACCATCACGCGACCATGCGCCTGTTGCGCTTGCCGCTCTACTTCGGCCATCAGCGCGCGTCCGGCGCCCTTGCCGCGCTGCGCCGGCAACACGCAGATCCAAAACAGATCCCATGTGTCCTGTGTCAGCGACTCGGGCCCGAAACATGCGAAGCCGGTCATCTGGTCACCGTGCCAGCACGATAGCCAGCGATAGTTGTCGGCGTCATCGCAACGCTTGCCCCACGTCTCCACGAACATCTCATCGACGCAATCCGCGTCGGACTTGCCGAACAGATCGCTGCGCATCAGGATGTCGTAGATGCCTGCGCGGTCTTCCCATTGCGAGGGACGCACAGCCACCTGCACGTCATCATGCACAGCGGTCATGCGCGCACCTCGACCAGTGCCGGCGCGCGCTGCACATGCATGCGCTGCACAGCCATTAGCACCAATCGCTCCATGAGTTCGCCATAGCTCAGGCCGGCGGCGCGGGCTGCATTGGCAAATCCGCCCTCCTGGCTGACGTCGCAATTCGCGTTGATATCCAGCGCCATCGGCTCATCACCGCGCAGCCGCAGATCCACCCGCCCGTAATCGCGACAGCCCGATGCGCGATAAGCCGCGATCGACACGGCTTCGATCTTGCGCTTCAATGCGTCCGAAACCGGCGCGGGGCAGACGGCAGGAATGCGCTGGTAGGCTTCTGATCCCGGCGTCCACTTTGCGTCAAAGGTGCAAAGCCGATCATGAATGTCATCGAAGGCATCATAGGTCATGCTGCTGATGCCCAGCACAGACACCTCGCCGCCATCGCCCCACACGGTGACGTTGTATTCAGGGCTGTCGAGAAATTCTTCGATCAATGCCGGCTGCTTGAAGTCTGCGATCACGCGTGCGGTTTGCCGGCGCGCCTCGATCTCGTTCATCACCACCGACTCACGGGTGATGCCATACGAGCAGTGCTCCGCTGCTGGCTTGACGATGGCTGGGAAGACGTCGAAGCGTACGTCCTCGGCGCGCTCGAAGGTCGCCCACTTCGGTGTCGGCACGCCGGCGTCATCCATCACCGCCTTCATGCGCCACTTGTATTGCGTCTCGTCCAGTGACCATGCCTCAGAGCCGGTGAAGTGGAAACCCAGCTCGGCCAGCGCGCGCGTGGCTTTGGCGTAGTAGAACGCCTGCGCCGGCGCGCCTTCGCACATGTTGAACACCACCCATTCGCGCGGATCAAACGCGCGCAGTGGCGTTGCCAGGTCGTGCGTCACCTGCAAGGGCAGCACGCGCCAACTGCGCGCGACCAGCGCATCGTTGATCGTCTTGATCACGCTGAGCGTGCTTTCGATCTCAAAAGCGTGGCTGGCTTCATCGAGGCCATAGAACAGAAGCACGGAAGGCGTCTTCATTTCAGATCATGCCGTAGCGTTTGAGGCCAGCATTCAGCACGCTGCGCACCAGATCGCCGTGCGTCCAGCCTTCGGCCTGCGCCATCAAGGTCAGATCGCTAATGGGCGAGATGCCGGGCAGGCCGTTGATCTCCAGGATGAACAGCCGGCCGCTGTCATCGAGCCGAAAATCTACGCGGCAGAAGTCGCGGCAGCCAGTGACGAGAAAGGTCTGGTGGGTGAGCCGGCGCACCTCGGCAGTCAGCCTGTCTCCCAGCGGCGCAGGGCATTTGTTTTTGTAGAGGTGGTCCAGCTCCACCTTCTGCAACGAGCCGTAGATGGGGAGCAGATCGGCCGGGTAACCGCTGAAGTCGACTTCGGTGATGGGGAAGAAGTGCACGTCCTGGCCATTGCCGACCAACCCGCAGGTAATGTCGCGCCCGACGATATAGGTCTCGACAAGCGCCGGCTGTTGATACGCCTCGATGCACCATGCCACACGCTCGCGCAGTTGTCTCTTGTTGTGCACCACGCTGTCGTTCTGGATGCCCATGCCAGTGCCTTCGTGTGCCGGTTTCACAAACAGCGGGAAGTGCAGCGTGTGACGCAGCGGCTCATCCGCCGTCTCGAACACCTGAAAGTGCGGCGACGGCAGGCCGTAATAGTGCAACACGCGCTTGGTGGTGGGTTTGTCGTGGCTGATGGCCGCGGCGAGTGGGGTGGGGCCGGTGTAGCGCGCACCGAGCATTTCCAAAAGCGCCGGCACCTGCGCCTCGCGGCTGTCGCCGCCAAATCCTTCGCAGGTGTTGAAGCAAATATCTGGCTTGGCCTCGGTAAACCATGCCGCGAGATGGGCGTCGCCTTCGCGAATATGCACCTCGTGGCCGGCGTCGCGCATGGCTTGCGCATACGACTCGACGTTGCGCTCGCTGTCCAGTTCGGCGAGGATGTCAGCCGGTGCATCCTTGCGATGGATGCGCGGTGCATTGCGCGCCATGTTCACGAGCAATGCAATACGATAAGTGGTAGTGGAAGGGATGAGCGCGGGGGAGGCAAACACCTTGCGGCCATTTGCGTGGCCGTTGGTCGAAAATGGTTCGTGCGCTTCTCTCTGTTTCGAACTCTCCAACATAGCTCGCCAACGTATATACGTTGCCTGATTTCGCGATTCTATGTTTCACGTTTTCTATGTCAATGGTTTATGCAAAAATGCTGCTTAAAAGTTTTCTTTAACATTCTTAAAAGGTGTCTGCATGCTTTTAAGCTTTCATGCCGGCTTCTCTGTCTGTTGCGCCTCCCATTCGTCGCGTTCCACAAAAACGCCGCCCGTGATGGAACGGCTCAATTCGCGAAAGGCTTCATCGAAGCGCATCTCGATCTCCACCTGCCCATAGCATTTGCCGTCCACAATGACCTTGCGCACGAAAAGCATCTCTTCATCATCGCGACTGAGGTCGTTGCGTTTGTCGATGCGCACACGGGTGATCGCGCCGCACTTGTTCCCCTTCACGTAGTAGACCAGTGCATTGTGCTCCTCACTGGCGGCGCTGTTCTTTGGTGCGCTTCCAAACAGCTTTCTAAAAAAACTCATGGGTGAACCTCCTCTGTGTTGTTGCTGCTGGCGTGTGTGTGGCGCTCCCGAAGTGCGTCACACATCACGTTGCGCTATTTTCGTGGCTTTTGCGCCAGATGCGAATGCCGGCAATCAGCAGGGCTGCCGCCACTGCGGTGAGCAAAATGGCAGACATTGCCGAGCCGGCCCAACCCAGCAGGTTTGTCACCCAGCGCATGCCCGGCAACCCCAATGCCACCATCGCGTAGATCAACCAGCCCAGCATCCATACACAGACCGCGATGCGCAGCCGCGCACTCATGCTCAAGCCGGCTTGATGCTCCCGCGCTGTGAAGATAAACACACTGAAGCTGATCAGCAACAGGCCGATGGCTGTGAGCAGGAAGCCGGTGATGCTGGCGCGCGCCGGCGAGGCGTTTGCGCCATTCGCCGGTAAAGAGGCGATAGGCGCCACGGTGGTTGGCCGCACAACGGCAACCGTTGGCGCCGGCGCCGGTGTCTCCGTCGGCGCAAGTGTTGGCTTTATCGTCTCAATCTGCGTGGTGTTGCCGGTGTCCACACGCACCACAAATGATGTGAGCGCCGGGTCGGCCTCTGCGCGTATCTCCAACTTGCCCTCCCGCTCCAGCGCAATCGTGGTTTCGGCGATGCCATCGCGCGTGTTCACGGGCTGTTGACGCTGCTCCACGCGCTCTGCCGGGTAAGACAAAATGAATTGCACCACCGTGCCATCCGGCACAAGGTTGCCATTCAGATCAATGATGGGGCCGGCGCGCAACTTCAGGCGGTCGCCGGTCTTCAGCAACAGCGGTTCAGGCGTGGATTGCGTGTCAGTTAGCGTGTCGCCGGTCGTTAGCGGGATAACTTGCGTTGGGTCAGGCGCAGTGACGTTGATGAGCGAGTAGTTCAACGCCGGCACCGACACGGGTGATTTGCCCGTTGGCACATATTCACCAAACAGCGCGCGCAGCGCCGCCTCCAGAAATGCAGGCTGCCGGCTGTAGACGCCAAAGTAAGCCGTGACCTTGCTCACCTCTGTTGCATCAAGGTGATACGGCGCGCCGAGTGCAAACACGATGACGCGCTTGTCCTTCAGCGTGTCTGCGCTCTGCGATAGGAAGGTGCGCAGCGCCTGCGTGGGTGTGATGGCAGGATTGGTGTCGATCATGGCGATCACGATCCATGTCGAGCGTTCGATGGCCGATTGGATGCGCAGGGGTCCAGCGGATTGTGTGGCGGTGATTTCAGGTGTTGTGGATGGTGTTCCAGGCGTGTTTAAACCGCCGGCATCCGGCGTGCTGGTGATGGTTGCGCTGGCTTGCACGTTGTAGTCGATCAGGTCGCTAAATGTGAATGACGAAACACGCGCCGGGTCAACCTGGCCGGTGGTGCGTGGACCGTACAAATTCAGGGCGAGCTCTTCCATCGCCGTCTTTGGCACGGCGGGATACGGCTCGCACGATGGACAATCGCGCAGTTGGCGGTCATCGGTGATGAAGGTGATCGTGTCGTCCTTCGTCGGCGCGTTTGGCAGCACCGCCGGCAGATCACGCTGGCTGGGTGCAAGCAAGGTGATGGACTGCTTGGCGATGTTGGTGATGATGCTGGTTTGCAGCGGCATCTGGTCGGCTGCGGTGTCGTCCACCAACAGGTTCGCCATGTTGATGTTGCCCTTGTTCAAGCGCAGCTTCAATGACAGGATGCGCTGCAACGACTCATCCACCCGCGTAGCGAAATTTGGATCTTCCACGTAGCGCGTCTGGAAGAAGCGGATGGCATCCTTGATGTTGGCAAGCTGTTCCGGCCACTCTTTGGTCAGACCAAAGGTGTCGAGCAGCAACACGTCGTTGCCGGCGACGAACGCTTCTTGCGCGATGCGACGCGCATTGAACGACGCCTCCATTGGGTCGTAGAAGCGCCGCACGCTGCGCGCGCCGAGCGAGTCGCTGAAGGTGATGCCGCCGTTGTTGCGCCACTCCGCAGTCTCGGGCAACGTCATCAGCGCTTGATAGGCCTGCGGATCGAGGCTGACGGGGCGCGTGCTGGCGCGAATGTTGCCTTGAAAACCGCGATAGCGAATGTGCGACACCATCAGGCCATCCACTGTCGATTCATCATAGATGTTGCCGCGCATGACAGCAAAAAAAGGCGCCAGTTCGATCTGCTTGAGTTGCTCAAGCGATTTTTGAACCGTCGGCATTTCCTCGCGCACGTCGCGGTCAGAGGAACCCAGACCAGGGAAATTCTTGGCGATGATGGCGATGCGATTCTCGCTGCCGCGATGGACGCCGGTGACAAATGCCGCACCCATGCGCCCCACCCAAAATGGATCGCCACCGAAAACGCTCACGCCAAGGTCGCCAGGTGTATTCGGTTTTGGCGCATCCACCACGTCGAGCATCGGGCCAAACAGCACATTGACGCCCATCTGTGCAAATTCGCGCCCGAAGATCTCGCCGCTGATGCGCGCGTTATCAGGCTTCCACGTTGCGCCATTTGCCATCTGCGATGGCAGCAGTGTGACGTTTTGCGTCACCTCACTCAATTCGGCGCGCGGACGGGCATCCACGTCGCTGGACAGCGCGATGAAGAGCGGGATGGCCGGCAGCGGCGGTGGCGGTGTCTCGGTGGGTTCAGGGGTGGCGTTGGTGGCCGGCGCGACCTCCGGCGTTTCCGGGATTGGACTCGCGCCAATGTTGAGGCTCGCGCTAGCCGTCGGGCGCGTCAGGGCCAGGGTTTGCAGCGCGTTTGCCAGCTGCGCCACCTGTTGCGGCGGCGATGGGTCGGTTTGTGCGTTGTTGAAATTGCCGTTGGCTGCGCGTAGCAATACACCGCCGATGTGATAGTTGGTGATGAGGTCGGCGATATCGGTGTCTGGAGCGACATTGTTGCCGGGGAAACTGACGAGGAACAATTGGCCGACGCGTTGTTGCACGCTCATGCCGGCGATCATGGCTTTCACCCGCTCGGCAAAAGGCAGCGGCACCGGCGTGGGCGCCTGCGCGACCAGCAAAGGCGCCGGCGCAAGGGTTGGCAGCACAGCCAGCAATGCGACAAACAGGCAGCGAACGAACCGATGCATCATGGGACGTGAGCAGAATGAGACATAGATAATGCCTTGATCCAGCAGCGTCGCACCGTGATATCCCCTGCGGCAAATTGCATGCCCATTCCGCCGCCCAATTTTTGCAACGCGCCCGAAGAATTATACGGGTGGCACTATGCGATGGTCGTGTTCTGGGTGTGGGGCTGCATCTTTGGTTGGTGTTTTCTGCGTCATTGAGACGTCTCTGGGTGGATTGCAAGTGGCGCACAAAAAACGCCGGCTCTTGAGATGGCCGGCGTTTTTTGCGCGCTTCGTGCTGCGCTAATATGCTTTGCCAATCAGCGCGCGCTCGCGCACCGGCTGGCCGGTGGCGACGCACTTCCATTCGCCGGCTTCCTGCTCGAACGGGAAATTGCGATTGGTGGCCTGCATTTCATCCTTGATCCTGGCGTCGACCGCTGGGTCATCCAGCAGCGGCGCGAGCGCCCAGCCGCCCTGCACAGCTTCTTTCACCTCATCCCATGTATTGCACGCGTGGATATTGTCGTGCAAAAACGCTTTGGCCTGCTGGTGCAGCGAGGCTTGAATCTCGTTCAGCAGCAGCTTGATGCGTTCATCGAGGCCGGCTTGTGGCACGAACATCTTGCCGGCCTTGCCCGGTATGTCACGTCGCGCCAGCGCCACGCTGTTGTTGGCCACATCCTTCGGGCCGATCTCCACGCGCACTGGCACGCCGCGCATCTCCCAATCGTTGAACTTGAAGCCGGGCGTCTCATCGCGGTCATCGAACTTCACGCGCAGGCCGGCGGCTTTGAGCGAGGCAAACACGCGATCTGCCGCCTCAAATACACTCGTCTTTTCAGCGTCGTTTTTGTAGATGGGCACGACGGCTACCTGGATCGGCGCAAGCTTGGGCGGCAACCGCAGGCCTTGATCGTCGCCGTGAACCATGATCAGACCGCCCATGAAGCGCCAACTCAACCCCCACGAGGTGGTCCAGCAATGTTTCTCCACGTTGTCGCGGTCGAGGAACTTGATGTCGAAGGCTTTGGCAAAGTTTTGGCCGAGATCGTGCGAGGTGGCGGCCTGCAGCGCGCGCTTGTCGCCCATCATCGCCTCGATGCTGGTGGTGTTAACCGCGCCGGCGAAGCGCTCGTTCTGACTCTTGCGCCCGCGGATGGTCGGCATGGCGCAATCCTCTGTGCCATGGTCGTGATACACGTCCAGCATGCGCATCACCTCTTCCCAGGCGTCTTCGTGGGTGGCATGCGCGGTGTGGCCCTCCTGCCAGTAAAACTCCATCGTGCGCAGGAAAGGCTTGGTGCGCTTTTCCCATCGCACCACGCTATTCCAAAGATTGATCAGCACTGGCAGGTCGCGATAGCTCTTGATCCAGCGCGAATAGGCATCGCCGATGATCGTTTCGCTGGTGGGGCGCACGACAATCGGCTCCTCAAGCTCCTTGCCGCCGCCGACCGTAACAACGGCCAACTCTGGCGCAAAACCCTCGACATGATGTTGCTCGCGCCGCAGAAAGCTCATTGGGATGAAGAGCGGAAACTGCGCATTGACGTGGCCGGTGTCCTTGAAGCGCTTGTCCAGCGCCTCCTTCATGTTTTCATACAGCGTCCAGCCGTAGGGTTTGACGATGATGGTGCCGCCGACGGGACCGTAGTCGAACATATCGGCTTCGCGCAGCACGTCGAGATACCACTGTGAGAAATCCTCGGAGCGAGGGGTGATCTTTGCCATTTTCGATTTGGGAATTGTGATTGTCGATTGGAATGCCGGCGCTCAAGTGTCGCATCTTGAGCAAGGGAGCGAAACAAGGGGAAAGCCCGCTGAACGACCTATGCAGCGGGCGAAGTCGGGAGCCGGTGCACCGATGAACCTGTCATGAGAATGGCGTGATTATACTGAGCGGCGATGCATGCCCATGAACAAGCGCTGGCTGAAGACACTATTCGCATCCTGCGAGATTTGATTCGCCTGGATACCTCTAACCCACCCGGCAACGAGATCATTGCTGCTGAATACGTGGCGAAATTGCTGCGAGAGGAAGCCGGCGTTGAGCCTGTCGTGATCGAAACAGCGCCGGCGCGTGGCAATGCCATCGCCCGCCTGCGCGGCAATGGCAGCGCGGCGCCGCTTCTGCTCTATTCGCACACCGACGTGGTGCCGGTGGAGCGTGAACACTGGACAGTTGATCCCTTTGGTGGCGATTTGCGCGATGGGATGGTGTTTGGGCGCGGCGCACTGGATATGAAGGGCATCGGCGCGATGCAGATGGCCGTGTTCATCGCTATTGCGAAGATGCAGGCCGCTGGTGAGATTGTCTTGCAGCGTGACCTCATCCTGGCTGCCACTGCCGATGAGGAGACTGACACGAATCAGGGCATTGGCATCCTGGTCGAAAAACATCCCGATCTGTTGCGCGCGGAATTTGCGCTGAGCGAGTTTGGCGGCCACAGCATGTATGTGGCAAATCGCACGTTCTACCCTGTTCAAACGGCGGAGAAGGGCAACGTGTGGATGCGCCTGGTGGCGAACGGCCGGCCCGGCCATGCCAGCGTGCCGCATGCCGAAAATGCAGTCGTCTACCTCGCGCAGGCCATCGATAAACTGGCGAAAGCGCGGCTGCCGATGCGCATCTTGCCAACTGCGCGCGCCTATATCGCTGGCCTCGCAGAGGGCATTGGCGGTGGGCAGGGCATTGCATTGCGCGCGTGGATGGACATGGAGGCGTTGCATGATGTGCCGGTGAGCCGGCTGCTCAGCGATGCTTCCCTCGCTGCTGAATTGCACGCCATCACTCACAATACGGTGGCGCCGACTGGCCTGCGCGGCGGCTATACGACCAACGTCATTCCGTCGTGCGCCGAGGCGACGCTGGACTGCCGCACGCTGCCCGGGGTGGGACCGAGCGAGATGATTGAGGAATTGCGCGGTGTGCTGGGTGAGCAGATGGCGCGCCTGTCGTTTGTGGTTGACAGCGCCGGCGATGCCATCGAGTTCCCCATCGACACATCGATGTTCCGCACGATCAGCCGGCACTTGAAGCGCCACGATCCGCAAGCCATTCCCTTGCCTTGCATGTTAACCGGCGCGACCGACGCCAAACACGTGGCAAAGCTCGGCACGATCTGCTATGGCTTTTCACCGATGCAGTTGGCGCAGGGCGAGAATTTCTTCGACCTTGTTCACGGCCACGATGAGCGCGTGGCGGTCTCTGCGCTGGCGTGGGGTGCGCGCGTGCTGTTTGATGTGGTGAGCGAATCGCTGGTTACAGGCTGACCGGTTGATCGGCTGCCCGGTGTCATGGTCAACCACGAAACAGCCGATCAACCTGTAAATCTGCTACCAGCGCGCGGGCGATGCGAGCAGCCGGCGCAATGTGACAAGCGGCACCTGGCATTCCTGCGGGCCGACGGCGTAGGGCGCCACCTGATACGGATCGAATGTGATCACGAGGTTACGCAAGCCCATGTTCCAGTTCTGGTAATTCTCTGGCTTGGGGTCTGCGCCTTCAGGGAAGTCCAATGTGCCGCGCCGTTGCAGCACGCGCTTGCAATAGTTTGAGATCGTGGTGAGGTAATCCACGCCCGGCTTGAACACCTCATCAAGCTGAATCTCCGCGCCGGTGTTGAAGTCGAAGTTCAGCACCTTGCTGAAATTATTGGGGTGCGCTGCGCCGGCAAAGTAGACGCTGTTCGAGAAGCGCACGCTGATGATGCCCTTCGCGTTGCGCACGATCTTGTAGTTGATGTAGAGCGTGTTGGTGAAGGTGGGCATGTCGGTGATGATGCCATTGGCAGCCACCTCCGCCTTGAACCCCGCGATGGTGGCATCGACCTTGTCCCGTGAAAGCTGATTGAAGGCATCATGAGTTCCGCCAGCTGGCACGGCAGCCGGATACTTCACGTCGATGATGAAGTCGGGGTTGACGCCAGTTTCGGTGATGACTCGGGTGATGATTCTGGGCGACGTGGACCGGCGAGCCGGCGGACGCGCAGACCGGCGTGTGGGCGCAGGCCTGATCGGCGATGTGACCGGCGGCGCGGAAGTTGGTGCGGCAGTCGGTGTGGCAGTTGGCGCAGCGGTTGGTGCAACCGTTGGCTCTGGCGTGGGCAAGGGCGAATTGCCCTGTGTGTAGGCGGCGGTCACCGGCAACACGGTTGCAATCAGCACGCCTGCAATTGCGCACGCGCCCAGGCGTTTCATCAAGTTGGTTTGGTTCATCTTAAATTTCTCTCCCGAAGTAAGATACTCTCATCCTGCGTCAACTTGCATCCACGCGCACCTGACGGAAGGATGACGATTGTTGAGCGCGACACATGAGACACTGAACGTAGACTATATGTCGTTCAGCGTATTGCATTACTGCACGGTGTTCTTAGGATGCCCTACTTTCATCTGAGCGAGGCGCTACTGCCCTCCGATCATTGGCAGGCCGAGCAAGAACGCCGGCCCCACATGCTCGATCACGCGTGCGGCCAGGGTAGCTGCGTTCTGCGCAGCCAGCGCCGGCGCTTCGCCCTGCGCCAGTCCGGCCAGTGTTGCGCCGCAGAAGGTGTCGCCGGCTCCCGTTGGATCGCGCTCGTCGGCAGGATCGGCTTGCAAGGGCGTGGCTTGTTCACCCTCGATCACGATCACCCCGCGCTTGTCGAAGGTGATGAAGAGCAGTGCGCCGGCGTGTGTGCGTGTGCTGATGCGGCCGGCAACCCGCAATGAACCCCACAATCCAGTTGCCTCGTTCTCATTCATGAAAAACACATCCGCCTGCTCGAAGATTGCGCGCACGGTGGCCGGCTCATTTTGGACAAGGCGATAGTAGGTGCCGGCGGAGATGCGCCTTGCTCCGCGCTCGCGACAGGCGCGCACAAACGCCAGCATCTTCTGCGCGCTGCTCAGCGCGGCGACGTGGACAAATGCAAAGCGTGTGAGATCGTCTGGCAGCATCTCCGGTTTCAGCATCGACTCCGCGCCCCACGCTGCATCGATCAGGGTGGCGCGCCCCTCGCCGTGATGTGCGATTTCGAGGCGCGGCATTTCCTGCGCGCGTGCTGCCGGCCCCATCCATGTGATGCGCTGCGAAACCGGCAGGAACGCCTGCGGCATATTGATCGGGCGCGGGGCGAGCAGTGTCGCGCGCGCGCCGGCGAATTGCGCAGCGAGCGCAGTATAGAGGCCGGCGCCGCCGATGGTGTGATGCATTTGACCGCCGATGTGCAGTGTGTCGGCAGAGACTGCACCGACCACGAGGATGTCGTGCATGGCATGCATCATAGAAGATTTCAGATTTGCGATTTTGGATTTACGATTGCTGAAAGGGCAGCCGACGGCAGTTCATGGCAACGGGGCAGCGTCGTCTATTGTCTGCTGTCCATCGCCATGCAAATCCATGTCCGAAATCAAAAGCGAAATCCGCAAGCGCATGCGGGCGCTGCGTGATGCTGCGCCGGCGCAACTGCGCGCTGAATGGAGCCATCGCATCTGTGCGCGCGCGACGCAATTGCCGGCCTATCGTGCTGCGCGCACGGTGCATCTGTTTTTGGCGTTCCAAAGCGAGGTCGACACGACGGCGATCATCGAGGATGCGTTGCGCGCTGGCAAACGGGTGGTCGCGCCGGTGTTTGTGAAGGGCAGCGACGAGACGCCGGCGACTGAGATTATCTCGCTGGCCGATAGTGAATTCATCTTTGGCAAATGGGGCCTGCGCGCGCCAAGGCACTTGCGCCTCGTGCCGCTCGACGAGATCGACCTCGTCTTCGTGCCGCTGGTTGCCTACTCTCCCTTCTCTGCGGCTGAGGGAGGACAAAGGTGGAGGAGGGTTGGCTATGGCGCCGGCTTCTATGACCTCTTCCTCGCTCGCCTGCGACCGCATGTGCTCAAGATCGGCCTTGCCTTCGCACTCCAGCGCGCCGACCACATCCCCATCGAACTGCACGACGTGTTGCTGGATGACGTGATCACGGAACAGGAGCGATAAACCATCGCTGCAGAAAATCGCAAGTGCGACTATTCTTCTTCCACCGGAGGGACGATGAATAAGAAATGGATGCAGGCATCAGCAATGATTGTTTTGGTAATGGCGCTGATGCCGCTGACGGCGCGCGCCGAGCCGGATGCCGGCGTGGTGGGCAATGGCACGCCGGCTAGTTGCGATAGCAGCACGCTTCAGACTGCGCTGAACGGCGGCGGCAACGTTACCTTCAATTGCGGTGCGGCCGCGCACACAATCATCTCGAACACCTATGTGATCAGCGTGAATACGATCGTGGACGGCGGCGGCAAGATTACGCTGGATGGTGAGAACCTGCGCCAGCACTTTATCGTGAACGCCGGCGCTTCGCTCACGCTGCGCAACTTGAATTTGAACAGAGGCAACGCCGGGCAGGGCGGCTCGATCAACAACAGCGGCACCTTGATCGTTGTCAATGTCGCCTTCAACAACAACAGTGTGCCGCTCGCAACCGGCTATGGCGGGGCGATCAGCAACACTGGCGTGTTGACTATCACTGGCGCGACTTTCGCGCAGAATGCGGCGCGCTACGGCGGCGCGATTTTCACTGGCGGCAGCAGCCTCGTGAGCATCGCCAACACCATCTTCAGCCAGAACAATGCACAGATGTATGGCGGTGGCCTGTACATGAACAATGACCTCGACAGCGTGACGATCATCAATACGGCCTTCGACAAGAATACAGCCAGTTTTGGCGCCGGCGTCAGTCGCGGCGGAGGCACGCTCACCATCAATCACGCCTCGTTCACCGACAACGCCGCATCTCACGCCAGCATCGGCGGCGGCGGTCTGTATGTGGAGTCGACATCAAAGCTGGTGAAGGTGACCAATGCCACCTTCAGTGGCAACACCACGAACGGCAGCTATGGGGGCGGCATCTACAACCGCGGGCAACTGGAACTGGTGAATGTGACGCTGAAAAACAACAAGAACAATTTGTTCACCGCAAATGCCGCCGGCGTGAAGAGCGAATTGCGCAACACCGTGCTGGATACCACCAGCTCACTCAACTGCGATAGCGGCGGGCCGGCGGTCACCTCAGGTGGCTACAACTTCGCCAATGACAATAGTTGCGCATTGAATGCTCCGAGCGACCAGAAAGGGCCGGCGCTGAACGCGCTGCTCGGCCCGCTGACTGGCAGTTTCACCAAATATTTTGTGCCGCAGGCCGGCAGCCCGCTCATCGACAAAGTTGGCGCAATTTGTTCGACTTTTGATCAGCGCTATGCTGTGCGCGACAGCAAATGTGACCTGGGCGCAGTTGAGGCGAGCGGACTCGTCGCGCGCAGCCGGCTTCCCATTGTGATG
>JBDHWI010000050.1:0-24301 GCA_039810125.1 Thermoflexales bacterium | reverse complement strand
GGCATCCAAACCGGCTTTGTGCGCAACTACGGCCTCGTCATGCTGATGGGCGTCGTCGTCGTCGTGGCCTATTTCATTTTGAACGCGAAGTAGAGATGGGGATTTGAGACTGGAGATTCACTGCATGCGCAAATCTCTGATCTCTCATCTCCAATCACCAGGCTCAATGCGATGATCGTCCGAACACAAACCATCCACACCGACTCGGCGAACCCTGCGCCGCAGGGTTATCTGGTGCGGCCCGACGACGACAAGGTTCATCCCGGCATCGTGCTGATTCAAGAGTGGTGGGGTATCGAGCCGCACATTCGTGAGTTGGCGCAGCGCCTTGCTACTGAGGGCTTTGTCGTGCTGGTGCCAGACTTGTATCACGGCAAGATTGCCACCGAGCCGAATGATGCGCAGAAGATGATGATGCTCACGTTCCAGAGCCTCGAACGCGCCATCGGTGAGATCGTGCTGGCGCTGGATTATCTGCGCAATGACGCCGGCGTGCAGCCAAAGCAACTCGGCCTGATCGGCTTCTGCATGGGCGGCCATCTCGCCTATCGTGTGGCTGAGCGCTATCCGCATCTTGCGGCGGTGTCGCCGTGGTATGCCGGCGGCTATGATCCTGCGCCCGAACAAATTGCGGCGATCAACGCGCCGGTGCTGGCGATCTATGGTGAGGCCGATAGCGGCATTCCGGTGGCGCTGGTGCAAAAAATCGAAGGGCAATTCAAGGCTGCCGGCAAGACCGCCGAATTTCACGTCTATCCCAACGCCGGCCACGCCTTCAACAACCCGGATCACGGCATGTATGTCGCCGCCGCTGCGCAGGATGCCTGGTCGCGCGCAGTGGCGTTTTTCAAAGAAAGATTAAAGTGAAAAGTGCGGAGTGTTGGGCGACGACTCACCTGGCACTCAGCACCCTGAACTCAGCACTAAAAAGATGCTTTCACTCATCACCTTCATCCCATTGATCGGCGCGCTGCTGGTGGCGCTGCTGCCAAAGAGCGCCACGAAAGCGGTGGCGCTACTCGCGTCGCTGGCATCGTTTGCCGTGTCGCTGGCGGTGCTGGCCGGCTTCAACACGCTGCAGGCCGGCTACCAGTTCGTCGAATCCATGCCGTGGATTCAACAGTTCGGCATTGGCTATAAGATGGGTATTGATGGCATCAGCCTGTGGCTGGTGCTGCTCACCACCTTCATCTTCCCCATTGCCATCTGGTATTCCTTCAACACCATTCACGCGCGAGAGAAGGAATATTACGCGTTGATGCTGTTGATGGAGACAGCCACGCTCGGCGTGTTCCTCTCGCTGGACATGTTCCTGTTCTACGTGTTCTGGGAGTTCGCGCTGGTGCCGATGTATTTCATCATCGGTGTGTGGGGCGGTGAGCGGCGCATATACGCCTCGCTCAAGTTCTTCATCTACACCATGGCCGGCAGCGTGCTGATGCTGATTGCCATCCTGGCGCTTGGGATGGGCGCCGGCTCATTCGACCTTGAAGTGGTGGCGCGCAACAACCCCTTCGCCGGCAATGCGCTGATGTTCCTCGCCTTTGCGTTTGCGTTTGCCATCAAAGTGCCGCTGTTCCCATTCCACACCTGGCTGCCGGATGCGCACGTGGAAGCGCCGACTGCCGGCTCGGTCATCCTGGCAGCGCTGCTGCTGAAGATGGGCTCGTACGGCCTCATCCGCTTCAACCTGCAGCTCTTCCCGCAGGCAAGCCAGGCCATCGCCCCGTTGATGATTGTGCTGGCAGTGGTGGGCATCTTGTATGGCGCAGTGGTGGCGTTTGCGCAGAGCGATGCGAAGAAGCTGGTCGCATATTCATCGGTCAGCCACATGGGCTTCATCGTGCTGGGCATCTTCTCGTTGAACCAGATCGGCATCCAGGGCGCAATCTTGCAGATGGTCAATCACGGCCTCAGCACCGGCGCGCTGTTCCTGATCATCGGGTTCATCTATGAGCGCCGGCACACCCGCGAGATGGCGAAGTTCGGCGGCATCTGGGCGCGCATGCCTCTCTATGGCACCATCGCGCTGATCACCGTGTTCAGCTCGGTTGGCCTGCCGGCGCTCAACGGCTTCGTCGGCGAGTTCACCATCCTGCAAGGCGCCTTCCAGGCCAGCCAGATCGCCACTGCCTTTGCCACGCTCGGCCTGGTTCTGGCGGCGGTGTATCTGCTCACCTTGTTCCAGAAGATATGTCTGGGCGAGAGCAAGGATCCAGCCAACGATGCGCTGAAAGATCTGAATTGGCGTGAAGTGGTGACGATGCTGCCGCTGCTGGTGATGTTCTTCGTGATCGGCCTGTATGCCTCGCCGTTCCTCAACACGATGAGCCAGAGCGTCGCCGGCCTGCTCTCCGGCACAGGCTTGGCGATGCGGTAATCATATTTGTTGCTCACAGTCACTGATAAGAGCGTCTGCATAGGGCGCTCTTTTTCTGTATGAACCTGAACATCCATGCCGCCGGCGATCCAAATGCGCCGGCCATCGTTTTTCTGCATGGCGCCGGCATCGCCGGCTGGATGTGGGAGCCGCAGTTCAACATGCTCGCACCGCGCTTTCGCTGCATCGCGCCCGATTTGCCCGGGCACGGCGAAAGCAGAGCGGTCGAATGGACATCCATCGCGGATACTGCTGCACAAATCGCGGCGTTGATTCGTGAGCAGGCCGGCGACAAGGCGCATGTCGTCGGGTTGTCGCTTGGCGCACAGGTGGCAATGCAATTGCTCAATGACGCGCCTGAGGTGGTGGATCACGCCGTGCTCAGCGGCTTGCGGCTCATTCGCAGCAAGATGTTGGAGCGCATGACGGGCCTGACTGCGTCGCTCATGAAGTTCGATTTCCTCGTTCGCGCCTCGGCCAAATCGACTGTGCCGAAGAACTATGTTGAGCGCTTCGTGACAGATGCAAAGCGCATGTCGCCGGCGACTCTGCAAAAGGCGGGTGACGATAGCATTCGCTTTGAGGCGCCGCCGCATCTCGCCAGGGTGAAAGCCCTCACACTTGCTGTTGCAGGCGAGAAAGAGCTTGGCCTTGTCAAGCAGTCATTGGCAATCGCGGCGAGGGCGTTGCCACATGCACAAGCCTGCATCGCGCCGAGGGTTGGCCATGTGTGGAGCATGGAAGCGCCGGCTCTGTTCAATCGCGTGGTTGAAGCATGGCTGACTGATCAACCGCTGCCGGCGGAGATCAAATCCATTCCTGTCCGCTGAATCACGTATGATCGTGGGCGTATGCGCAAATTCGATCTGCTCACGCCGGCGGCAGCCATGGACAAGCTCAACGCCGCGCTCGACGCCGCTCATCGCACCCTGCCCACTGAAACCGTCGACACCGTCGACGCGCTCAATCGCGTGCTGGCGCGCGATGTGATCGCGCAATCGCCCATGCCCGAGTTCCGCCGCAGCACGGTGGATGGCTATGCCGTGCGCGCAGCCACCACGCCCGGCGTATTGCGTGTAACCGGCGAAGTGCGCATGGGCGAGATGGCGCAGACCGGTCTGCGCCCGGGTGAGGCGATGCTGGTGCCGACCGGCGGCAACCTGCCCGCCGGCGCCGATGCCGTCGTGATGATCGAGCAGACCTCGCCGCTCGACGTGAACACCACCAAGATTCAAACCTCGACCAAAGTCACCGCCGGCGAAAATGTCATTCAAGAGGGCGAAGACGTGCGCGCCGGCGATGCAGTCATGCGCGCTGGCACGCGCCTGCACGAGCATGAGATTGGCGGGCTGCTCGCGCTGGGCATCACGCAGATCGATGTGATGCGCAAGCCGCGCGTGGCGCTGATCGCCAGTGGCGATGAGTTGGTGCCGGCGACTGCAGCGACGAAGCCCGGACAGGTGCGCAACATCAACGCGCCGATGCTGGCGGCGTTGATGCAACGCAATGGCAGTCTGCCGGTCGACTTTGGCATCCTGCCGGATGTGCGGCTTGCGTTTGAGGAAGCCGGCCAGCGCGCCATGCGTGAGGCGGATGTGATCGTGTTCATGGCCGGCAGCAGCGTGGGCGAGCGCGACTTTGTGCCGGACGTGGTAAACGCGCTCGGCAAACCAGGCATCCTCACGCACGGCATCCTCTTCCGGCCAGGCAAGCCGACACTGTTCGCCGCCTGCGACGGCAAACCAGTGTTTGGTCTGCCGGGCAACCCGATCAGCGCGCTGGTGACAGCGTCGCTCTTTGTCGTGCCGACGCTGTGGCGTCTGCAAGGCGCAACGAATCCGCCGCAGCCGAACGTCATTCGCGCAACCCTTTCAGCCGAGGTGAAATCACCGAAGGACTTGGAGCATTGGTTTCCGGTAAAGCTGGAGGGATCAACCGCTCAACCGGTCGCAACCAAATCAAACTTGATCTTCAGTCTGGTGCGCGCGACCGGGCTGGCGTGCGCGCCGATGGGCGTAGATCGCCTGAACGCCGGCGACCTCATCGACGTGCGCTTGTTTGGCTGAATAGATTTGTCACTGGGGATGCAAAAACGTGCGGCAGGCCTCACGCCGGCGCCTCGCCATTTGTTGCCTCATCCAGCTTCAGCATTTGCGCCACCTGGTCGAGCAGCCTTTTGCCCTGGTCGAAGGTAATCAAATCGCGCGCCTCTTCGTAGGTCGCCCAGCGATAATCCTGCACCTCTTCCCTCTGCACTTTGACCCGTGGGTCGCTTACATCCCCGAGGTAATAGCGCACCGTTTTCTCGATGATCTTGCTGCGGTCGTGCCACTTTGTCTTGAAGTAACGCTCCTCAAAGACATGCTCGGCGTTGAGCGTCACATCCTTGATGCCCGTCTCTTCGCGCAATTCGCGGCGCGCGGTCTCGATGTGCGTTTCTCCTTTTTCAGCGCGGCCTTTGGGAAACGCCCAGTGGCCGGCGTTGTGCTGAATCACCAAAAAGAGGGTTTCGTTGTCCCTGCGATAGATTGGAATGACGCCGTAGGAATGTTCCGTCAGGCCGGCGTCTTTGCGCGCTTGCATAAGGCTTGATGATACCCAAACTCACTTATAAATGCACCAGCGTACAATTTTGCATCTCCGTTTTGCTCTGTTAATATCGCAGCGTGTCCTCGTCCTCGAGTCAAACGCCTTTGTCTGATGATCTTGAAACGAATAAAGCGACGGCCGCCGCCTTGCCTGCCGGCTTGCGCGGCTATGCCGTCCTGCTCAAGCGCAACCCCGATGCGCGCAAAATCTGGATGGCCTCTGTTGTCTCACAACTGGGCGATTGGTTTAACACTGTCGCGCTGCTCGGCCTGCTGGTCGAGTTGACCGGCAATCCGGCCACGGGCAATCTCATCAGCATCGCGCAGATCGTGCCGGTTGCGCTTGCCGGCATGTTCATCAGCGGCGCGGTGGCCGATCGCTTCAACCGCAAGGCCATCATGATCGTCACCGACCTGCTGCGCGCAGTCATCGCGCTGGGCTTTCTGTTCATTCGCTCGTCGGGGACGGCGTGGATCGCATATGCCGGCACGGTTGGCATCGCGCTGAACACGGCGTTCTTCCAGCCGGCGTCGTCTGCCGCGTTGCCCAATGTAGTGAGCAGGCGCGAACTGCCGGTGGCTGCCATGCTCAGCCAGACCACTTTCGCCACCATGCTGTTTGTCGGCGCATTTGTGGGTGGCGCGATTACCACGCTGTTCGGGCGTGATGTCGCTTTTGTGCTGAACGCGTTGTCGTTCGTTGTCTCGGCCGTGCTGGTGTGGCGCACGCGCGCCAACTTCAGCGCCAACCGCGCGCGCGAAAGCCTGAGCGGCGCAAGCGCCTTGCGGGTGCTGACTGAGGGTGTGCGCTACCTGAAAGAAAATCCCTTTGTGCGCTCGTATGTGCTGGCCAAGCCGGCGACTGCGTGGGCGCTCGGCGGTTTTGGCCTGTTCAGCACCTACTCCATCGTCATCTACGGCGCCGGCGACTTTGGCACGTCCATGCTGTATGCGGGGCGCGGCATTGGCGCATTCATCTCGCCGCTCATCATCAGCGGCATCGTGTCGCTAACGAACTACGGGCCGATGAACCGGCTCATTCGCATTGGGATGGTGTTGGTCGTGCTGGGATATGGTTTGTTTGCGTTTACAACGTCGCCGTGGCTGGGAATGCTGTGCGCCGGCGTCGCGCACTGGGGCAATGCGTGGGCCATGTCGCTGAGCGGATTGATTGTGCAGGCAAACACGCCTGACCATGTGCGCGGGCGCGTGCTGGCGCTGGATAGCGTGGGTTGGACGCTGACATCGGCGCTGTCGAATGTGATTGTGGCAGTGCTGGCCATTCGTGTTTCACCGCAAGCCGGCGTGCTGGCTGCTGTCGGCATCACCTGCATCACCATCACGCTGTGGATGCTCGGCACGCGCAAGACGATTGCGCAGAAGCCGGCCGAGCCGGCGGCGGCTCCAACGTGATGCAGCGCGTTTCAGCCGGTCTTCATCATATGCTCAACACCCTTCACACCGCCGACTGTCTGGATGCGCTGCGCGCGTTGCCGCCGGCGTCGGTGCAGCTTGTCTATCTCGATCCACCTTTCAACACGAATACGAGGCGCACGCTCTCTTCTTCAGGGAGAAGGCGAAGCGCCCCCGCGGGAACCGGGGCTGAGAACGCCGCCTATGACGATGCATTTGGCGCGCCGGCGGATTACATCGCCTACATGCGCCCGCGCGTCGAACAGTTGCGCCGCGTGCTTGCGCCGAACGGCTCCCTGTTCTTTCACTGCGATTGGCGCGCCAGCCATCACGCGCGCGTGATGCTGGATGAGCTTTTCCTCGCGCGCCGATTTTTATCGCCACAAACGGAAGAGGTTGAGGGAGAAGGCTGCTTCGTGAACGAGATCATCTGGCACTATGGCCTGGGAGCGAGCAAGGCGCGCCGGCAATTGCTGACAAAGCACGACACGATTTTCTGGTATGCCAATTCGCCTGCCTACACCTTCAACCTGATTCGCGCTGAGCCAACGAAGGCGATGCTGGCGAAGTATCGTCATGTCGATGAGCAAGGCAATCGTTACATGAACAGCTATGGCCGGCGCTACACGCTGAAGGGCGGCAAGCCACTCGATGATGTGTGGTCGATTCCAGCCATTGCGCCGACGTCGAAGGAACGCGCCGGCTACCCCACGCAAAAGCCGCTTGCACTGCTGCAGCGCATCATCATGCTTGCCAGCAACGAAGGTGATGTGATGCTGGATCCGTTTTGTGGCAGCGGCACGGCGCTGCTGGCTGCGCAGCAACTCGGGCGCAAGTGGATCGGCATCGATGCCAACCCGCAGGCGATTGCCATTGCGCGCCGGCGGTTGGGAACCTCAGCGGAGAGGCAGGATCGGGGCGGAGCGTGACTTCAGAAAATCACGCCCGCACGTGCCCGTCACCCTCGCACACCCACTTGTATGACGTGAGTTCGCGCAGGCCCATCGGTCCGCGCGCGTGGATGCGTTGCGTGCTGATGGCGACCTCTGCGCCCAGCCCGAATTGTCCGCCGTCGTTGAAGCGCGTGCTGGCGTTCACGAACACTGCGCTTGAATCGATCTCGTTTAGGAACTGCGCGATGTGTTCAGGGTTCTGCGACACAATGCCGTCGCTGTGTTCGAGTGAGTGCGCATGAATGAAGGAGATGGCCTCATCGAGGGAATCGACGATCTTCACGCCCAGGATGAGCGCGAGCCATTCCACGTCCCAATCGCCGGCGCGAGCCGATGACACGGTAAAAAGATGGCCGGGTGAGGGGGTGATGCCATTCGCAATGGTCACCTTGTCCCCCACTTTCTCCGTCGCTGCATCGAGCATGGCCAGCGCTCGCGCGTCGCATCGCAGCTCCACTCCCTTCTCCGCCAGCCGCGCAGCCATCTTCGGCAGGAAGTCGCCGGCGATTGCGCTGTTCACAATCGCCG
This sequence comes from Thermoflexales bacterium, assembly GCA_039810125.1. GTDB lineage: Bacteria > Chloroflexota > Anaerolineae > J036 > Brachytrichaceae > JBDHWI01. The sequence goes on along the minus strand of JBDHWI010000050.1, from coordinate 16,439 downwards.
TGCCGAGTGCGTTGCACACCGTCGGCTTGCTCGTCTTTGCGTTGAAGATGATTTCAGTTGCCTTTGTCAGATCAGCGCTCTCATCCACGTAGATGTGATTGATGCCCATGCCGCCGGTGATGACGGGGATGGTGCTGTTGTCGCGGCAAAGCTGATGCAGCGCTGCGCCGCCGCGCGGGATGATGAGATCGACGAAGTCGTTCAGCTTGAGCAATTCCATGATCCGTGCGCGGTCGGGATCATCGATCAGCTGCACCGCATCCATCGGCAGCCCATTCGCCTTCATCGCCGCGTGAATCACGCCGAGCAGCGCGCAGTTGCTGTGAATATTGTCGCTGCCGCCGCGCAGGATGACTGCATTGCCGCTCTTCAGCGCGAGCGAGGCGATGTCGGTGGTGACGTTGGGGCGCGCTTCGTAAATCACGCCCAGCACGCCCAGCGGCACGCGACGCTTGTGCAGGCGCAAGCCGTTGGGCAGGGTGGTGAGATCGAGTGGCTCACCGATGGGGTCGGGCAATGCGGCGACGGCGCGGATGTCGTTTGCCAGCCCGTGCAGGCGCTGCGGGTTCAGCGTGAGCCGGTCGACAAAATAAGGCGCAACATTGCGCGCTTGCGCGTTTGCCACATCGACTGCATTTGCCTTGAGGATTTCATCGGCGCAGTCGAGCAAGCCGGCCGCCATGTCGAGCAGCGCCTGGTTTTTTTGCGCAGTGTTTGCGCGCGCCAGCAGCTTGCCGGCGGCTTTGGCGTTCGCGCCCAGGGCGCGCAGATCGGCAGACATACGCGTCATTATATGGATGCGTGTTGGATGAGGTGAACGCCGCAATGCGCGCTGACGTTTTCGCTCATCCGACCGAGATTTCTAGCGATACTCCAACGCCGGCGTCGATGTGTTCAGGTGATCCATCGGGATGCCAAGCGCGGCCAGCACGGTGCGCGCGATGCTCATGCCGAACAGCTCGGCAAAGGGCGACTGGCGGCGATATTCGATCACGCGCGGCGCGCCGCTGATACCGCCGCGACTGGCCGCCTCATCGATGGCGTCTTGCAGGTAGCCGAGTTCATCGATCAGCTTCAATGCCAGCGCCTGCTGGCCGGTGTAAACGCGGCCGTCGGCAAGCTTCTTCACTTCTTCCACGGTCATGCCGCGATTGTCGGCGATGAGCTTTACGAAGCCTTCGTAAGTCTCATCGATCACGGCCTGCCACAGTTTGCGGTCTTCCTCGGTGAATGGCGTCGTGGGGCTGCCGAAATCCTTGTTCTCCCCGCTCTTCACGATGGTGGATTGGATGCCGAGCTTTTCATACAAACCCTTGATGTTGGTGAATTCGCTGATGACGCCGATGCTGCCGGTGAGCGTATTGGGATGCGCAAAGATACGCTCGCCGGCCATGCTGACGTAGTAGCCGCCCGATGCAGCCAGTTCGCCCATGTACACGACGACCGGTTTGCCGCTCTTTTTCAACGCGTGATAGATCTCATCGCTGCCCATCACCGAGCCGCCTGGGCTGTTTACGCGCAACACGATGGCCTTCACCTGCGCGTCGCGCGCTGCCTGGTTGATGAGGCGCGCGATGTTGCCGGAAGCTGCGGTGCTGCCGCCGGCCAGGCTGAATTCGGATGCGGCGCCATATACGATCTGACCATTCACGTCGATGATGGCGATCGCTGGCCCGACCATCGGCCCGCTCACTGTCGTCGGCACGATGATGTTCGGCGAGGTCATCGCAGCGCTATTGCCGGCGCCGCTCAGCACCGCGCCGAAACCTGCGAATGATGTGAGCGTGAGGCACAGGCACAAGAACACCGGCAACGCAAAGCCAATCAGTACGCCGGCGACGGCCCAGGTTGCGGAACGATTGGCGGATTGCGCCGGCGAGGTTTGCGCATTGAGAGCAGGCGCCGGTTTTACAGTTGCTTGCTGCGCCGGCTGTGATGGTTCAGTCATTTTGGATCTCCTTTTAATGGTGGCGAATCAGCGCGTGATGAAGGGGACAAAGGGGAAATAGGTTGTCTGGCATGCGCCGCCGGCGCCGACAGTGAGCCATTGCGCGGTGACCGGCCCCCAGAAGCCGGCGGCGTTCTGCCCGCGCACGTAGAGCAGGTGCTGGCCAGCGCTCAGGCCGGCGGCGTGGATGGCAACCTGCACCTTCTCCGTAGGCGAGCTAAACGCGCCATCGGCTGCAGCCATGGGGATGGCTGTGCCGCCGGCCCACGGCGGCACAGCGACATACACCTCAGCTGCTGTGATGGCTTGTGGCGCAGGGCGATCAACCCCACCCATGCCGAATGTGCTGTCGTCTATGACTGCGGTCAACGTGGCTGACGTGCTGTTCGTGACGATGGGGCAGTTCAAGCGCGTTTCGCTCGCGCTCGGCCCGCGCGAAATCGAATAGGGTTGCCGCGCTGCCTTCGCTGCGTACAAGAGCGCCTCGCGGTTGAGCGGCCAGAACGTGCCATCCTGGCAGGAATATGGCGGGGTGAAAAAGCCGCACGGCTCACCAAACGCTGGCCCGATCTCGAAGGTGTAGCTTGCGACGCCGAGTTCACCATAGGCAAAATCATCGGTTGTGCCGCTGGCGGCATAGAGCACCTCACTCGGCTGGCCGGCGGCGTAGCCATTGAAGTGGCTCATGCGAAAGGCGAGTGCGCGCAGGCCGGCGTCGTTGGGCGCGCGTTGGTCTGGGCTGCATGACGTCATGCCGCATTCCACCATCCCCCACGGAAATAGCACCAGATCGCTGTAGCTGTGCAGCGAGATGAAAACGCCAGTCGTGGTGATCGGCGCTGTGTCGGTGATGAGCGTGCCGCGCTCGTCGCGAAAGAGTTGCCGGATCAGCGTTTCGAGCGCCTGCTGCTCTGGCTCACTGGCGGCGCTGGAGCCGCGAAAAAGCGGGTCGCAAGGTTGAACGCTGGTGCTATAGCCACCCCACATGAACGAGGCGTTGCGATTGAGGTCAACGCCGGCTTGCGAGAAGGCATACGAAAGATCCGGCGACGGCTGCGGGCAACTGCCATTCGAGGTGTTGGCGTTTTTGCGGTGCAGGTAGGGCGTGTCACCGCCGGCCTCCACGATCACGCGCCCATCCGGGTTCACCACCGGAATCACCCACATCTCACTCGTGTCCAGCAGCATGGTGATGTCAGGGTCGAGGCCGTAGCCATTCACCAGCAGGTCGATCCAGCGCCATGCCATCTCGCTGGTGGTGAGCTCACGGGCATGAATGGCAGCCATCAGCAGGAAGCGCGGCTTGTTCGTGTGCGGATTCAGCGCGCAATCGCCGGCTTGCAGCCTGGTGATGCAGATCGCCCGCAGGTCGTGGCCATTTGGCGCGTTGTTCAGCTTGCGCCACGAGTCGCCATAGTCGACCTCCTTCGCCAGGTCGGGATGCGCCGCGGCGACTTGCGCCATGTGCGCCTCATGCTCGGCGACGGTGCGATAGCCGCCGAAGAAGTCCTGCGTGTCGAGTGTCGAGTGCTGAGCGGGTTGTGTTGTGTGTTCAGAGACCGTGTAACCGTTCTTGCGCAGTTGTTGGGCGATGGATTCATCACCCAGGATGAAGATTGCGTTGCCATCGCGCGCTTCCAGCACGTCGTAGCCGGCGCTGGCGAGCGCATGAATGTCTGCTGGCGAGTGCATTGTCACGCGCAGGACGAGCGGCATTTGCGCCGGTGATTTGCCAGCGGCCTGCGTGTGCAGCGGTGTGATGAGCAGGGCAATCAGCAGCGATGCGAGCACGGCGAACGGATGTTTTGTTCGCATCATGCCGGCGATTGTAATGGCGGCGAAAAAGGGTCAGGCGCTCAACCCCTCGCTTGGCCGCGAGAATCTGCGGAGCGTCCCGATCTCTCGCTGCGGCTATAACAGCGCGCCCAGCACCTTGTTCAACCCATCCGCCATCTCCTCAAGCTGCGTGTTGCTTAAGTCGGGGCTGATGTCGATGTGGATTGCGCGCTGCAGCAGGTCGAGCGTGCGCGGGCACATGTCGCGGGTGTAGTTCAATTCGCCGGTGTGCCATGCCCACGGCGCGCCGCCGGCCCACGAGCGCTGGCGCATGATTGGCGTCCAATCGCAATACACGTGATAGTCAGGGTCGCCGTCATAGATCGTGCCGGCGGGCAGGCCTTCTGCATCCAGAGCCTCTGCGATGTTTTGCGCCTGCTCAATCTCTGGCAAAAAGAAAATCAGCGCGAGGCCGCAGTCGCCGGCGGCATCGGGTGAATCGCGGAACGCGATGCCCTTGCGCCGCGCCACGTCAGCCATGCTCGCCCTCAGCAGCGCGTGGTGATGCTGCATGTCGCCGATCAATGCATCCAGCCTGCCCAGTTGCGCCAGCGCCACTGCGCCCTGCAACTCGCTCATGCGCAGGTTGATGCCGGGCAACACTTCGTCTTCGGGAATGCCGTTGCGCATCCCGCCGATCACGTCGTGATACATCACTGCGCGCTTCCACGCGTCGTTGTGATTTGTCACGACAAGGCCGCCCTCGCCGCAGGTGATGATCTTGTTGAATTGCAGGCTGAACGCGCCGGCGTCACCGATGCTGCCGAGCGGTTTGCCCTTGTAAGCGCCGCCATTTGCCTGAGCGGCATCTTCCAGCAGCCCGATATTGCGCCTGTGCGCAATCGCCATCAACTCGTCCATGCGGCTTGGGCCGCCGCGCATGTGCACCGCCGCGATGGCTTTGGTGCGCGGCGTGATCTTGTGCTCCACGTCGGCGGGATCAAGCGTGAGCGACGCATCGACTTCTGCAATGATCGGCACGCCGCCGAGCGCGATGACGGCCGATGCGGTGGCAATCCACGTGTAGGCCGGCACGATCACTTCGTCGCCCGGGCCGACGCCCAGCCCCGCAAAGCCGGCCATGAGCGATGCCGTGCCGGAGCCGACGGCTATGCAATGTGCGACGCCCGTGCGCGCGGCAAACGCTTTCTCCAGCGCGTCCACTTTCGATGGCCCCTCGGTCGGGCCATAGTAGCGAAACAGCCGTTTGGAGCGAATCACTTCGAGGACGGCAGCCTCCTCTTCTGCGCCGATGCGCAGGCCGCCGGGGTACATCGGCGGCAGTGGCTGCGTCACCGCCTTCGGCCCGCCGCGGATGGCAAGGGAGTTTGTGTCATTCATGGCTTTGTCTTTTTGATGGTCGTTTCAATCTGCAATGGACTTCTGCCAACTGCGCACGTACTGGCCAATGGCAGCGACGGTGTCGATCCAGATGCTGTTCGCCGGCGCAGTGCAATAGGCGCATATCGCATCCAGCACGGCGGCGGTCATGCTCTGGCGCGGGAAGTCGCCGACGTCGTGTGCGGCAAGCACCAGCCAGCCAGCCTGCTGGGCAGCCTTGTCGATCCAAAGGCGCAGCTTCTCGAAAGGCTGTGCATCGCCATCCACGCCGTAGAGTTGTGCAAGATCGACGAAGGTTGGGTCGTTGGCATCTTCATCGCGGAAGCCGCGGCCGGCGACAAAGTGCCTGGCGATGAGTGGCACAAAGCTGCGTTGCGATTCGCCGCGTCCAACGTATTTCTGCCCGCAGCAATAGGCGAAGGTCTGCGGGGTCACGTCAAGCGCTTCTCGGATGTAGTCGTTTGCAGCAAGCAGCTCCCCTTCCATGCGTTCGAGCGTGTAGTCTTCCAACGCGTTGTCGCGTGACCAGATGAAATTGCCGCTGCAAGGGTGGCTGACGGTATGGTTGCCCATCTCATGGCCGGCGGCGACGGCCTCGCGCCAGCCGGCGAGGCGCTCTGTCACGCGGCCAGGCGTGAGATAAAAGGTCGCCTTCACGCCGTGATGGTTGAGGATGGGGATGCCGGCATCGATCTGCGAGACGCGCGCGTCATCGAAGCTCAGGCTGATCGCGGCGCGCTTGCCCGCCGGCCAGGTGAAAGCAGTGGTCATGCGGTGCGATTGTAGGCCAGCCCTCATCCACCATCCTTCCGCGGAGAGAGGGCTGATTCGCCCATTTCCGCGTTGTGTCGATAATCCCTCTGCACCATGAACCAGCCCATCCTTGGAAACCTTCATCCATTTATCAAGTCGATTGCCGAGCGCAACACGCCGGCACTGTCGTTCCTCAATCCGCAATTCACCGACTTCGCTGCATGGCGCGAGAGGGCGCATGCGAAGGCGACCGAGCTATTGCGCTATGCGCCGCCGGCAGCGCCGCTCGATCCACAGGTCATCGAAACTGTCGACAAGGGCGAATACATCCGCGAGAAAATTACCTTTGCCAGCGCGCCAGGCGTGCGCGTGCCGGCGTATGTGCTCACGCCGAAAGGCTTGGCCGGTCGCGCGCCGGCGGTGGTCGCGCTGCACGATCACGGCGGCTACTACCTGCATGGCAAGGAGAAACTGGTGGAGGTCGAGAAAGAGCCGGCGCACCTGATTGAATACCGCTCCAATGGCTATGGCGGGCGCGGCTTTGCCACAGCGCTGGTCAAGCGCGGCTATGTCGTGATCTGCATCGATGCGTTTTACTGGGGCGAACGCCGACTCGACTTCCAGCAAATGCCGCCTGAACTGGTGAAGGAGATGCAGCGCCGCGCGCAATTCAAGACTGGCCCGCAGGGCGCGAACACGGTGCATGCCCTGATGGAGGAAATGACCATGCGCTACATCACCGCCGCCGGCGCCACCTGGCTTGGCATCATCAACCACGACGATCGCGCCACAGTGACCTATCTGCAATCGCGCCCTGAGGTTGACCCCGAGCGCATCGGTTGCGCCGGCTTGAGCATGGGTGGCACGCGCACCGACTGGCTGTTCGGCATGGATGCACGGGTGAAGGCGGCGGTGAGCGCCGGCTGGGGCACCGACTGGTCACTGCTGATGAATGAATACGTCAGCCGGCATTCGTGGGCGCAATATGTGCCCGGGCTGGCCGGCCAGCTTGAGCTGAGCGACGTGATGGCGATGGGCATGCCCGGTGCATTTATGCTGCAACAATGCGCGCAGGACGAGTTGTTCCCACTGGAGGGGATGCAGAAGACGTGCGAGCGCGTGGCGGCGCTGTATCAGAAGGCCGGCCTGCCTGAGCGCTTCGCCTGTCGCTTCTACGACGTGCCGCACCAGTTCAATGTGCAGATGCAGGAAGACGCGTTTGATTGGCTGGATCGATGGCTAAAATGAAAACAAGATGAAAATCATTTTCGTCTTGTAAGGTGACAATGCGCCTTGTACGATGGCATCATGATTGTGAATCAATCAAAGGTAACCCGCCGTTGGCAGACGGTTATTCCGGCGGCCATCCGCAGGGAATTCAATGTTACAAGGAGGCTGATGGCTGAACGCAGGCAGGAGCGCGTTCGTGAGCGCCAGTAAGCGGATCTTACGTGCTGGATACATCGGCGATCATGGTCTTGATGGAGGATGAGCGTGGAGCCGATTAGGTGGATAGTCTGCGATTCGCTACAACGCTGTTCGGGCCCACAAAGACTCGGAATATGAGTTGCTTGCTGATGAAGTGCAGTTGGAAGCTTTACCTTATAAACGGTTGCGCTGAGCCGATGCAAGTGCACCCATGTGACCAATTCGCAATCGAAAATCCAAAACCATGTCTGATCCTCGCCTGCTCACCGAGAAGAACATCTGGCTCGCGACTGTGCGGCCGGATGGCCGGCCCCATCTCGTGCCGATCTGGTTCGTCTGGGTCAATGAGAAGATTTACATCTGCACTGAGGAAAAATCGGTAAAGATCAAGAATTTGCAGGGCAATCCGCGCGCCAGTGTGGCGCTGGAGAACGGCAGCCAGCCGGCGATTGCCGAAGGCACGGCGCGCGTCTTGCAGCGGCCGTATCCCGCCGACGTGATTGCCGAGTTCAAGCACAAGTATGAGTGGGACATCACGACCGATGCCAGCTACAACATACTCGTTGAAATCACGCCGGCGAAATGGCTGAAGTGGTAGCGCATGAATGAGAGTCCGCTCTGGGTGCTGATCGAGTTGATCGACAGCATCGAGTTCGCCTTGCAGCCGCCGGCCCCTGGCCCGCAGAACCCGGGCGACGCGTGGTTCCGCAGCAAGGCGTGGAAGGCTGCCGAGAGGCGCGCCGATGATGACCTGCGCGCCGGCCGCTATGAGGACTTCGACAGCATCGATGGCGTGATGAAGGTGCTGCTGCAACACGCCGCCACTGAAAACCCCGATCAACTCGACAAGATTGCCGAAGCGCTGCGGCGGGGGAAGGCGCGATGATCTACCGCGTCACCGCGCAGTTCATGCAGGCGTTTGACGCGCTGCCGCCGGCGACGCAGGCACAGGCGCTGGTCGCCTTGCGCGGCTTTCGCGAAACACCGCGCCAGCCCTCACCCTACTCGCACGTCGTGAGCAACATGAAGGCCGGCGACGACGTGTGGAACCTGCCTTTTGCCGGTGGCTGGCACATCACTTTTTCGGTGCATGCCGGCGTCGACCCCGACCATTTTGTGTGTGTGCTGCGGCACATCGGCAAGGGGGACGCTTACAAATCTCCTGCGCCGGTCTGATGGTTCGTTAACACCGGTCGCTATAATCATTACGACAGCTAGATATTGCAGGGAATCGGGGTTTATGTGGGGATGGATTTCTCCGCGCCCGTTCCCTTTTGCCAGAGGATTAGTTCCCATGATGAGATTTGATCGATTCACAGAGCGCGCGCAGGACGCCGCCTCGCGCGCCTATGAAATCCTGAGCCGCTACAGCCACAGCCAGATTGATACCGAGCATGTGTTGTTGGCGTTGCTGGAGCAGCCTGACGGCGTGGTGCCGCAGATCCTGGAGAAGCTGGGTGTGGATGTGGCGGTGATGGCCGGCAAGGTCGATGACGTGCTGCGCCAGTCGCCCCGCGTCAACATCTACGGCGGCGGGCAATCGCAGCAGATTTTCATCACGCCCCGCGTCAAGCGCATCCTGGATGTGGCGAACGAAGAGGCAAACCGCCTCAAGGACGAATACATCAGCACGGAGCATCTGTTCCTTGCCATCAGCACCGAGCGCAACACGCCGGCGTCGCGCATCCTGACCGAGGCCGGCATCACCCGCGATCGCATCGCCGACGTCATCAAGGAGATTCGGCGCGGCCAGCGCGTGACCGATCCGCAAGCCGAGCAGAAATACCGCACGTTGGAGAAGTATTCGCGCGACCTGACGCAGGCCGCGAAGGAAGGCAAGCTCGACCCCGTGATTGGCCGCGACGAGGAAATTCAGCGCGTGATGCAGGTGCTCAGCCGGCGCACCAAGAACAACCCGGTGCTGATCGGCGAGGCCGGCGTCGGCAAGACTGCCATCGTCGAAGGGCTGGCGCAGAAGATCACCGCTGGCGATGTGCCGGAAATTCTGATCGGCAAGAAGGTGATCGCGCTCGACCTGGCCGGCATGGTGGCCGGCTCGCGCTTCCGCGGCGACTTTGAAGAGCGCCTGAAGACGGCCATCGAAGAGGTGCAGCGCAGCGACGGCGAGATCATTCTGTTCATCGATGAGTTGCACAACGTGGTGGGCGCGGGCAATGGCGCCGGCGCGATGGATGCCAGCAACATGATGAAGCCGGCGCTGGCGCGCGGCGAATTGCAGACCATCGGCGCGACCACGCTCGATGAATACCGCAAGCACATCGAAAAAGACAGCGCGCTGGAGCGCCGCTTTGCGCCGGTGTTTGTGGATGAGCCATCGGTCGACGAGACGATCGAGATGCTGCGCATTCTGCGCGACCGCTACGAGGCGCACCACAAGGTGCACATCAGTGATGAGGCCATCGTAGCCGCCGCCAAACTCAGCGCGCGCTATGTGACCGACCGCAAACTGCCGGACAAGGCCATCGACCTGATCGATGAGGCTGCAGCCAAGCTGCGCGTGGCGTTGTTCACGTTGCCGGCGGATTTGAAGGTTAAGAACCAGGAATTGGAGAAGTTGCGCGTCGAGGAGGAGCAGTGCGCCGCCTCGCAGGATTACCAGAAGGCCGCCGAGATCAAGATGAACCGGCTGCGCTTGCAGCAGGAGTTTGATGCGGCGCGCGAGAAGTGGGCCGCCGAGAAGAATCTCGATGAAGTGGTGGATGAGGATGACATCGCCGGCGTGGTGGCGCAATGGACAGGCATCCCGATGAACCAGATGATGGAAGCTGAAAGCGAGAAGCTGCTCAAGATGGAAGAGCGGCTGCACGAGCGCATCATCGGGCAGGATGCGGCCATCAACGCCATCAGCGACGCCATTCGCCGCGCCCGCAGCGGTCTGAAGGATCCGAACCGGCCGATTGGCTCGTTCATCTTCCTCGGCTCCAGCGGCGTGGGCAAGACCGAGCTGGCGAAGGCGCTGGCCTGGTATCTGTTCGACGACGAGAACGCACTGGTGCGCATCGACATGAGCGAATATCGCGAGGGGCATACGGTGAGCCGGCTGTTCGGCGCGCCGCCCGGATATGTGGGCTATGACGAGGGCGGCCAGTTGACTGAGCGCATTCGCCGCCGGCCGTATCAGGTGGTGCTGTTCGACGAGATCGAAAAGGCGCACCCAGACGTGTGGAATGCGCTGCTGCAGATCCTGGATGATGGCCGGCTGACCGATGGTCAGGGTCGCGTGATCTACTTCAACAACACCGTCATCATCATGACCTCGAACATCGGCACGGAGTACGTCCGCAAGGGCGGCACGCTGGGCTTTGTGAAGCCGAACACCGAGGAAGAGTTCAAGATGGTGAGCGATCAGAAGAAGATCGAAGACACCCTGAAGCGCACCTTCCGGCCCGAGTTCTTGAACCGCGTGGACGAGATCATCACCTTTGCGCCGCTGTCTGTCGAGGATGTCGAGCGCATCGTGGACTTGCAAATGCGCGAGATTCGCGAGCGCCTGACTGAGCAGGGGTTGACGGTGGAGTTGCGCGACGCTGCCCGCAAGTGGCTGGCGCGGCAGGGCTATGACGCCAATTTTGGCGCGCGCCCGTTGCGCCGCGCAATGCAGCGCTTTGTGGAAGGCCCGCTGAGCGTGCAGTTGCTGCAGGGCAGGTTCAAAGCCGGCGATTGCGTCATCATCGACGCAAAGGCCGACGGCATGGGGCTGGACTTCAGCAGCGCCAATGGCGTGGAGGAAGAGAAGCAACCGGCTGAGCCGATGGCGACCGACGCGACAAAGTGACGCTGAAGATCGTTGATGAAAAGGAGAGAGGTGACAGCGATTGTCGCCTCTCTTCTTTTACAATCGGTTTGGCAGGGCGAGCGATGGAAGCCCAGGTGACTTTGAGGTCTCAATGAGCCGGCAGACGCATGGGCGAAATGAGCCAAACACGCGCCATCGACGAAGTCGTCGAGATTCATCGCCAGCGCTGAACGCACAAACACCATGAACATTGCCATCATCGGCGCGGGCGCCACCGGCCTCTCTGCCGCGTGGGATCTGCTCGGCGCCGGCCACGCAGTCACCATCTTCGAAGCGAGCGACAAGCCGGGCGGGTTGGCCGCCGGCTTCAAGCAGCCCAACTGGGATTGGACGCTCGAAAAGTTCTATCACCACTGGTTTCAATCGGATGCCGACCTGTTGCGGCTTGCCAGCGAGCTGGGTGTGCGCGACAAGGTGATCTTCAAGCGCCCGGTCACCGTTTCGTACTGGAATGGCGACTTTTATCCGCTCGATTCGCCGCTGGCTGCGCTGAAATTTCCTGGCCTCTCGCTGTTCGACAAGATCCCTTTCGGCCTCGCGCTGATCTATCTGAAATATCTCACCTCGAACTGGAAAGTCCTGGAGCAAACGACGGCGCACGCCTGGGCGAGCCGGCGGATGGGCAGGCACGCCTACGACCTGATCTGGCAGCCACTCCTGGAAGGCAAGTTCGGTGGTCTGTATGACAGGGTCAACATGGCGTGGCTGTGGGCGCGCATCAAAAGCCGCACACCGATGCTCGGCACCTTCGAGGGTGGTTTCCAGGCGTTCTTCGATGCGCTGGCCAAGAAAGTGCAAGACAAAGGCGCGACGATTCACTATAACGCGCGTGTTGAGGCCTTGAGGTTGCAGAATGCCGAAACGGGCATTTGGGATGTCCAAGCCGGCGCTCAGCACCCAATTCCAAATGCCGCCTTCGACAAAGTGTTGGTGACGACTTCGCCGCGCCTGATGGCGAAGCTGGCGCCGGCGCTGCCTGGCGAGTATCTCGGCGCGCTTGCGTCGCTCACCTCGCTCGGCGCTGTCATAGTCATCTTCGCGCTCGACCGGCAGTTGGACACGCGCGGCTATTACTGGCACAACCTGCCGAAGAGCGCCGGTTTCCCGTATCTTGCGATGTGCGAGCATACAAACTTCGTCGACGCAAAGCATTTCGCCGGCCAGCACCTGGTCTACTGCGGCGATTACCTGCCAACCACGCATGAGTACTTCGGGATGAGCGATGACGCCTTGAAAGCGCTGTATCTGCCCTCACTCAAGCGCTTCAACGCCAACTTTGAGCCGTCGTGGGTGCAGGATGCGTGGGTTTTTCGCGAGGCGTATGCGCAGCCGGTGCCGTTTGTCAATCACTCGCGGCACATTCCACCCACGCGCACGCCGCTGGCCGGCCTGTTTTTTGCCAGCATGAGCCAGGTATATCCGTGGGATCGCGGCACGAACTACGCGGTGAAGCTGGGGCGCGAAGTGGCGACAGAGATGATGCAGTGAGACGTGCCAGCGCGCATAAACTGCGATGCTGCGCCACAATGAAGCCACACATGAGCATTCCAGAGCCGGTCGTGCAAGCTTTCTTCGCCACGCTGTTCACCTGGGGCGTCACCGCGCTGGGTGCAGCCACTGTCTTCTTCACCCGCACTGTCGATCCGAAGCTGGTTTCGGCCATGCTGGGTTTTGCCGCCGGCGTCATGATCGCCGCGAGTTTTTGGTCATTGCTGGCGCCGGCGATTGAGATGACCGAGGCCAACGGCGGCGTATCGTGGTTTCCAGCTGTGATCGGCTTTCTGGCCGGCGGCGGGTGCTTGTGGGTCATCGACAAGGTTTTGCCGCACCTGCACCCAGGTCTTTCGATGCGCGAGGCCGAGGGCGTGCCGACCCACCTGCAGCGCTCGATTTTGCTTGTGCTGGCCATCACGCTGCACAACTTCCCAGAGGGGCTGGCCGTGGGTGTGGCGTTTGGCGCTGTGGCCAGCGGTCTGCCTGGCGCAACCTTGCCGGCAGCGATCGGCCTTGCCATCGGCATTGGCTTGCAGAACTTTCCAGAGGGCGTCGCGGTGGCCATGCCATTGCGCGGCGAAGGCATGTCGCGCATAAAAAGCTTCTGGTATGGGCAGCTCTCGGCAGTGGTTGAGCCGATTGCCGGCGTGCTGGGTGCGGCGGCGGTGCTGGTATTTCAACCCATCCTGCCCTATGCGCTCAGCTTTGCCGCCGGCGCCATGTTCTTCGTGGTGGTTGAGGAACTGGTGCCAGAGTCGCAGCGCGGTCACAACACCGACCGCGCCACGCTCGGCGCGATGCTCGGCTTCGCGGTCATGATGCTGTTGGACGTGGCGCTGGGCTGACGCGGCGCTGGCCAGACAGATCAGCTCGCGGCAGGGGCGATTGCCGATTGCCCCAGTTTGCGAATATCGAAGTTCTCAGGCGTAACTCAGGCCAAAGCCGAATGCAAACAGCGGGCTTTCGGAGTCGTGCGGCACATCCTCTTTTTGCCGGCGCACGGCGTCCATCGAGGCCGGCAATTCGAAGGGCAGCCTGCCCTGCGGTGCAAAGCGCCCGAAGATCACATCCAGCACGGCTGCATCGTTCGCGCCGAAGTTGCCCAGCAGCGCTGCTGCGCCGGCGGCAATTTCGGGGATCACCGCTGGGCGCTCCAGATAGATATCGACGACCGTCGGTGTCTTGCGCAGCACATCCAGAATGCGCTGCAGCGCCTCGCCCTTGAAGTCGAGATCGCCGGCGTGGAAAAGGGATTCGAGGAAGCCCTCGCGCGGCTCATAGGGCGTGCCGATGCGCAGGATGGCAATATCGGCCTCTTCTGGCGTCGCCACCACCTCGCCATATTGCGCAGCGATCGCCGGCGCGACGTTCTCAACATACAGCTTGGGCCGCCCTGCCAGCGGCAGCAGCGGCGCGAGCGCGCCATTTTTCAGCAGCACGATGCTGCGGCGCTGCGCCATCTCGCCGGCAGCCACGAATTCTTTCTTGCCGACAGTCTGCTCGGCTGCATCGACATCCAGATAGGGGTTGTCGAACAGGCCGAGGCGGAACTTTTCGCGCAGCAGCCGCCGCACCGATGCATCGATGCGCGCCTCGCTGATCTGCCCGCTGCGCACCAGCGCCACGATCACTTCTGGGCAACTCTCGCCGCCGAATTGATCGACGCCGGCGTCGATTGCCTTCTTCGCGCGCTCCTCGACGCTGAGATGCTCCACACCCCAGCACTTGGCTTCGATCACGACGCGGTCGCCGGCCATCACGGGGGTGAGCAATTTCCAGTCGGTGCAGACGATGCCATCGAAGCCAAACTGGTTGCGCAGCAAGTCGGTGATGACTTGCCTGTTGAAGCCGAAGCCGACCTCTTCGAGTTCGGTGCCGACGGGCATGCCGTAGTAGGGCATGATCTGCGAGGTGCCGGCCTCGAAGGCGGCCTTGAATGGGATGAGGTGATAGTCGAAATTGTTGCCCGGGTAGACCTGCTCGCGGCCATACGAAAAATGCGGGTCTTCGCCGTTGAGTTGCGGGCCGCCGCCGGGGAAATGTTTGGTCATGCAGGCCACACTGTGCGCGCCGAGCGCCTCGCCCTGAAAGCCGCGAATGTAGGCGCGGATCAATTTTGCGGAGAGCGCGGCATCTTCGCCAAAGGTGCCATTGATGCGGCTCCAGCGCGGCTCGGTGGCAAGATCGGCCATGGGGTGCAGCGCCACGCGAATGCCGACGGCTGTCAACTCCTGCCGCGCGATGTCGCCGAATTGCTGCACCACGCCGGCGTCGCCGATGGCAGCGAGCCCGATCGGCTCCGGCCACTGCGAAAAGCTGCGAGCGGCCATGCTTGCGCCGAAGTTCTCGCCGAAGGCATGACGCGGGTCTGAAGAGATGGTGATGGGGATGCCGAGTCGCGCTTCTTCGGCCAGTTTTTGCACGCGGTTGTGCCATTCGGCCAGTTGGCGCGGGTTGTTCGCGTCATAGATGTTGAAGTGGTTGAGATGCCGCTCAACGATTTCGTGACGCGTATGGAAAGGCCCCATGCGCCCCATGCCCTCGACGATGGCGCCGCCCTCGCCGATGGGAATCATGTTGTGCATCATCAGGCCGGCTTTCTCTTCGAGCGTCATCTGCGCCAGCAGATCTTCAACGCGCTCATCGATTGGACGAGTGGCATCCTCGTAGGGGTCGAGCCGGCCGTTTTTGTTCAGGTCGCGAAATGTCGTTTGCATGATGCCTCCAGGACGATTGATCTCTTCAGCGCAGGCTGCTGCCGGACAGTTTGACACGGCGCGCGGGGATGGGCAAACGCTGTGAATGCTTGAACGTCGGCGACCTTCTGTCATGTCTTGATGCCCAGGAGCGCCAGCGCATCGCGCTGCAATATGCCCTCGATGGTGTCTTCGACCACGCGGGGAAGCCCGCTGTTGCCGATAACGTGATTGATGTTGCGCAGCCCGGCAACCGAGCCGGCAGCGGTGGTAAACGGATAATCCGTGCCGAATAGAAGCTTGTGCGCGATTCTGTATTCTTGCGCTGCAATCAGCATGTTGTAGAACTGCCAGGGCCGGTAATACAAAGCTGAGATGTCGGCGTAGACATGCGGGTGCTTGCGGATTACCACCAGACATTCCTCGCAGAAGGGATGTCCGACGTGCGCCAGCACCATGCGCAGTTCGGGATGGCGGATGGCCACTTCGTCCCACAACCACGGCCGCGTAAAAGCCAGCGGCGCAGCGCGCACGAACGTCGTCCCGGTATGAAACAAGATCGGCAGGCCGCGAGACTGGCAATAGGCATACACCGCATCGCAGCGCGCGTCGCGCGGATCGAAGCCGGCGTACATCGGCATCATCTTCACGCCGCGCATGCCCAGTCGCTCGATGCTGTTGCGCAGCTCATCCATGCAGGCCGGCTGGGTCGGATCGCATGCGGCGAAGCCGATGAGTTTGTCGGGCGCACTCGCCACGAATTCGGCCACGTAGTCATCGGGCACCCATAAGCCGCTCAACTGCGCCTTGCCGCCGAAGACCACGACCTTATCCGCCGGCGCGATATCGCGCATGAAGGCATCGCGGTGCGTCGTGAGGTCGAGCGCGTATCCGCGTGACAGTTCGGATTCTTTGATGAAGGCTGCGGACATGTGCAGGCGTTGGTCCCACACATGGGTGTGAATGTCTTGCATGGCAATTGCTATGGAACGCTGACTGCCGCTGAAAAGCAACAAAAACCCCTCGGTGAAGACCGAGGGGTTGGATTCATAGCGGGAGTTGGATTCGAACCAACGACCTTCAGGTTATGAGCCTGACGAGCTGCCACTGCTCTATCCCGCATCGG
>JBDHWI010000049.1:0-24510 GCA_039810125.1 Thermoflexales bacterium | reverse complement strand
TCGGCGAAGATATTCGCGCCAGTGATGCAGATACTGCGGTCACTGAGCAAGAACGCGGCCAGTTCGCCGATCTCCGCCGGCTCAATAGCGCGGTTGATCGGGATGTTGCTGTTCCAGTAGTCGACACACGCTTCGGCGCTGGGCGCAGCAGCCTGGATGTCCTTCCAGATTTGCGTGTTGAGCAGCCCTGGCGAAATGCTGTTCACGCGGATGCCCTTTGCCCCGAGTTCCACCGCGATGCTTTTGCCGAGACCAACCACGCCCCACTTGGCTGCATCGTACGGGCCGGCGCCTGGTAGAGCCGCCACGCTGTGCACGCTGGAGATGTTGACGACGCTGCCGCCGGCAGGCGTCTGCGCCAGCATGCGCCGGCACACCAATTGACTGAGGAAAAACACCGCGCGCAGATCGACGCCGATCACGCGATCCCAATCCTGCGCGGTGGTGTCGAGGAAAGGCTTGGCGAAGTTGACGCCGGCGTTGTTCACCAGCCCGTCCACGCGGCCAAACGCACTGATCGTTGCCTCAACCAGATGCGTCAGGTCGTCGTCGCGTCGCACATCGCACGTCACGGCCAACGCGCGCGCGCCGAGCGATTGCGCCACCTGCTGCGCCGCCTCGCCGCGCACATCCGCGATCACCACGTTTGCGCCTTCACGGTGGCACACGCGGGCGATGCCCTCACCCAGCCCGCCGCCGGCGCCCGTCACGATCACCGTTTTGCCCTGCACCATGCCTGTTGTGTTTGTCATCGTGCCGGCATTGTGCAGACAAACGATGCAAGAGGCAACCCGTAGGGGCGAGCGAATCGGTTGCCCCTTGCCGAAGATCAAAGCGCGCACGCAGACAAACACACCGAACACGCCTGTTCGACGGACGTGTTCGGTGTATTTGCGGACTACGCATCCAGCGCAAACGCCATCGCCTGCTCCAGCGTCATCGCCTCGCCCTTTGCCCACATTGCGGCAATCTCAGGTCGATCCAACTGCGCCTGCACTGCACGCAACGAAGGCTCATACAACTGTTTATCCCATGGATAAGCCTGCCGGCCAGCAATCTGCGACACCTTCGCTGCAGCAGCAAACAGGCCAGCCGCGCGCAACACATCCCCGGCGCGTTCAGCCATCACTCCGAAGGCAGACAAGCAGGCGCCCATCGCATGCACATCATTGAGGGCATGGTTGTCCAGCAAGCTCTCCTGAAAAAACGGCAAGGCGGCTGTTGCATCGCCCGATAAAAGAAGCGAATAGCCCAACTTTCTGGCAATGCCCGACGATGCGATCTTGTCGCCGTTGCGGCTGGCATGTGCGTAAAAGAGTCGGTGGCCTTCGATTGCCTCAGAATAATCTCCCTCCAAAAGCGCGAGCAATGCTTTTGCGCCACTCATATGGATCTTGAAATTCGCAGATGGCTCGAAGTCTGCAGCCGAAGCCATCGCCTCACAACGACTCAGATGCGCGTGGGCCTCATCAAATTGCTTGCTATGAATAGCAATCCAGATCAGGCCAAGCAACCCTTGCGCAAGCAGATACGCATCATCTCGTGAAGTGTCAGCCGCCATGAGTTGGTTGATCAATGATCGCCCCTCACGAAAACTGCCAATTGCGTTATAGGCTTCAGCAGCCAAAAAGGTCGCACTCACCCGGATGCGATCTTCCAAAGTCGGATTTGATGCAATCAACGACAGCCAGCCGGCCATCTCATGAATATGCACGGTTGGATATAGCAGCCTGCAAAAACCCTGAGCTAATGCATGCGCCGCTCCATTTTGGTCTGTATCGATGGACCAACGCATTGCCAGTCGAATGTTGTCGATCTCTGGGTTGAGGAGTTTGACCCATGTCACCTGTCTTTTGTGTTTGCCGCCAGCCAGACCGTCAAATGATTGATCACGAAGCTTGAGGTAGTACGCCAGATGACGATCACGCATCGCCTTCGCCTCATCGTCGGCATTCAGCTTCTCGATGGCATATTGCCGGATCGTCTCCAGCAGAAAGTAGCGTGTCTCAATGCCTGCGTCGTCCATCGCCGCCAGCGACTTGTCCACCAACCGGCTCAACAACCCCAGCACGTCGCCGCGCTCAATGCCCTCGCCGGCGCAGACATGCTCTGCTGCCGCCAGCGTCCAGCCGCCGGCGAAGACTGCCAGCCGGCTCAGCAACAGGCGCTCCGGCTCTGACAGCAAGCGATAGCTCCAGTCGATGGCCGCTTGCAGCGTTTGCTGGCGTGGCAGGGCAGTGCGGCTGCCGCCGGCCAGCAGCCGAAAGCGATCATCCAGCCGCGCAGCGATCTCTGCCGGCGTGAGCACCTTCACCCGCGCCGCTGCCAATTCAATCGCGAGCGGGATGCCATCCAGTCGCTTGCAGATTTGCAGCGTCGCCGGCGCGTTTTCGGGGGTGAGATTGAACGCCGGCGAAGCAAACATTGCGCGCTCCACGAACAGCGCAATCGCCTCGCTACGTTGCAGAACCACAGGATCAACGATTTGTGCATCTGGCACACTGAGTGACGGCACGCGCCACGCCAGTTCGCCGACAATGCCCAGCGCCTCGCGGCTGGTGCTGAGGATGCGCAGATGCCGGCAACCGCGCAGGAGCGCATCAGCCAACTGCGCGCACGCGTCGATCACATGCTCGCAGTTGTCCAGGATAAGCAGCGCGTGTTTGTCTTGCAAATGCGCGATCAGGCCGGCGGTGGGCGATGTGTCCAGAAACTCACGCAGGTTGAGCGCGCTCAAGGCGGCAATGCGCACTTGCGCCGGCTCGGACAAGGGCGCCAGCTCGACCAGCCACACGCCATCGGGGTAGCCGGCCATCATGCGCTCAGCCAGCTTCAACGCCAGGCGCGTCTTGCCCGTGCCGCCCGTGCCGGTCAACGTCAGCAAGCGCGTGGTGGGCAGCAATCGCTCAAGATCTGCCAATGCCTGCTGGCGCCCGATGAAACTCGTCAGTTCATAGGGCAGGTTGTTCGGCACAACGCGGGGTGGCGCAATTTCGCGCTCGTCAACCAGCAAGGGCTGCGCATGCGCCGCCTGTGCCAGCTTGACAAGCAGAGCTGCTTCCCGTGAATCAGATTTGAGGTCGAGCGGCGGGAAAAAGCGCGCCTGCACTGTGCCCACATCAGGCAGGCGCTGATTGCTCTCCAGCCGCGCGATGTGCGCCCGTGAATAGCCAACGGCCAGGCCGAGTTCGTCCTGCGTCAGCTGCGCACGCTGGCGCAGGCGCCTGAGCATCTCTCCGAAGGTGGCAAACGCCGGCCATTTCGATTCTGTCATGTCTTCCCCTCACTGACGAACAGAACGCGACTGCCACCATTCTATGCGCGGCCGGCTGCCGGCGGCCCGTTTTTGTGTCAAACAGGTGTCAATCGTTGACGCGCGCACCAGCACAGAATGTCACCTTTTCGCCCTACTCGATGCATAGGCTGGGTCACGTCAGGGACAAGAAAAGCATTCACACAGGAGGGGATCCGCCATGAACGCGCAAACACTCAAGCCCGCACCGTCTCAGGCGTTGAAAGTGTTGTTGCTGGTGTGCGCCGGCGCGCTGCTGGTCATCGCGCTGACGCTTGCAGATACGATTCGCACTGCGCAGTCGTCACTGGTAATGCAACTCGTGCGCCAACCTGCCGGCGCGCAGTCGGTCGCCCCGCACGGCCCTGAGGCCGATCCATATCTGCGCCGCGTCCCCGGCGGCTACGACTACGAACTTGAGCCGCCGCCGGTGGAGATGCCGTGAGAGCTAAAAACCCGACTTCGTGGAAGCCGGGTTTTTCAAAGGTTCAGCGAACCGCGCTGCGAATCTGTTCAAGGTGCTCGCGGGTGTGGTCGGGCCAGGCCAGCATGGTGCGCGCCACGCGGTCATACGCGCCTTTCCGCGCCACAAACGCATCCGGCAGCGCATTGAGCATCGCCACCGTCTCGGCTTCGTTGCGCTTGAGTTCAGTCAGCAACGCCTGAATGGTGGGGAAGCCATTGATCACCGCATCGAGCCGGATGCGCAGGTTGCCTTCCGATTCGTCCTGCCATGGCTCCTGTCCAGCAATCACGGTGGTGATCCAGTAGTTGATGTGGCGCTCGCCGGCGATGAGGTGCGCCAGGATGTGTCGCGCGCTCCACTCTCCTGGAGCCGGCGCGCGAGCTGCCTTCTCCTCGCTCACGCCCTTGAATGCCTGTGTCAGGTCGCGGTTGACGTCGGTGTATTTGCGCGCCACGATTTCTGCCAGCGCCTCGGCGGTTGCCGGCACTGGCTCCAGGTTGCGCGCGCTGAGCTTCACCGTCAGCGGCGCCTTCTTGCCATCGCGCTGCACGGTCACCTTCACCTTGTCGCCGGCCTTGTGCGCACCCAGCGCCGCTTGCAAGGCACTGCCATCAGGTGTGGCAAATTTGCCGATGCTCACGATCAAGTCGCCCTTCTCAATGCCGCCGGCGCGTGCACCACTGCCCTCGGTCGTGCTGGCGATGCGAATGCCCTCATCCCCCGGCTTTGGCGCGTCAATCTCGACGCCCAGCAATGGCCGCTTCGTCAATCGCTGGTCAATGCCCGTTTCCAGCACTGATTGCAGGTTGTCCAGCGCTTCATTCCAGCCGCGCTCGCATTCGGCCATCGCGCCGGCCCATTGTTTGCTGTCGCCGCTGTCGGTCAGTGTGAGGACGCTCACGCCGGCTTTCTCGGTGATGGTCACCGCCACTTCTGAATGTCCACCCTCACCGTCGCCGCGCAGCGTGAAGGCGACCTTCTTCTCCGGCGTTAACGCGGTGAATTTACCCATCACCGCCTCGCCATTTGCCCATTGGCAATACAGCCGGCCGCCCACGCGCGGCTGCGTCATCGCTGCATCGCAAAACCATTCACGCAGCGCAGTGGAATTTGTAAAGGCCCGGTAAATATGCTCGGCCGGGGCATTGATGTTGCGCTTGAGTGTGAGGGTCTTGGTAGCCATAGGTGCCTATTCTCCCGCGAAGGATATATTCCTCGCAAGGGAGCATAAAAAATTGGTGTGGGATATTAGCACGAACGTTCTAGTGGGTCAATATTTTCATGCCTTTCGCGGGCCGGCCCACTTCAACAGCTTCGCCAGCGGCCAGGTGTTGATCACGCTCTCCGGCGTCAGCCATGCCCGCCGCGCCACCGTCACGCCATAGTGCATGTTCATCAACCCATCCGGGTGATGCGCATCAGTGCTGATGCTGATACGGCAACCCAACTCTGCCGCGCGCCGCGCATGAACGTCGCTTAGATCCAGCCGCGCCGGGTCGCTGTTGATCTCCAGCGCCACTTTGTTTTCCAGCGCCGCCTTGAACAACTGCTCCCAATCGTAATCCGCGCCCTCGCGCTCGTTGATCAGCCGGCCTGATGGATGCCCCAGAATGTCGACGTGCGGGTTTTGCATGGCGCGAATGGCGCGCGCGGTGATCTTGTCGCGCGGCTGCGTTAGTTGCGTATGCACCGATGCCTGCACCAGATCGAGGCCGGCCAGCACCTCATCCGGCAGATCGAGCGAGCCGTCGATCTTCACCTCCACTTCCGCGCCGGCCAGCACGCGAAACTTTGCGCCCTCTTTTTTCAGCTGCGCGTTGACCTTGTCGATCTCTTTGCGCTGCTGTGCGACGCGCTCTGCCGTCAACCCGTTCACCATGCCCAGGCCGGCGGTGTGGTCGGTAATCAAAACATATTCATAGCCCAGTGTCATCGCCGCGCGCGCCATTTCCATCACGCTGGTTGCGCCGTCGCTCCATGTGGTGTGCATCTGCAAGTCGCCGCGCATGTCCTTGAGCTGAATCAAGTTGGGCATCGCAACGCGGCCGGGGCCAAGTTCGAGCGCCTTCTCGACCTCGCCACGATCCTCACGCAACTCCGGCGCCACGTAGGCCATGCCGAGCCGCGCATACAGCGCCGGCTCGTTGTCGAAGGTTTCGCCCTCGCTCGCGCTGTCCTTGCCGCCGGTTTTGGAAACGGCGTATTCGTTCAGCGTCAGCCCTTTGCGCTGCACCAGCTCGCGAATCTTGACGCTATGCGCCTGGCTGCCGGTGAAGTAGTGCAGGGCTGTGCCCCACACGCGCGGCTCAATGGCGCGCAGATCGACCTGCAGACCATCCCGCAGGCGCACCGATGATTTCGTATCGCCGGCGCCGATGATCTCCTCCACCATCGGCAACGCGCGAAATGCCTCCATCAGCGGAATGGGGTCGCTCGTGGCAGCGACTATGTCCACGTCACCGATGGTCTCCCTGCCGCGCCGCAGCGAGCCGGCGTATTCGATCTTCTCCACGCCACGCACCCGCCGCAGCACTGCCACCATCTCCAATGCAAGCGGGAGCACATCGCCGATGCGCCAACGGCCAGTGGCGCGCCGCTTCATCGACTCGATGCCGGCGATGATCTTCGCCTCAGCCTTCTCGCCCATCTTCGGCAAATCGCGCAGTTTGCCGGCGCGCGCCGCCGCATCCAGTTCACCGATGTTCGTCAGGCCGAGCGCCTGCCAGAATTCCTTCGCCCGCTTTGGCCCCACGCCCGGCACCTCGAGAAAGGCCGCCACGCCATCCGGCACCTCAGCGCGCAGTTTCTCGTAAAAATCGAGCTTGCCGGTGCGCATCAGCTCATCGATTTTCTTGGCGATCTCCTTGCCGATGCCGTGAATCTGATCCAGAGTGCCGGCCTCCCACAGTGCGCTCACGTCCTGTGACGCGTTGCGGATGTTTTCGGCGGCAGTGCGGTAGGCGCGAATCTTGAAGATCACATCGCCTTGAATGTCGAGCCGGTTGGCGATGTCATCGAAGATGCCGGCGAGCTGTGAGTTGGAAAGTCGCTGCGTCATGGCGTAAATGATAACGAAACAGCGAAGGCGCCGGCGGAGTGAATGGGATAATCACCTGCCGCCCCATGAAAAAAGTTTTTCCGCTGTTTGTCCTCGGTTGCTATGCCTTCGTCAGCATCGGCATCAACGCCTCGCTGCTGGGGCCGGCATTGCCCACCCTCGCCACACGCGCGCAGGCCAGCATCGAGCAAGTCGGCTTCATGTTCACCGCCATGTCAATCGGCTACCTCACCTCTGCGCCGATCATCCACTTCGTCAGCCGGCACGTCAGCCGGCGCAATATGCTCGTCGCCAGCCCCCTCATCGTCATTGCGGCGCTGCTTTTGTTCGCGCTCGGCCAGTCGCTCGGCGCCATTTTCCTCGCAGCCTATCTGCTCGGCCTCGGCCACAGCGGCACGCAGGTCACCTACATCACCAGCATCGGCACGCTGTTCGAAGGCCGGCGGGTGTCGGCAGCGCTCAATCGCCTGAATGCCTTCTTCGGCCTCGGCGCGCTGATCGGGCCCGTGATTGTGGCGATCAGCTATGCGTCGTTCAACACGGCCGATGTCTCATTCTGGGTGGCCATGCTCGCCTGCCTACCGCTCATCATCGGCGCGATCGCGCTTACCAACACATTCAAGGCCGGCGCGCATGATGAGCCGCGCGCGACGCGCGACACGCAATCGGACCGCAGCGTGATGCGCTCACCGATTTTCTGGGGCATGTGCGTGGTGATGGGGCTGTACGTCGGTTGCGAAGTGGCATTCAGCAGCTGGGCGGCCGAATTTACCCGCCTGACCACTGAGCAGGGCATGGCGCAGGCGGCGCTGGCGGTCAGCGCCTTTTTCCTGGGCATTGGGCTAAGTCGCTACTTCACCGACCTATTTGTGAAGCGCATGGCGCCAGCCAACTTCATCATTGTGACAACGGCAGTCTCCATCGTTGGCTTGCTGTTGATGATCGTCGCCGGCGGCTACGTTGGCGCGCTCCTCGGCGCGCTCGTGTTCGGCCTCGGCTGCGGGCCGGTCTATCCCACGCTTGTCGCCATCGGCATCAATCGCTTTCGCGGCTCGGCGCAATTGGTGTCGAGCGTGCTCACCAGCACCGGCTCGCTCGGCGCATTCTTTTTGCCGGCGCTCACCGGCTTTGTGATCGGCGGCAGCGCAGCCGGCGCAGTGAATGCCTGGCTGCTGCTCGCCGTGATGTTTGCCGGCATCATCGTGATGTGGCTTTTCCTTCGTCCCAACCTGCTCCACAGCGACGCCATCGAAAACGCGTTGCTGTCACAACGCCAAGAGTCGATATAGGGGTGATTGGATCGCCGCTCGCCCCTACAATTTCATCGCCAGCAACGCTGCGCCTTGCGTCACCACGTTTTCACGCAGCGTGGTTTGCACAAACCTGCAGTGGCCGCGCAGGGTCGGCATGACAAACGGCGCGGCCATCTCCTCGATCAGCCTCACGTAGCGCGCGCTGCTCGCACCTACGCCGCCGCCAACTACGATCACGTCGGGATTGACAATCTGGATCACGTTGGCCAGCGCCTGGCCGACAAACGCAGCAATCACGCGCAGCGCGCTGCTGGCGAACGCATCCAACTGCTCGTAGCCGGCCATCAAGTCTTTCGCCGTGAAGTGGCTGTCGTGCATGGCGCGCTGCGCAACCGCGTTGTCCTTCCAGTCGCCGGCTTGATCCCTTGCCAGCTTCTTTGCCAGAACAACCATGCCTGGGCCAGCCGCAACCGTCTCCAGGCAACCTCTGTTGCCGCAACCGCAGGGGAATCCATCCTGCGGCATCACGACAAGGTGACCGATCTCAGCCTCGCCGGCGTCGCCAAAATCCAGCACCTGCCCATCCCGCACGATGCCGCCACCAATGCCAGTGCCCATGGTGATGTAGAACACGGTGCGGAAGCCAGCGCCGGCGCCCATGCGCGCTTCGGCCAGCGCCGCCAGTTTGCAATCATTTTCGATGGCGCTCGGCAGGGCGAACGCGCGTTGCAGTTCAGCCTGCACGTCGATGTCATCCCAGCCGGCTTCATGTGGACATGCCAGCGCGCGCCCCGTGCTGCGAACAATCTGGCCGCCATAGCCAAAGCCAATGCCGCGAAAGGTCGCGCCCTTCGCCTCATGTTCAGCACGCAGAGCCGCGCCGGCTTCGATCAATCGCGACAGGCTGCGCGGCGCGGCGTCGGCATGCTCGCGCGCAAGCATGCGCGTCTCGATCAATTTGCCATCTGCGCCGGCGACGCCGGCCACCAGCTTCGTGCCGCCTGTTTCAAAGGCAAGGAAGGCATCGTGTGTCATCGCATCTGATCTTCGCACATTTGTCGGGCTGTCGGGATGCCAGGCGTCAAGTCATCCGCCGGTTCGAGCGGCCTACAATCATCGGCATGTCACCGAACACTATCATCGTCGTCGGCTCGCGCAACCCGGTCAAGATCGAGGCGGCGCAGGCCGGCGCCAGCCTCATGCTTGGCGACGTCGAGGCGACCGGCATCGAGGTGGATTCCGGCGTGCCGGCGCAGCCATGGGGCAATGCAGAGATGATCGCCGGCGCAACGCAGCGCGCGCGATCTGCGCTGGCAACCGTGGCGCATGCAACCTACGGCGTGGGGTTGGAAGGTGGTTGCATCGAATTGAACGGAGAGCTATTTGCCGGCGCGTGGTGCGTGGCAGTGAATCGCGCCGGCGTGGCAGGCATGGCCAGCACTGGCTTGTTTGTGTTGCCGCCGCGCGTGGCTGAACTGGTGCGCGAAGGCATGGAACTCGGCCTCGCCGACAACCTGGTGCATGGCCGCAGCAATTCCAAACAAACCACCGGCTCCATCGGCATCCTCACACACGGAAAATATATGCGCGCGCAGTTCTACACGCCGGCGGTGATGATGGCGTTCATCAAGTTTGTGAACGCCGAGTTGTTTTAGAGCTCAAAGGCAGTTTTCACGACGACACGGCCGCGGATGCGTCCTCGCAGAATGTCGTCGATGAATGAGTCCAAGTCATCGAGTGCGCACTCAGTGCGAATGGCGTCGAGCACAGTGTCGTCTGGCTTCCATGCACTGGCGAGGTTGCGCCATATCTGCGCGCGCAAAGCCATTGGCGTCTCCGCTGAATCGATGCCCTGCAATGTCACGCCGCGCAGGATGAACGGATACACCGTTGTTTGCAGCGCGTTCGATTGCGCCAGGCCGCATGCGGTGATGCAACCGCGGCGCTGCGTCGCCTTGATTGCGGTGGCGAGGATGTTGCCGCCAACCGTGTCGACCACGCCGGCCCAGCGCTCCT
Source organism: Thermoflexales bacterium (assembly GCA_039810125.1). GTDB lineage: Bacteria > Chloroflexota > Anaerolineae > J036 > Brachytrichaceae > JBDHWI01. The sequence continues at coordinate 14,425 of JBDHWI010000049.1, read as the reverse complement.
TCAGCAGCGGCCGGCCGCCGGCATCATCGACGTCCGCGCGGCTCAATACCTGCGTCGCACCAAGTCGCCTCAGCCAGTCATGCGCGTCAGTCTTGCCAGTGGCCGCCGCCACGCGGTAGCCCAATCGCGCCAGCACAGCCACCGCCAGGCAGCCCACGCCGCCGGTTGCGCCGGTCACCAGCACATCACCCATCGCCGGCGCCACATCATGCCGCTGCAATTGGTGAACGCACAGCGCTGCGGTGAAGCCGGCGGTGCCGAGCGTCATCGCGGCGCGCAGGCTCAACCCATCCGGCAGCGGCACCACCCACGAAGCCGGAACGCGAATGTACTCCGCGAATCCGCCGCTCGTGTTCATGCCGAGGTCGTAGCCAGTGACGATGACAGGGTCGCCAGCCTGCAGCGCAGAGTTGGCCGACTCGATCACTTCGCCAGCGGCATCGATGCCCGGTGTGTGCGGGTAACTGCGCGAGACACCCTTGTTGCCGGTTGCGGAGAGCGCGTCTTTGTAGTTCAGCGACGAGTAGCGCACGCGGATGAGTGTGTCATGCGCCGGCAAATCATCGAGCCGGCGCTGCGTCACTTCGCGCTTGAACGCGCCATCCGATTGCTCACTGACAACATATGCGCGGAAGGGGGTCATCGTAGTTCGAGAGGAGAAGTCGGCGCAACGATGCGTCGCTAACGCCGCGCCATCTGCGGGTCGCGCTCGCGCGGCAGGTTGAACCAGGCGGCATCACACGCAGCCAACTCATCCGCGTCCAGCATCAGGTCAAGTTTGCCAAGGCTATCGCGCAGTTGCTCGACTTTGCTTGCGCCGACGATGGCGCTGGTGATGCCGGGCTGCCGCAACACCCATGCAAGCGCCACATGCGCCAGGCTCTTGCCGCGCGCGGCGAAGAAATCGCCCAGCCGGCCCACTTCGTCAAACACAGCGTCATTCCAATAGCGCCTCCGATACATGCTGCCGCTGTTGTTGCCGAGCGTGAAGCGCGAGCCTTCTTGCAGTTGGCGCTCACGGTAGCGCCCGGTCAACACGCCGCCGGCGAGCGGGTTGTACACGATCAAGCCGACGCCATGCGCCATGCAAAGCGGCACAATCTCATCCTCGATCATGCGGAAGAGCAGGTTGTAGCGCGGCTGGTCGCTGTCGAAACGCGCGAGGTGACGCAGTTGGCTCGTCCACAGCGCATCAGCCAGTTGATGCGCCGGAAAATTCGAGCAACCGACATAGCGCACCTTGCCGGCGCGCACCAGATCATCCAGTGCACTCAACGTTTCATCAATGGGTGTTGCGGGGTCAGGAGCGTGCACCTGATACAGATCGATATAGTCCGTTTGCAGCCGGCGCAAACTGGCGTCGCAGGCGCTGAGGATGTGCTTGCGGCTGAGCCCCTCGTCGTTGGGAGCGGCGCCCATCGCCCCACGACACTTGGTGGCCAGCACGATGCGCTCGCGGGCATGGCGCGCCTTCAGCCAGTTGCCCACGATCCTCTCAGTGTCGCCGACCTTTTCCAAGCCACCACCGAGCGGATACACGTCGGCAGTGTCAAAGAAATTCACCCCGAGCGCATCGGCAGCATCCATGATGGCAAATGACGCCGGCTCATCACATTGGTTGCCAAACGTCATCGTGCCGAGGCAGATCTCAGTCACTTTCAGGCCAGTGCGGCCAAGCTGTTTGAGCTTCATTCAGTCCTCCACGATGCGCCGGCGCAACGCATCAACCTCATCTTTGTGCAAGCCGATGGATTGAAGGTAGCCGGCGGTGCCGCCGTAGCGCGATTGCAAGTGATTGAGCGCAGCCAGCATCACGTCGGGCGGGCATACCATCAACCCCAGCGCCCACTCGCGCTTATCCTCTGGCACCCGCGTCAGCCACTCATCGTGACGCGGCTTCAGATACTCGTTGCTCAGGCTGTAATCGCCGGCGATCACGTCATGTGGCACGCCGGCGAGGTCGAGCAACAACGCCGCCACGATGCCGGTGCGGTCTTTGCCGGCGTGGCAATGAAACAGCGCGCCGCCTTCAGGCGCTTGTGCGAGGGTGCGCATCACTGCCGCCATCTTTTCAACGCGCTTATCGAATACCAGCAGATGCCATTGCAAACGCGACACAGCAAAGACTCTATCCTCCTCTTCGCGGTGCGCCTCATCCAGCAACGACAGGTGATGGAAGTGCGGCTGGCCGGCAAACGGGCTGGGATGCGCATCCAATTCCCTTGGATAGCGCAGATCGACGATCGTTCGGATGCCATATGCGCGCAATGCGGCGCGGCCATCATCTGACAAAAACACCAGATCGTCGGTGCGCACCAGAGACTTCCAGCGCGTCACCCTGCCCTCGCGCGTGACATAGCCGCCCAGTTCACGCGCATTGATCAAGCCATCCCAGTTCAGTCGTCTGTCTGCATGTTCAACGAGTTTGGTTGCCATATCCTTGATAAAGCGCATTGTACGGCTTGATCATCTGGCTTTTCCTGCGGGAAATCATGACCATCGCGCGTGACGCTACACAGTCGCAAGATGCGCTTGCATAGCCGTGCATCCTCCGAACCTCAAGGGCTCATCCAAAAATTCACGATGGCTCCGGCGCACCTTCACAATTTGCGCACAATCTCGGCGCATCCTGTCCGTTGTAATACGTTTCGATTCAACAAGCACGAAAAGGTATGCAAGGAGAAAAATGAACAACCTCAACAACAGACGAATGATCGTAGCCGCAGTCGTGGCGATTGCTGTGATGTTCGGCGTGCTATCACTGGCAACGATGTCGAGCTACAACCAGGGACTGGTGGATGGCCTCTCGCGCGGCACTCAAGTCGTGATACCGAACAACAGCGCGCAAGTCGTGCCGGCGCCCTACGTGTATCAGCAGCAGCCGACCTATGGCCGGCCCGGTGGCTTCAGCTTCTTTGGTGCGCTGTTCAATGTGCTGATCTTCATCGCCATCCTCTTCATCATCACGCGGGTGTTGAAGTTCGCGTTTGGCCGGCGGCGCTGGGGGCATGGGCCGTGGGGCAGCGGAGATGGCAACTGGCAGAAATGGCATGACTGGCGCAACGGTCCGCCACGCGGCGATCCGCGCACCACACCCAACAAGCCGGACGAGCAGGTGATTTAACATTGCACAACCCATGAAGACGATTCTGGTGGTGGACGATGAAGCGAAGATCGTGCAGATTGCGCGCGATTATCTACAGCACGCCGGCTTCACCGTGCTGACCGCCGGCGATGGCAGGCACGCCATCGACATCGCCCTCAGCCAGCAGCCCGATCTGATTGTGCTCGACATCGGGTTGCCGGCAGCCGACGGCCTCGATGTCACGCGCGCAGTGCGCAAATATGGCGACATGCCCATCATCATGCTCACTGCGCGCGGCGAGGAGAGCGATAAGCTGATCGGCCTGGAGCTTGGCGCGGATGATTACATCGTCAAGCCGTTCAGCCCCAAGGAGTTGGTGGCGCGCGTGCGGGCAGTGTTGCGCCGCGCCGAGGCGCGCCGTGAAGCGCCGGCAGCGCAGACTGTGCGCGCCGCCGATCTCATGCTTGATCTGCCGAAGATGACGGTGAGTGTGGATGGCAGGCCGGCGCAACTCACCGCGTCGGAGTTTCAGTTGCTCGCGGCGCTGGCGCAGCAACCCGGGCGCGTCTTCACCCGCGCGCAATTGCTGGACGCCCTGCGTGGCGTGGCCTTTGAATCGTATGAGCGCGCCATCGACGCGCACATCAAGAACATTCGCCGCAAGATTGAACCCGACCCGCGCGCGCCGCGCTACATCCTCACCGTGTATGGTGTGGGCTACAAATTCACCGAAGCGTAACCTGCTCCCTCCTCCTGTGCAGCCGAAGGATGGAGGGGGTTGGATGAGCCAAAGATGACAGCCTCTCACGAAGAACAACCGCAGAACAAGCCGCAGTGGTGGCCGGAGAATGAATCGTGGCCGCCGGCGCGGCGCTCTGGCCGGCATCACAGACATTTTCCGGGCTTTCTCTTCCCGCTGCTGTTCCTCGCCTTCGTCCTGCTGGCATGCATCGGCGCATCAACGGTGCTGTCGGTATTGGTCACCGGCGAGCCGTCGCGCCCTTCCGTCTTTGGCGTCTTTATCAGCGTCATCGGCCTGGCTGCGCTCATCGTCGGCGCCGGCGGCATCTTCTCGGTGGCGCGCACCTACCGCAGCGCCGCTCGCCCCATCAACGACCTGATCGACGCAACCGAGCGCATCGAGCGCGGCGATTTCAGCGTGCGCGTGACGGAGGGCGGGCCGAACACTCTGCGCGCACTGGCGCGCACCTTCAACAGCATGGCCGAGCGGCTGCAACAAGATGAAGTGGCGCGCCGCAACCTGCTGGCCGACGTGACGCACGAGTTGCGCACGCCGTTGACGATCATTCAGGGCAATCTCGAAGGTGTGCTGGATGGGATCTACCCGCGCGACGAGGCGCACCTTGCGCCCATCCTCGATGAGGCACGCGTGATGTCGCGCCTGATCGACGATTTGCGCACGCTGTCTCTGGCCGAGGCCGGCGCGCTGCCGCTGCAAAAGGAGACAACTGATCTGAGCACGTTGGCGCGTGAGGTCGCAACTGCATTTGCAGCGCAGGCAAAAGAGGCGCGAGTGTCGCTGAGCGTGCAGGCAAAGGAAGCCGTGCTGGCGGAGGTGGATGAGACACGCATCCGCGCCGTGCTGAACAACCTGCTCGCGAATGCGCTGCGCTACACGCCGGAGGGCGGGACGATTACGGTGGAAGTTGCGCCGGCACTTCCATCACCTCGACAACCCGCACCCCAGCCCTCTCCCACGGAGAGAGGGATTTGGAGCGCCCGCATCGAAGTGAGCGACACTGGCAGCGGGATTGCACCGGCAGACTTGCCGCATGTGTTCGACCGCTTCTACAAGGGGCGCGATTCGAGCGGCAGCGGCCTAGGGCTGGCAATTGCAAAGCAGTTGGTGCAGGCACATGGCGGCGAGATTCATGCTGAGAGCGACGCCGGCACACGCATCTGGTTCACATTGCCGGCAGACCAAGTCTGAGTGGAGATCACAGATAGTCCCGAATATTGTGCGCAGCGGCGTAGGCGGCGGCTTCGGCGCGATTGTTCACATGCAGCTTGGCGAAGATGGCGCTGACGTAGTTGCGCACCGTGCCCTCGCCCAACACGAGGATGTCGGCGATCTCGCGGTTGGTGCGACCTTCAGCCAGATGCGCCAGCACGCGCAATTCCTGCTCGGTGAGTTGCGAGAAGGCGCTCTCTTCACGCCGGCGCGCCATCTCGCGCATGCGCGCAAACACGCGCGAGGTGGTGGTGGGATCGAGCGACGATTCGCCCTTGCCGACATTTTCAATCGAGCGAATCAACTCATCGCTGCCGATCTGCTTCAGCACATAGCCCGACGCGCCGGCGGCGATGCTCTCGAACAGCGTGTCGTCATCGCCATAGCTCGTCAGCATGATTACCTTGATATTCGGCGCAGCCTGCACGATCTCGCGGCAGGCTTCGATGCCGCTCATGCCGCTGAGGCGCACATCCATGATCACGAGATCAGGGCGATGCATGAGCGCCTTGCGCACGGCCTCCTGCCCGGTGGCGGCCTCATCCACCACTTCGAATTCGGGGCGCCGGCTGAGCAGTGTGCGCAACCCCACCCGCACCACCTCGTGGTCGTCCACCAAAACCAAACGCAACTTCGACATAGTTCAACCAATCCCTAATCACCCTTGACCGCCAACTCCACCACTGTTCCCTCGCCCGGTGCGCTGGTGATTGCAAGCTCGCCATTCAACAGCGCAGCGCGCTCATGCATGTTGTGCAACCCATGCCCGGGTTGCGCCACTGGCAGCGCCATGCCCTTCCCATTATCGCGAATGCGCAGCCGCAGCGTGCCGGCCTCACCAACACAATCTGCATAGTGCAGCGACACCTCTGCCTGCGTAGCCGATGCGTGGCGCGCGATGTTGCTGAGCGTCTCGCGCAGAATCTGATAGATCTGCTGGCGCTGCTCCGGCGCCAGCTTCATCTTGCCACAACCCTCACCCATCTGCCAGTCGACCGGCAAACCAGTGCGCAGACGAAACTCGGCAATGATGTCGAGCAGACCGCGCGCCAGGTCTTCATCCCCGGCGACTGAGCGGCGCAGGTCATAGATGTAGCTGCGAATCTCCTCGTTGGTCTTGTTCAACACGCGCATCACTGCATCAAGCGTGGATTGCGCGCGCTGCACCTGCGCGCCGGCGCCGTTCAAGCGCCGCGCATCCACCTGCGCCAGTGAGTGTTGCGCATCATCGATCATCAAGCCGGCGGCATAGATCGATTGAATCGTGCCGTCGTGCAGGTCGCGGCTGATGCGCTCGCGCTCGGCGATGAGCGACTGTTGGTGTTGCAGTGTTTCGGCCAGGCGGCCTGCCTCGATGCGAAAGGCATCCAGCGAGCGGAACAAGAAATATGCGATCGCTGCGCCGACGACGCTGCGATACACGCCGATGGGAATGCCGGTGGCTTGAAAAAGCCAGTCGGTGTTGATGCTGCTGGCAGGGAAGAACGATGCCGCCGGCACAAAGACGCCCTCAAAAAGCGCATAGAAGAGGAAACCGAAGCCGGCGATGCGCAGCACACGGATCAGCCGCTCACTCTTCAGCGAGCCAACCAGCCGGCCCGATTGCAGCCGCAACGCATAGGCTACCAGCAGCGCCGCAGGCAGGCACAACACATAGCGCATCAGCGCCTCAATGGCCGCATTGCTCGCCTCATCCACACTGCGCGTGAGAGCGCGCATGGTCGACAAAATGGCGGTGAAGATGAGGAAGATCACCAGCGGCACATACAGCGCCGCCCATGCCGGCACAGCCGGCTCGCTCAAGCGCAGACCGAAGCCGAGCAGCGTGCAGAACATGAGCAGGTAAACCACCAGTTGCAGAAAGCGCAGGTTTTGAATCTGGTCGGGTGGCAGCAGGCCGGCTTGCACGGGGATGAAGACATTGCCCCATGTCGCGATCGCTTCCAACAGGCCGAACAGCGCCAGCCACGGCAGCGCGCGCGAAAGTTCGAGCCGGCTGCGTTGCCACCACTGCACACCCATCATCACGCCAAGCAGGAAGAACACCTGCCCATGCACGAAGTGCACGATGACCTCGTTGACCGTGAAGAAAACATGCAGTTGCTCGACCATGATTCTGCTTTCGTATAATGCGCGCGGCTTGTTATCTGCGTCAAACCTCTCACTCGTCGCCGCCGGCATTGTCGCACTTCTGGCTGTATTCGCCTTTCTCAATGCAGTGCTGACGGCGCAGCGCGGACGCACCATCGCATACTACAGCGTTCGCCGCGAAATGCAGCAGCGGGCAAATCGCCGGCTGCTGTTGTCACTGGTCTTGCTGCTGCTCGCCGGCGCGCTGTTTGTCAGCTATTACATACTGCCACGCGAGGCGTTGCCGGTCACTCAGCCGCCATCTGCCACGCCCGCACACACCGCCGATGCAGTCGGGGCCACATCACCGGCTGAGTCTATCGAAGACAACACGCCTGCGCCGACAGTCACCCTTGCCACGCCCATCCCAACGCCGAGGCCGGCGCCAACAGCGCCACCGCGCGCCACGCGCATCCCTGAGCCAACATCATCCCTGGTCAGCCCGCTGCCCTCACCCATGCCAGAACCATCAGTGACGCCGGCGGTCGTAGAGCCGAACAAGCGGCTGACGCTGCGTGAAATTGCATCGGGCATCGATGAGAATAACCTGCCGGCGGGCGCCGGCACAGACTTTCAGGCCGGCACGCCCACAATCTACATCTTCTTCGATTATCGCGACGTGCCGCCAAATGCGCTGCTGCGGCAAACGTGGTTTCGTGACGGCGGCTCGGTGCACTTTGACTCGCAGCCGTTCAATCAGGATGGCGCGCAGAACGGCGCCGGCCTCGCCAAGGTGCAGTGGTCACCGCGCGGCGGCTTCAAGGCCGGCCTGTACGAGGTGCGCTTGCAGTTGGGGGGCGTGCCGCAGTTTGTCGCAAATTTCGAAGTGCGGTGAGGGAGACGGGAGCCAGGATAAGGCAGTCTGATCATGGCTGCAGCCAGCCATGCCGCTTCTGCGCGTTGCGACAGCGTTCATGCAGCTATGATATTGACCCTTCCCATGACCAACGCACCCATCTCCATTTACCAGTCTCCATTTTCAGGGCGCTATGGCACGCCGGCGATGCGCGATGTGTGGAGCGAGCGCAACAAGCGCGTGCTGTGGCGCAAGCTGTGGGTGGCGCTGGCCGAAGCGCAATGCGAAATGGGCATTGTCCAGCCGGCGCAAGTGGACGACCTGCGCGCGCATGCCGGCGAAGTGACTGAAGCGAGCATCGCCCGCGCGCTGGAGATCGAGCATGACATTCAACACGATCTGATGGCCGAGGTGCGCGCCTTCGCTGAACAATGTCCCATCGGTGGCGGCATCATTCACTTGGGCGCAACATCGATGGACATCGAGGACAATGCGGATGCGCTGCGCCTGCGCGATGCGTTGGACCTGACACTCGCATCGCTGCGGGCGTTGATTGGTGTGCTAGCCAGCCAGGTGGAGCGCCATGCCGGCCTCGCGACGATGGCCTTCACCCACTTGCAGCCGGCGGAGCCAACCACAGTCGGCTATCGCCTCGCGCAAACGCTGCAAGACTTGCTGATGGACCTCGACGAATGCGAAGCGGTGCGCGCCGGCATTCGCGGCAAAGGCTTCAAGGGCGCAGTCGGCACAAGCGCATCGTATCTGGAGCTGCATCGTGAGATGAAAGGGCAGGTTGAGGAGAAAGACGCATCCGCCCATCTTTCCACCAACGCATCGCCGCCCAGCTTCGTCACGCATACACTTGAACAGCGCGTCTTGCAAAAGTTTGGCTTGCCGGCGTTTCCTGCCGCCACGCAGACCTATCCGCGCAAGCAGGATTGGCGCGTGGTGAATGCACTCGCCGGCGTTGCGCAATCTCTCTACAAATTCGCCTTCGACCTGCGCGTGCTGCAATCGCCGCCCATCGGCGAGTGGGCTGAGCCGTTCGGCGCAAAGCAGGTTGGCTCTTCGGCCATGCCGTTCAAGCGCAACCCGATCAACGCCGAGAAGATCGATTCGCTGGCGCGCATGGTGGCCGCCCTGCCGCGCGTGATGTGGGACAACGCTGCCCACTCACTGCTGGAGCGCACACTTGACGACAGCGCCAACCGCCGCGCCGTCATCCCCGAAGCCTTCCTTGCAACCGATGAAATCATCCGCGTGGCGACGCGCATCATCAAGGATTTGCGCGTGAACGAGGCGCAGATTCGCCGCACCATGCAGACATATGGCCCATTCGCCGCAACCGAACGCGTGCTGATGGCTGTCACGAAGGCAGGCGCCAGTCGGCAGGAAATGCACGAGGTGATCCGTGAGCATTCACTTGAGGCGTGGGCGAAGTTGAACGCCAGCGAGCCAAACTCGCTGGTTGAGTCGCTGAGCAGCGATGCGCGCATCACACGTTATCTGGGTAGTGAAGAGGTGCGCAGCCTGATGAACGCAGACGATTACGTGGGCGATGCGCCGGCGCGTGCGCGGCACATGGCACAGCTTGCGAAACAACAACTGGGAAAGTGAACGCCGGGTCCCAGTACGGTCTGTGCACGCCATCGTGACCTGCGCGTGTTCTGCAAGGTAGAATCTGGCGCAACAACATGCATGATGATGTAAAGTGGCGGCGGTTCTTTGGCGGCGTGTTGGTCGCCGGCCCGGCTGCCGCAGCGCTCATCCTGCTGCTCATCAGCGGCCGGCCAGAATCTCTCCTGCTCACGGGTCTCATCTTCATCGCGCCCATTCTGCTCGGCCTGTGGCTGCTCATGCGCAGATGACAGAAACCTCGCTGCTCAGAAGATGCGAGGTTTGAATAGAGTATGAATAACACCTCGATTGCAGTATCCGATCTGGCGAAATCGTTTGGCCAGGCACAGGCAGTTCGCGATGTGTCGTTTGAAGTGCATCACGGCGAGATCTTCGGCCTGCTTGGGCCAAATGGCGCCGGCAAGACCACCACCATCCGCATGATCCTCGACATCTACAAGCCCGACAAAGGCGCAATCAACGTGCTGGGCAGCGGGCCGATGAGTGAGGCAAAGAAGGAGCGCGTCGGCTATTTGCCCGAAGAGCGCGGCCTGTACAAGGACATGAAGGTCGAAGAGGTGGTGCTGTATCTGGCCGAATTGAAGGGGCTGCGCCGCGACGTGGCAAAGCAGCGCGCCGACGAGTATTTCGAACGCATGGGGCTGGCCGGCGACAAGCGCAAGAAGGTCAGTGAGTTCAGCAAGGGCATGCAGCAAAAGGTGCAAATCATCACCACGCTCATTCATCAGCCAGAGCTGATCATCATCGACGAGCCATTCAGCGGCCTCGACCCTGTGAACACGCGCATGGTGCAAGACATGTTGCTCGAAGAGCATCGCAAAGGCACGACCATTGTCATGTCCACGCACCAGATGTATCAGGTTGAGGAAATGTGCGACCGCATCGTGCTGATCAACAAGGGCGAGAGCGTGCTATATGGCGGCGTGAACGACATCCGCCGGCAATATGCCGACAATGCGGTGCGCGTGACAGCGCAGGGCGAGTGGCCAGCGCTCGAGGGCGCAATCGAAAGCAGCCGCAAAGGCAACACGCGCACCTTCACCCTGCCCAAAGCAATGACCTCACAGGCATTTCTGGCAACCCTTGCGGCTGCGCCCAACCTCACGGTCGAATCGTTTGATCTGGCGTTGCCGACGATGGACGATATTTTTGTAAAGGTGGTCAGCGGGCGCGGGTAGGCGCAGGTCGAAAGCTCAAACCAGCGCCGATCCCGCTCTCACTCACAGCACGATTCAAAGATGCGGAAAGTATTTTTCATCGCCTGGGCGGAGTTCCGCAAGAACGCCTTCCGCAAGCGATTCCTCGGCACATTGCTGCTGCCGTTGCTCATTCTGGCCATCGCCGTGGTCGTCGGCTTTATCACAGCCAGCGCCATGACGCGCTTCGAGGGTGGCGCCATCGGCGTCGTTGATGCCGGCGGCCAACTGCGCGATGCGCAGAATGCGCCAGATGCAGAATTCAAATTCACCCGCTACGAAAGTGAAGCGGCGGCAAAGGCTGATCTGACCGCCGGCAAGCTTCTCGCCTATCTCACGCTCGCGCCTGAATTCGCAAACAATGGCGAGGTGAATATGTTTTACCTGCGCGACCAGCCCGACAACAGCGATCTGCGCAAGGCATTCCGCCAATACCGCAACTCGCATTTGCTGGCGGGCCAGCCGGCGGATGTGGTTGCACGCATCATGCAGGGGCCGGCGTTCATCTATGAGACGCCCGACGCCGCGCGCCAGACCAACGACGACAACCTTCCATCATTCATCCTGCCGATCGTGTTGACGATCTTTTTCATCATGGCGCTGTTCGGCGGCGCGCAATACCTCATGCAAGCGGTGCTGGATGAAAAAGAGAACCGCACCATGGAAGTGGTGATCACCTCAGTCACGCCGACGCAGTTGATGGCTGGCAAGGTGATCGGTCTTGGCGTGGTCGGCCTGTTGCAAATGGGCATCTGGCTGGCTGGCGCTGCAATCGCACTGGCATTGCTGCAAACGCGCTTCACCTTCCTGGCCGACATTCGCATCGAGCCGGCATTCATCGCGATCTCACTCGTGCTATTTGCGCTGCAATACTTCATCCTCGGCGCGCTGATGGCAGCCATCGGCTCAATGGTGGTCGACCCCAAGCAGGGCCAGAACTACGCCACACCGATCACGATGATCTCAATGCTGCCGATGTTCTTCCTGGTGGGAATCTTGTTCAACCCGAATGGCTTGATTGCAGTGATCTTGAGCCTGTTTCCACTCACATCACCGCTGACGTTGATGGTGCGCATGGGCATGACATCGGTGCCGGCGTGGCAGATCATCCTCGCCATCGTGTTGCTTATCGCCACCGCCTACGGCGCCATCTGGCTCGCCGGAAAAATCTTCAGAATCGGCATGTTGCGTTTTGACACCGGCGTGAAGTGGAGCGAAGTCGCGGCAAACATCAAGTTTTGAATCCGTGATTTCAGATTTTCGATCCACCGTCCAAAATCTGAAACCCAAAATCAAAAATGTCCAAAATGTCGGTCGTGCTGAAGCACGAATTCAAGAGCATCGCGATGAAGCCGAGCTTCTGGTTCGGCATCCTGGTCATGCCCTTCATCATTGGCATCATTGCCATCGTGATCGGCTTGATCAGTGGCGTCGCAACTGCAGCCACCATCGCCGATGCACAAAACCGCGTCACGACACAAGGCTTTGTCGATCTCGCCGGCATCATCAAGCAGACGGCGAACGGTTTTCAACCCTTCGCCGATGAAGCCAGCGCCCGTCAGGCGCTCACCGCCGGCAAGATTGAAGCGTTCTATGTGGTGCCGGCGGACTACCTGAAAACCGGCGCAGTGCGCATGGTGGCCGACAACATCGAGGCTGGCCCCAACGCGCCGCGCAGTCGCAGCGATGCATTTGGGGGCATGTTGAGCGCTGCCCTCACCGGCGACCCCGCGCTTGTGCAACAGATCGACCGGCCCATCACCATCGCCGGAGAAACAACCGTCGCCTCTGCCGCCGAGCGGCGCGGCGGCCCTACTTTTGGCGGCTTCTCACCACTGATCTATGGCATCGCCGTCCTGTTCATGGTCGTGCTGATGACGGCTTCGGCCTATCTAATGCAATCGGTGACGCAGGAAAAAGAGAATCGCGTGATCGAAGTGCTGATGTCGTCGGTGACGCCGCGCGATCTGCTGGCCGGCAAAATCCTCGGCGTGAGTCTGGTGGGTTTGATTCAGATGGCGCTGTGGTTCGGCTCATCCATCTTTGCGCTCACGGCACTGCCCTTTATCAGCAACCTGGTGGGGCCGATTTCGCCGGTGGCGGTGTTGCTCACGGTGCTGTATTTCGTGCTGGGTTACTTCGTGTATGCCAGTCTGCTCGCCGGCATCGGCGCGCTCATGCCCGGTTCGCGCGAGGCTGCGCAGTACACCTTCATCGCATTGATCCCGCTGTTCATCCCGCTGTATCTGAATCAAGCGATTGGCGCAGAGCCAAATGGCTTGCTGGCCATTGCGCTCAGCCTGTTCCCCATGACGTCACCCATCGTCATGCCCATGCGGCTGTTTTCGGTGAACGTGCCCGCGTGGCAGGTTGCCGCGAGCGTGATTCTGCTCGCCGGCATGGTATATCTCTCAATCACCGGCGCAGCGCGCGTGTTCCGCGCGCAATCGCTCCTCAGCGGCGTCAAACCAACCTTCAAACAGATGATCGCTGCACTGCGCGGGTGAGTTATCCTTGCCTCGATGCGCATCGTCATCGGGGCATTTCTCCTCAGCGGCACGCCGAATTTTCGCCAGGCCGGCGTGCATCAATACGCGTTGCAGTTGCTCACACATCTGTCAGCCCTCAAGAACCTGACAGGCGTTTCACTCACCGCCCTCATCAGCCCCACCGCCCGCAAGCACGGCGATGCGCTGCGCAGCGCATCACTCGAGATTCAAGAGGTTTCACGGACAACGGAAAATCCCTTCAGCCGCATTGCTGTAGAGCAGGTGGAAACGCCGCGTATGTTGCGCAAAGCGAACGCCGGCTTGTATCACGGGCTTGGCTTCGTCGCGCCGCTACGCTCGCCCTGCCCCACCGTGGTCAGCGTGATGGATCTCAGCTTTATCACGCAGCCGCAGGCGCACAAGCGCTTCAACCGCCTGTATCTGTCGTGGCTCACGCGCATCTCCTGCCAGCGCGCCAGGCGCGTGATCGCCATCAGCGAATGGACCAAGCGCGACATCGCGCAACGCTTCGGCGTGCCGGCCGAGCGCATCGATGTCACGCCACTCGGCGTCAATCACGATCATTTCAAGCCGGCGCTGCCTGATGCCACCGCTGCATTCAAACAGCAACAAAACATCGGCGAGAAGGCGATCTTCTATCTCGGCAGTGTGGAGCCGCGCAAAAATCTTGCGCGCCTGGTCGAAGCGTTTGCGATGTTGCACACGCAGCAGCCGGCGCTGAATGCGCAGATGTTCATCGGCGGCAATCTGGCGTGGAAATATGATGAGGTGCTGGCGAGCATTGCGCAGCGCGGATTGAGTGAGCGCGTCAAGTTGATCGGACGCGTGAGCGATGACGATCTTCCAAAGTGGTATAGCGCGTGCGCAGTGATGGCATATCCATCGTTGTATGAGGGCTTCGGCCTGCCGCCGCTGGAAGCAATGGCATGCGGCGCGCCGGTGGTGACGTCAAATGCGACCTCGCTGCCGGAGGTGGTGGGCGACGCCGGCCTGATGGTGACGCCGACAGATGCGCCGGCGTTGGCCGATGCATTGCATCGCGTGCTATGTGACGCCGGCCTGCGCACGGACATGCGCCGCAAGTCACTTCAGCGCGCC
>JBDHWI010000048.1:0-24910 GCA_039810125.1 Thermoflexales bacterium | reverse complement strand
CCGAGCGTCTGCGCGGCGCTGTCTGCATTCACCGATTGGATGCGAAATTGAAATTCGGTCGGTGTGGTGGCGAAGAGCGAATAGGCCAGCGCGAGAATGACGAAGCCGCCGATGAAGTTCATGATGGGGCCGGCGGCCAGCGTGATCAAGCGCCACTTCTTCGACGCGGCCGCAAAGCTGCGTGGGTCGCTGGGATCTTCCTCGCCGGTCATGCGCACAAATGCGCCGATGGGCAGCCAGTTCAACGTGTATTCGGTCTCGCCGCGCTTGAACAACCTCACTGCGCGCGGTGGAAAGCCCATGCCGAACTCTTCCACGCGGATGCCGGCTTTCTTCGCTGCCAGGAAGTGACCCAATTCATGGATGAACATGAGGGGCCCGAGCAGGATGATGAAGACGGGAATACCGATCAACAGGGAATTCAGAAAATCCATCGCGGAAAGTGTAATGGTGGAACGTTGGAGAAGGATGAGAGTTCCTTGTGGTCGAGGAGATGGAGCGACGAGTAGTGCCTGCGGCGATCCAATGGCTCAATACGCCTGCGGTTTCTTCAGTACGAATCGCGCGTGGCCACCATCGCTTTCAAACCCGACAACGACAAAGCCATCGGCAAACGCTTGCAGGAACTCTTTGCGCGTTTGCAGGCGCGCCTGAATCGCGCCGGCGCGATCGACGTGCTTCAGCGCTTGAAAATCCGGCGGGATGTCGATGCGCAGAGCATCCGGCTGCCAACCTGCGCTGCCGGGCACGCCGTCGCGCTGTGCCTGACGATCCAACCACCACTCCACCTCGAAGCGATCAGATGCGATGCCGGCGTTCAGCGCGTCATTCATTTGGCCGTAGCAGTTCACCAGATAGGTGCGGCAGATGCAGCCGAGCTTGCCAATGTTCAGCCGCGCGTTGCGCGCTTCCAGCGGATCGACTGTCCATGTCATCAGGTTCAAGCTGTTTGCGCGACACCAATCGGCCTGCGCCCGTTTCAGCGCTTCACCGATGCCGCGCCCCTGATGCGCCGGCAACACCGCTGCAATGTGCGAATGATGGCTGAGCCCGTTGGTTGTGCCGGGGTGATGCGCCGGCGAGAGCAGGCCGGCCACGCAGCCGATCATCTGGCCGGTCGCCGCGTCGAAGGCGCCGATGGCGACGCCACCATGCCGGCACAGCGTGATCGTCATATGCGCTGCCAGCGCGCCGCCACCCCACACCGCTTCTTGCAGGGCCTCGCACTCGTAATGCTCTTCCACGCGCCTGAAAGGCCGGATGAAATAATCTTGCATCGCTATTCACCGAGGTATACACGCGCAGGGCGGGCCGGCAGCGCGGTGGTCACTTCGTAGTTCACCGTGCCGAGGCGCTGCGCAATCTCGTCGGCGCTGATGCAATCATCGCCCTGCGCGCCGAGCAACACCACCTCGTCATCGAACTGCGCTGCGGGGATGTCGGTCACGTCGATCATGCACTGATCCATGCACACGTTGCCGCGAATGGGCGCGCGCCGGCCACGCACCAGCACCTCGCCGGCGTTGCGCGGCGTGCGACGATAGCCATCGCCATAGCCCACCGGAATCACGGCGATGCGGCGCTCGCCTTCACAGCGGTAGCGTGCGTTATAGCCGATGCCATGCCCATCCGGCAACCACTTGATCGACGCGATGCGCGTAATCCATCGCAGCGCTGGTTTCAGTTGCGCCACCGTTTCACGCGCTTCGGGCAAAGGCGGATCGGGCGCAAAGGGCGACATGCCGTACAGCGCCAATCCCGGTCGCACCAGATTGAAGCGGCCTTCGGGATACATCATCGTGCCGGCGGAGTTGCAGGCGTGCATCCACTTCACAGCGCGGCTTTGCGCCACATCGCGGAACAGCCGCAGTTGCTCGCGCGAGAAATCCGGGTCGCTCTCCGAGCTGCGCAGGTGCGTGAACAAGCCTTCGACCTCGATGCCAGGCAGGGCGGCAATTGCGTCGATCACGTCGCCGGCATCGCATGGGCGCGGGCCCAGCCGGCCCATGCCGGTGTCGATCTTGATGTGGGTGCGGCAGGGCTTCTGCATCTCGACGGCGGCGTTGGAGAATGCGCGGGCAACATCTGCATCGAACAGGTTGACACGCAGGTCGAAAGCGATGGCCTCACGTGCCAGCGATGCCGGCGTGTAGCCCATCACCAGAATTGGCGCAGTAATGCCGGCTTCGCGCAGGGTGATGGCTTCTGGCAGACACGCCACGCCGCACCACCTCGCGCCGGCCTGTAGCGCTGCGCGCGCGACTGGCGCGATGCCATGCCCATAGCCGTTGGCTTTCACCACAGCCATGAGCGAAACGCCGGCGCGCTCGCGCAAGATGCGCACGTTGTGGCGAATGGCGTTCAAATCAACAATGAGGCAGGTGGGGTGAGATGTTTGCGGTTGCGGATTCGGCACGCCGGCCATGATACAGCGCGGAGGTGATGCCTGAAAAACGCCGGCGGGCTGTTGGCTGCGCGAAAAAAACGTCACGCCATCCCTGGTCGAATGGCGTGACTCGGAGGAAAAGAGGAAACGAACTCCTCATCAAGGCACGCCCTCAGCGAACGCAAAGTGCAAGAAAGAAACCCTTGCAAACGCATATGCCATGAAACATTGTGCTGTCCTGAAGCTTTGGTATGCTGTGATGCAAGGCTGCACCCTGACACTATGTTAGTCGCGGGTGAAGCGCCGGCCTGCAAGGCGGTTCATGCTAGGATGCTGGAAACATGGGTCACTTCGTCATCGCCATCGACCTCGGTGGCACCAACATTCGCGCGGCCTTGTGCGATGAAAAAGGCCATATCCACAAACGATTCAAGCAACTTACCCATCCCGAATTGGGCGCGCCAGCGGTAATCGCCCGTATTGCCGACGCGGCGCGGGCAGTGTGGCCGGCAGATGGCAAGGTTGCCGGCGTCGGCGTCGCGTCGCCTGGCCCCATTGACCCCTTCAGCGGCAATGTGTTGTATGCCTCGAATTTGTTTTGGCACAATGTGCCGCTGCGTGATGCCTTGCAAGAAGCTTTGAAGACGCGGGTAACTGTTGGCAATGATGCGAACCTCGCGGCGCTAGGCGAACAGAAATACGGCGCCGGCAAGGGTGTGCGCGACCTGGTCTACATCACGCTCAGCACCGGCATTGGCTGTGGCGTGATCTTGAATGACCAACTGGTGTTGGGGCATCGCGGGCTGGCGACTGAAGTGGGCCACATGGTGATGGACTACAACGCACCACCCGGTGACAGTGGCGTGCCGGGCTGCTTCGAACTTTACGCCGCCGGCCCCGGCATTGCGCGGCTGGCGCAGACGAAGGCGCGCGCGCATAGTGCCACGAAGATGATCGCGCTGGCCGGCGGCATCGATCACATCACAGCAAAGGAAGTGGGCGAGGCTGCGCAGGCCGGCGATGCGCTCGCGCTCGAGGTGGTGCGCGAGGTGGGGCGCATCATTGGGCTGGGTTTTGTAAATGTGTTGCACCTGTTCGACCCCGCCCTCATCATCGTCGGCGGCAGTGTGTCGCTGATGGGCGACGTGCTGTTCGATCCGGCACGCGCGACGATCGAGCAGCATGCCATGCCGCCATATCGTGGCCGGCCAATCGTGCCGGCGCTGTTGGGCGACGATTGCGGCTTGCTTGGCGCAGCGGCGCTGGCGCTGCAAACCTTCGCTTCACCCAAGCCAGACTGACGATTTGACGACCTGATTGGAGTGTGAGATGAGCAAATTGTTGACCTTGATCGGCGGTGTAGTGGGCGGCGTGGCCGTGTGGAAATTGCTTGCGCCTGAGTTGTCACAGCGCAGGCCGTCGGCGTTTCTGGCCAGCGCGCGTTCTGGCGCAATGGCGGTCATCACAGGAGCATCCTCAGGCATCGGCGAGGCGTTTGCACGCCAATTGGCGCGTGAGGGCTACAACCTGCTGTTGGTGGCGCGCCGGCAGGAAAAACTGGATGCGCTGGCAGAAGACCTGAAGCGGCGTCATGCCGTGTTTGCGCAGTCACAGGTGGCCGACCTGTCGCGGGAAGCTGAGATCGAACGCGTGGCCGGCGTGGTGAAGGAGATGAGCGAGGCCGGCAAGGTCGACCTGTTGATCAACAATGCCGGCTTCGGCACCACTGGCAAGTTTGCCAATCAGCCGATTGAAGATCTGGATGCCATGCTCAATGTGCATATCGCGGCTACCATGCGGCTGACCCGCGCGGCGTTGCCCGGCATGATCCAGCATCGGCGCGGGGGCATCGTGAATGTGGCTTCAGTCGCCGGCTGGTATCCATTGCCTGGCAACGTGAACTATGGCGCGACCAAGCGCTACCTCATCACCTTCAGCGAGGCGTTGCAAGCTGAACTGGTGGATAGCGGCGTGTACGTGCAAGCGCTCTGCCCGGGCTTCACCTACTCGGAGTTTCATGACACGTCGCCATTTCGCGCCATCGGCTTTCGGCGCGATGCGTTGCCGCCGTTTCTATGGCAGACCGCCGGCCAGGTGGCGACAGCGTCGCTGAATTCACTGGGCTCTGGCGAGGCTGTCGTCATCCCCGGCATCCACAACCGCGCCATGGTGGCATTGGAGGGGTTCATCCCGCGCAGCGCCATCCGGCAGGCCAAGCGGCAATTTGGGCCGGCGCTGGGAGAGTTATAGAATCGCCAGCGTGATGAGCAAAGAATTCATTCCCAAGTCTGCAATGGTCATCGTCGCTCACCCCGACGATATCGAATTTGGCTGCGCGGGCACCTGCGCGAAATGGGCGAAGGCCGGCGCGCGCGTGGTGTATGTGCTGGTCACCAGCGGCAACGGCGGCACACACGACTCTGCCTATACCCGCGAAACGATTGCTGCCTTGCGCGAGCAGGAGCAACAGGCTGCCGCCGACATTTGCGGCATCGCTGCGGTTGAATTTCTGCGTTACAACGATGGCGAGGTGATGCCGACGCTCGATCTGCGCAAGGATCTCGTGCGCATGATCCGCAAGCACAAGCCGGAAGTGGTGATCGCCATGGACCCGATGCGCATGTACAGCGGCAATGGCTACATCAACCACCCCGACCATCGTGCGGTGGCCGTCGCCACGATGGATGCCATCGCGCCTGTTGCGTCGATGCCGCTGATGTATCCTGATCTGGGCGAGGCGCACAGCGTGCGCGAGGTGTGGATTCAGTGGACGGATGAGCCGGATACGTGGGTAGACATCAGCACGACGGTTGATCTGAAAGAGAAGGCGTTGTTGCAGCACAAGAGCCAAGTGGGCGAAGATGTGGCGAAGATGGTGCGCGACTGGGCCATGGAAGCCGGCAAGGGATTGGCGCCGGCGGAAGCCTATCATGTGATCTATCTTGAGCAGCGCCCCAAAGCCGAAGCCCAGGAGCAAAAGGAAGCAAAGCGCGACGACGCGGAGAAGTAAATCGCCGCCGAAGATGCGCGGTGAATTTAGCAAAGAGAAAAGGTGAAGCGCATGAGTTCTGCCATTCGCATGATGAAGTGGGTGTTGAGCGCCGTGCTGGCCGTCGGCGCTGCGTTGCCGCTGGCGCTGCCATCGCCGGCGGCGGCCAACGTCGTCGGCATCGATGTCTTTGCCTGCCCCACCGGCATTTCCATCCTGGTGCTGCAGGAAGATCCGTCGCAGCCGGCGCCGCAGGTCGAATGGTCGACCACTGATGGCAAGGGCCTCAGCGGCGGCCTCGTCGGCAAACTCACTGGCAGCGACGTGCCACACGGCCAGGGCGCGCAATTTGTGTACTGGAACAGCGTGGCCTTGAACGCCGGCGCGAGCGGTCAGGTGATCGCGCGTGGTCAGCGCAACGATGCCTACGCGCGCTTCACCGTCGATGGCGATTGTCCGCCGCTTGGCTCGGTGCGCGGCTCAGCCTTTGAGGATCTCAACCGCAACGGCCTGCGCGATGCCGGCGAGCCGAACATCGGCACGGCCTCGTGGAAGCTGACCGCCGGCGGCGACTGGTATATCTGCGGCGTCGTCGGCGGCGATAGCACTTTTGGTCCCACCGTGACGCCCGGCACCTACAGCGTTATTCCTATCGCGCAGCCCGGCTGGGTCGCCACGACGTCGCCGCGCACGGCGCTGGTGAAACGGCTGGGCGTGGCTGCGCTGAACAACGATATCGGCTTTGCGCGCGCAGCTAACTCTGGCGGCCAGAATTGCGGCCAGTACGCGCCGCCGGGGAATGTCATTGCACCCAAGCCAGAATTTCAATCGCCCACCGACACGTTGGCTGCGAATGGCACGTTCAGTAAATTGCTGACCAGCCTGGACAGCACCGGATTGGCTGGCGTGGTGAATGGAACTGGCGCATATACGATCATCGCGCCGACTGACATTGCCTTTGCTGCGCTTTCGCCGGCCACGCAGCGCCGGCTGGCGAGCAATCCGCAGGCGCTTGAAGAGTTGTTGCGCTGTCACATCATCCTGGGCAATGTCGATCTCGCCAGCCTCGGCTCGCGCGCAAAGGCATTCCCAACGCTCGGCAAGCGCAAGGTGCTCGTGCAGGTGCGCAATGGCCAGTTGTTGGTGAATGGCGTGGTGGTTGGGGATGCCATCCCCACCAGTAATGGACAAATCTGGGTGCCAAGCCGCGTGCTGTTTGTGCGGTGACATGCGCCGGGGGTTGCAGCAGCGCTGTGCGTCGGCGACTATCCGATTGATGGTGTGCGCCGGCGCTGTCTTCAGTGAGCGCTAAACAGAATCGGTTATGCTGGTAGAACAAATTTTCGTGTGATCGAATCGATTCGATCGCGCGACACAGCACACTGACATACGACATGCACAACCGCCTCAATCGAATTGCCTTGATTAACCTGAATGGTGAGTTGGAAACCCTTTCGCCAAACGGGGAAGATCGCCGCACGCTGACCAGTGGCGAGCGATATTTTCAATTTCCTGCATGGTCGCCGGATGGCTCGCGCATTGCAGCGGTGGGCGGCACGCGCGAGATGGCCGGCGTGTTTGTCTTTGCAGACGAAGAGACGGCATATCGCCGGCAGGCCGATCCGCACTCGGTCTTCGAAAGTGATCAGGACACGCCGATCTACTGCTACTGGTCACCGGACAATGAACACCTCAGCTTCGTCACTGCGCGCGCCGGCGAGCAGTCGATGGAGCTTCATGTGGCATCCACGCGCGGGGATGCGGTTGCCTCGCTCGTCAGCCAGCCCGTTGCCACCGGTCAGCCCTGCTTCTGGGACTGGAGCCTCGATGGCAAGCGCATTTTGCTGCATACTGGCGCGTCCAACGACGATGGCTCCTCTTTGACGTTTATCGACCCCTTCAATCCGGCCAGCAATCGCGCGCCGATCGCAAAACCAGGCCTGTTTCAAGCGCCCGGCATTGCGCGCAGTGGGCGCTACTTTGCCTTCGCGCAGGTGAACCGCAAGGGCGAACCGCAGTTGGTGGTGGATGGCCGGCATCTCAGCCAGCGCCTGGTGATCGAGCATCAGGGCATCGCGGCGATGAGTTGGAGCCCGATGCGCGACCAGCTTGCCTTCATCAGCCCAACTGAGCCGGTGCGGACGTACTACGGGCCGCTACGATTGCTGGATGCTGGCACGCAGGATGTGCGCACGCTGACCGAAGACATCGTGCTGGCGTTCTTCTGGTCGCCGGATGGCCGACACATCGCCTACTTCACCATCGCCAATGTCGCCGAGCAGATTTTCGACATGGTGCTGCCTAATCCGGAGGCAGCTGCGCTGGACGGCGGCTTCCTCGCCTATGAGACGGACGGATCCGAAGATGACATGGAGGAATTTGAGGAAGATCGCGTGCTGCGGTTGAACCTGTGGTGCGTGAACGTGGAGAGTGGCGAGCAACATTTGATCACGACGTTCGAGCCGGCGGATCTGTTTGTGAATCAATTTCTGCCTTTCTTCGATCAATATGCGCTGAGCCATCGCATCTGGTCGCCAGATGGCACATGTGTGGTGTTGCCGATGGTGAAGCGCAACGAAGAGGGTGAAGACCGGCCAGTGGTGTGCGTGGTGCCGATGCTGCGTCACGGCGGGCGGCCACGCATTATTGCCGAGGGCATGATGGCGGCGTGGAGCCAGCAGTAAATTCGATCTCTGAGTAGTGTGGAGTGACAAGAGGTGAGATGTGCGTCTCGCCTCTTTTTTGTGGTTGAACCTGTTGTCACGCCGGCGCGTCACACAATCACCCAAACGCCGTCGGCGACAATACATGCAGATTGAAACATCATGGAGATGGCGTTGTTTGGCTTGCGAGTGCTGGCAGTGGTGGCGCTGTATGCGTTTTTTGCGGTGCTGCTGTGGGCGCTGTTGCGCGAGCGGCGCGTTGAGTCGCCGGCGCTGCCAGCTGCGCAGTTGGTCTCGCTGGATGAGGCGGGCAGCGAGGGCCGGCGCTACGAGGTGCAGGCCTCTGCGTGGATTGGCCGCGACCCGAATTGCCTTGCCCGCGCGGAAGATGAATTCACGTCGGCGCGCCACGCCCAAGTGCTGTGGAACGCCGGCGACCAGTCGTGGTGGCTGGAAGACAACCTCAGCCGCAATGGCACCTTTTTGAACGAGCAGCGCATCACCCGCGCACAGTTGAAGGACGGCGATGTCATTCGCGCCGGCCGCGCGCGCTTTCGGTTTCAGATGACGGACGATCACGACGGGGAAACAAGGGCGTGAGAGGCATCCCTCAGTTTCCAGCGCCTTGCTGTTTCATTATGCGTTCATCCATCCGCCAAGATCGATCAATCGCGCATCGTCGGTGGCAGCCACTTCGGTGCCGAGCGCTTCGCCGCCCAGGGCGCGCAGCACGTTGCCTTCATCCAGGCCGCTGAAGATGCGCACGGTGAGCGTGGGATGGCGTTGCACCAAGTCGAGCATGTCGCGCACCTTGCCGGCCATGCCGCCGGTGACATCGGCGCCATGGCTGCCACTCACGCCGGTTTGGATTTGCGCCCAATTGAACGGCGTGATCTTGCGGATGACTGCTGAGGTCGCGTCTCCCACCCCTGCATCCTCGCGTTTTTTCCATCGCTCATATACGCCCGCTGTCTCGCCGGCGAGCAACACCGATTCCACTGAAAACGCTGCGGTCAGATGCGCGAACACCTCTTCTGTCGAGACGATTGTGCCGCCGCGCACGCTGTCGAAAGCCACGTCGCCCATCACCAACGGCACGATGCCCCGCGCGAGGGCGAACTGGATGTTGGTCGTGTCGCTCTCGACAATGCGGCCATCGGCGCAACGCAGCCACGCTGACGGCGGGAAACTCATCACTGGCACGCCGGCATCATGCAATGCGTCGGCCAGGATGCGGTTGAGCCGCGCCGCGATGACCGACACCTCGGCGAAGCCGCGCCACTGTGCCGGCGAGCCCACGCCACCGCGTGTGCCGTGTCTCTTTGCCGCTGCGTGACCGAACGAGCCGCTGCCGTGACCGAGCAGGAGCGCCGATTTTTGAGTGCTAAGCGCTGAGTGGATTTCAGCCGCAAGCCGGCGAATCACATCCATGCGCGGAGTGTTGTCCTGCGTCTTGTCGGTGATGAGCGAGCCGCCGAGTTTGAGAAAGATCATGTGGCACTCACTATAATCGCCGAATGCCTGAGACACTGAGCGTTCATCGAGACAGGGATTATCTGTCGGATTTTCTGGAGCGATACTGGTTTGCGCCGCCGGTGGCGCTATGGCGGTCGATTGAAGCGAAGGCGCTCAGCACGACGGACTTTCCTGCGCCGATGCTGGACTTCGGCTGCGGCGACGGCCTGTTCACCGAGGCGGTGTTTGGCAAGCAGGCCGGCATCTATGGCTGCGACATCGCCAAAGCTGAGATGCCGGCGGCCAGAGCCAGCGGCGTGTATTTTCGCGGTGTGCAATTCGCCGACGGCCATGCGCTGCCATATCGTAATGGCGCATTTGGCTCGGTCTACAGCAATTCGGTGATCGAACACATCTCCGACCCGCAGAATGTGTTGCCAGAGCTGGCGCGCGTGTTGCGCAAGGATGGCCGGCTGGTGCTGACCGTGCCGAGCGATCAGTTTCGCAGTCTGCTGGACGGCGTGGTGACCGCGCCGAGCAAGGAGGCCGGCGAGAACTATGCGAAGGGCGTGGACAAGCTGCTGGCGCATCATCATTACCACTCGCCGGAGGAGTGGCGCGCGCTGCTGACCGGCGTGGGGGTGGAGTTGGTCGAAGCGCGCTACTACATCACGCCTGAAACTGAGGCGCAGTGGGATCGCATGAATCGCGAATACGGCATCGGGGGTCGTTCCGTGTTCAACATGCTGGCCTCGCCGCGCCTGAAGCCATTGGGCTACCAGCCAGCGATGGCGAAAATGGTGCATGACCGTTTGATGCCGAAATTACGCCCTTTTTACGACGCAGTCGCAACAAACGCCGGCGGCGGCCTATTGGTCATTGGCCGCAAGTTGCACTAAACTAGCACGGCATCGCCACGAAGACGAATTTCAACGCTGAAGCTTGCAGCGCCGCCTTCGTGGTTTTGATTTCTGGCTGGACCAGGAGGAGTCTATTCGAGCGAAAACGAACAAATCAAGGCGTGCGCAGGAAGCCCAAACCTGCGCATCAACAACAGACGGTTTCTCAGCCCATCTCATGTCATTTGTCCAGGAGGAATAGGAACGCATGAAGAAAGAGACCAAGCTTTCCCGCCGGCAACTGTTGCGCATGTCTGCGCTCGCCGGCACCGGCGCACTGCTCGCTGCCTGCGCCGCCCCCGCCGCAACCACTGCCCCTGCCGCCACATCTGCGCCTGCTGCCACTGAGGCGCCGGCGGCGACCGAAGCCCCCGCTGCCACTGAGGCGCCGGCGGCCACTGAGGCCCCCAAGCCAACCGAAGCGCCGGCCACTGGCGCCGGCGGAACCGTTCAGGTGCTGCATCGCCAGGAATACTTCAAGGCGCTGGAGGATGAGTTCAAGAAGCAGACCGAGGAATTCATCAAGAGCATCGGCTTCACCCCCGACGTTTCGACGGTCAACCCAGAAGTGTTCGGCGACTTCATGGCCAAGATGCAGGCAGCCGTGTCCGCCGGCAATCCGCCCGACCTGACCTATCACGGCAACAGCATCTCGCAGATGTATGACCAGGAACTGACGGAGGATCACACTGCGCTGTTGCAAGAACTTGTGTCGAAGTACGGCGACGTCGTGCCGACCACGGCCGAGCGCAGCGCCAAGTACGACGACAAGTGGTGGGCAGTGCCGCACAGCTCCAACATCGGTGGCTGGTATGTGCGCAAAGACTGGGTCGATGAGGCCGGCGCGGACCTGACCAAGTTCAATACCCTGCAGGAGCGCTTGGACATTGCGCAGAAGATCTCTGACCCGTCCAAGGAGCGCTTCGGCTGGGGCATGACGGTCAACAAGTCGGGTGACGGTCACGGCCTGATTCAAGTCGCATTCCAAGCCTTCGGTGGCCGCGCAGTGGACGAGACCGGCCAGAAGATCACCTTCAACTCGCCGGAGACGATCGCCGGCGTGCAGTGGCTGGCTGACATCTACATGAAGCCGGAGTTCAAGGACATCCTGCCGCCCGGCGTGGAGAGCTGGACGGATCCAAGCAACAACGAAGCCTTCCTGGCCGGCAAGACTGGCATCACCGCCAACGCACCCAGCGTGTACGCCGCGGCCAAGAAGGATCAGCCCGATCTGTACAAGAACATCTCCTGGCAGAACTTCCCCTCGACGAACGATGGCAAGCTCACCCTCGGCGCCGGCGGCAACCTGTGGTACACCATCATGCGCGGCGCCAAGCAGCAGGATGCTGCCAAGCAGATCGTGATGCACTTCATGGACCCTGTTGTCTTCACGCCGCTGTCGATCCTGGGTGGTGGCTTGGTCATGCCGGCCTACAAGAATGGCTGGACGCCGGAGTTGCTGGCTGCCGACTCGAACTTCGAGATGTTGCAGACGATCATGTTCAACCCGAGCGATTACACCGGGTTCGCCTTCCCCGCCAAAGCCAATGCAGCCATCGATGCCTGGTTCGCCACTGGCTTCCTGAGCGAGATGATGTCCAACATCATCACCGGCAAGATGACGGCCGAACAGGCTGTCAAGGACGCGACCGACAAGGGTGTGGCCATCTTCGAAGAGAAGGGCCTGCCACAGAGCTAGTTGTCATGTTCCACTCGAGCCTCTCCCGCCAGGAGAGGCTCGAGTAGAACTTGGAGAGTGAACATGGCTCAACAGATGACTGCGCCATCGAACTTGACGCAATCCCAAACAACCAGTCTGAGCAAACGCCTGGAGCGGCTGTTTGGCAAGGACTGGAAGATCGCCGTGTTCTTCATGGCGCCGATGGTCATCCTGATGGCTGGACTGATCCTGTGGCCTTTTATCAACGCCGTAATGTTGAGCTTCACCACGCGCAATATTGCCCGACAGGATGTTTTCGTTGGCCTGGGCAACTATGCGCGGCTGCTGAATGACACGCAGTTCACCAGTTCCATCGGCAACACCATCCGCTTCACCGTCGTGTCGGTGGCGATGAAACTGGTTGTGGGCATGATCATTGCCTTGCTGCTCAACAGCAAGCTGCCCTTCCGCAACGTGCTGTCTGGCATCATGTTGCTGCCGTGGATCGTGCCAGAAGTCGTCACCGCGCTGACGTGGCGTGGCATCTATGACCCCATCTTCGGGACGCTCAATCCGCTGTTGCGCAGTCTGGGCTTGATCACGCGCGACATTGGCTGGCTGTCTGAATCGGGTCTGGCGCTGTGGAGCGTGATTGCAGTCAACATCTGGAAGGGCATTCCCTTCTTCACGCTGCTGTTGCTGGCCGGCATGAAGTCCATCGACAAGGAGCTGTATGAGGCAGCCGAGGTGGATGGCGCCAACCCAGTGCAGCGCTTCTTCAACATCACGCTGCCGGGGTTGAGGTATGTCATGGCCGTTGCCGTATTGCTCTCGACCATCTCCACATTCAACACATTCGGCATCGTCTATCTGATGACTGGCGGCGGCCCAGGCGGTGAGACGCGCGTGTATTCGATCCTGGCCTACGAGCGCGCGCTGCTGCAAAACCGCTATGGCCCTGGTGCGGCTGTGTCGCTGGCCACTGCGCCATTCCTGGCCATCTTCATCATCCTGCTCTCGCGCTTCATGCGACAGGGCGTGGACCGCACTACGCGGGTCACATTGAGCAGCCGCATCGCTGAGAATGCAAACAAGATCGTGCCGTGGGTTTTGGCCGTGCTCTTCCTGGGATTGGCGGTGTTCACCACGCTGGCCGGCGCCGGCGCTGCAGTCTTGCTGATCAGCCTGGCCGTCACGGGTTTGATCTGCCTGGTCTTGCTGGTGCTGGCGCGCTTTGCTGCGGTGCTCAGCACGCGCGCGACGCCGTGGTTGATCCTCGCCGGCCTGACGCCGTTTGTTCTGATCGCCACCATGTCGCCGCCAGAAAGCGTGGCGGGCTCCATCGGACAGATGGCGCTCGTGCTGGCTGGGCTGACGATTGTTGGCGCGGCGCTTTACACCCTGGCCACCTATGCGACGCGCCGGCTCAAAGCGCATACGCGCGAGCGCTCCGGCATGATTGGCCGGCTGCTGTTGCTGCTGCCGTTCATTTTCTTCGTGCTGTTCCCGTTTTACTTCGTCATCACCACAGCCTTCAAGAGCGACACCCAAATCCAGCAGCGCATCTCGCTGTTCTGGCCGCAACCGTGGACGCTCGATCAGTTCAATTACCTGCTGACGCGGACGGACTATACGTTGTGGTTCCGCAACACTGTCACGGTTGCGCTGGTCACTACTGTGTTGTCGGTGCTGTTTGCCGCACTGGGTGGCTATGCGCTGGCACGCCTGAAATTTCGCGGCGCAGCGGCGATGACGACCATCCTGCTCGTGACGTATCTGCTGCCGGCGTCGCTGCTTTTCATCCCGATGTATCGCATCCTCACCGGGCTCGGAGCGATCAACACGCACATGTCGCTGATCCTGACGTATCCGACCTTCCTCATGCCGTTTGCCACATGGGTGATGCTGGGCTACTACCGGGGCATTCCAGAAGATCTGGAAGAGGCGGCCATGATCGATGGGGCAAACCGGCTGACGGCGTTCTTCCGCATCACGCTGCCGCTGGCGATGCCGGCGTTGTTGGCCATTACGCTGATCGCGTTCACCAACTCGTGGAATGAGTTCCTGTACGCGTTCATCTTCCTGACCAGCGAGAAGTTGATCACGTTGCCGGTCGGCTTGCAAAAGCTGGTCTTCGCAGACATCTATCCGTATGGTCTGCTGATGGCGGCTTCGCTCATCATGTCGATTCCGGTGGTGATCATGTATGTCTTCGCCCAGCGCTTCCTGGTGGAAGGGCTGACCGCCGGCAGCGTGAAGGGTTAGCGTTCAAGCGCGAGTGTCTTCACCAAGGCAGTCCGGCTCCTCAGTAGAGCCGGACTGCTGCTTTTTCCTTGCAACTTCCCTGGCGCCGGCGAGTGGGGGTTGAAGTCGTCGAGCGTGCCATTCGCTGCGTTCATGAAAGCACCTCATGGGCCGGCATCATAGAGCCAACTCATGCTGAATCATCATCTGCGATGCTACGAGACGCCGCCCAGCTTGATGGCCTCGAAGGCTTTCATGCGGCGCAACAGGAGCAGCGTGGCTGCGATGGCCACGGCAAAGGCGATGCCGATTGCCATGCTCACCTGTGCCACCTCAGTCCAGGCGATGCGAATATAGAACGCCGGCACTTCGGACACCAGTTTGCCGCTCACCTGGAAGAAAGGGATGAACAGCCGGCTGGCCAGCACGCCCACCGCTGCGCCGGCCACCGTGCCGGTCAGCACAATGCCCAATTGCGACAAGATCAGGTAGACGGCCATTTGCCACGAGGACAAGCCCAGCGTGCGCAACACGCCCAGCTCGATGGAGCGCCGACGGAACGACAGGATGGAATACAGCACGAAGCTGATGATGGTGAGCGCGATGGCAGCGAAGAAGCCGGCGGTCAGGATGCCAAACAGCCCCTGCCGCTCTGGCGTCTGCTGCTGCGTTTGAATTTCGAGGCGCGCGTCGAAGGTGTCTTTCACCGTGTAACCCATCTCGTTGGCGCGGTTCGACACAGCGGTGCCGCTCGTGCCCGGCGCGAGCGTGAGCAACACGTCGTACGGCACCGCCTTGCCAATCTTCTCGAAGGTGTGGTCGATGTCGGCGATGAACACCGTCTCATCTTCCACCGGCTGGATGGTTGGGAAATGCAGATAGGTGCCGGCGATCGTGTAGGTCACCGGCACGCTGCCCTCGGTGGTCTTGATGTCCAGCCGCAACGGATCGCCGACGGCCTTCTTGTTCAAGGTAAGAAAGATGGGCGGCACCAGCACGCCATCTGGCTGCGCGCCAAGGCTGTTCATCAGCCCGCCCAGCGACTTTGAGGCATAGTCGGCCCGGAATGCCTGCGCCATCACGCTGCTGGCCTCATGCCAGTCCAGCGCCTTGAGCGTGAAGGTGCCAATTCGTCGCGCGATCTGCGGCTGCACCTTGAACGTTGCCGTGCGCGCAAAAGCCTCCACCCCAGGGATGGTGAGGTGATCTTCCACGGGCAGGAACGACCAGATTTCTGGCTTGCCGTCGTCGGGTGGCGGCGGCGCCGGCGGGCCGCCCGGAGAGCTTACCGGTTTGGGCTTGTTGGATTGCCCCTCCTCGACCAGTCGCAAATCGGCGCCGGAGACGAAGTACACCGAGTCGACTAGATGGCCGTCCAGCGTTTTGGCTGTGGATGCGCCAAAGGTGGCGATGCCGGTCGCGATGATCAAGAGCAGCAGCGAGCCGAGATAGTCCTTGGGCGCGCGGCCCAGTTCACGCGCGGCCAGCAGGGTCGGCGTGGCCAACGGCAATTTGCTGCCAAGGCGTTGCAGAAGCTTTGCGATCAGCCGCATGAGCAGCGGAAAGAGCCGCGCCACGATCAGCGCGAGGCTGGTCATCAACAGCATCGGCAGCAGATAGCGCACAGGATCGCGCAGAGGGTTCTCGTTGGAAATGGTGCGGCCAAAAATGCCGATGTTGCCTTGCTGGCTCAGTTGCATATAGCCATAGGCCACCGGCACGAGTAGCAGCACATCCAGAAACATGCGTTGCCAGAGCGGGCTGCGCGTGTTGCGCCCGCGGTCGGCGGTCAGCAGCACGATGGTGGAGCGCGATGCGCCGAGCGCCGGCAACAGTGTGGCGAGCGTAGCGACGATGACCGCGCCGATGGCAAACCGAAATGGAAGATATTGCGGCTGGAACGCGTTGAGAAAATCGGTCGTGGAAAGCCGGATGGGACCACTGAAATCCAGAAAGGTGCGCGCGCCGGTCATGAACGAGCCGATGATGTAGCCCAACGGCATGCCGATGATGAGCGCGACGATGCCGATGATCACGCTTTGGATGGCATACAAGCCCAGCGTGTCGCCGGAAGATGCGCCGCGGCTGCGCAGCGTGATCAACTCCATCTCCTGCCGGCGAATCACCATGCCCGACACCAACACGATGAAATACAGCACGATCACCAACAGCGGCGCGGCAAACGCCACCATGAGCAGCGTCATCTCTCGCGATGCCGTGACGTATTTGACCAGGACCGTTGAAAGGTTGGTCGACATGGAGATGCCCTGTTGCTTTTGAAAGGCGTCGTTGCGCAAGGTGTCGACGCGCGCCAGCAGCGGCTCGACCAATTCTGTTTGTAGTGGAACATCGTCCAGGTTGTAGTTGTAGACGACGTAGTCCACCGGCTTTGGCAGCAACTCAGCCACGCGGGTTTCAAAGATCTCACGGGTGATCAGCAAACCATCCGACATGCCAAAGGGCGAGATGAACCAGAAATCGTCATCGGGGTCGATGGGCGTCCACACGCCGGCTACCGTCGCCATCGTTTGCACCTGGCGCACCACATTGCCGCTGGCGCCAGGGTTCGGGACGCTCACATTCATGGTCAGGCTGAACACGTCGCCTGGGCGCACGCCGTGCTTGTCGCTGAAATAGCGATGAATCAGCACCGGGATGGAGTCGTCCTTCGGCATGGCCGCCGGCATCACGCCCTCTTCGAGCCTGATGTGATCTTCGACGCCGTCCAGCACATCCATGGAGACATATTCCATGGGTCGCTGCTGCGGGGTGTACAGCGTGCCGGTGCGCGTGCCGGCCGCCGGCCACATACCCCAGCGGTCAGTCCTCAAGCGCATGCCGGCCTGCGCCACCGGCAGAATGGTGCGGGACTGAATGTTCGTTCGCATGAACGCATCCAGGTCGTGCAATTGCGGGATGGTGAGCGGCCCGCCCAGCCCGCTGATGTAGGCGAAGCGCAGGAAAAGCGGGTCGCCGCGCGAGCGATCTGCCGCCGATGCCGAGGTGGAGTCACGACCCGTGCTGGCCAGCAGCAACTGGCGCAACACGCGCAACTGTGCGTTGTTGACGAATGCCGGCAGGGCCGAGGCGAAGGCAACTGCCATCGTGACGCCCAGCAGCACGCACGCCACCAGCGCGACCTGGTTGCGCAGGCGGTTGAGTGCAAGCTCAATGAATCCGGGGATGCGGCGCATGTTTCGTTCCTGCGGCTGGCTGCAAGCCGGCGGCCAGTGCCGGCAATGTCAGCTGCTCGATCTCATTGTCCAACCACGACATCGCCCTGCTGCACGCCGCGCTTGATCTCCACGCGGTCATCGGATTCAAGGCCGACCTCGACATCGATGCGTTTGCGCGAACCGTCCTCGCCCTGCATGACCACGAAACGCCGGCCCTGGAAGGTGCGCACGGCCAGCGGAGGCAGCCACAACACATTCTGGGCTTCACCCAACACGGTGTTGCAGCGCGCCAGACGGGCGATCTCCAGCTTGACATCCTCGTCCAGACTGATGATCACTGTTTGGTTGGTTGCATCGGGCGGCATCTTCGGGAAAGAGGTGATCATGCCGGTGACGGGGGTGTTGGGCGCATTATCGAAATAGCAGGTCACCTTCGCCCCAATGTCCACCTGTGAAGACTGAACTGGGTTCAGTGTGCCGACGAGGATCAATTCGCCGGGCTTTGCCATCTTGATCAGTGGATCGAGCGCGCGCACGTTCGATCCCACGCGCGCGAACTGCTGCGAGATGACGCCGTCGAAGGGCGCCACCAGTGTGGCTCGCGACAGGCGCTTCTGCACACCCTCGTAGGCGATGCGAGCGCGCTCGACATTGCTCACCAGATTCGGATCGACATTGGAGAGCAGGTTGCGATATGCCATCTGCGCGCGGGTGAGTTCGCCCTGCAGCAACTCCACCTGCAAGCGCGCCACGCTCTGGTTGGCGACGACGCGCTCGTAGACCGCCTGCAGGCGCGCGCGCTCCAGCTGGGCTGCTTCGAGCAGCTTGGCGGCATTGTCGGCGCCGGCCTGGTCAAAGGCTGCGCGCGCGGCCTTGATGGAGGCGTTGATGTCGTCGATCTGGCGCTGATTGCGATCCAAGTCGTTCTGTGCCAGTTTCACCTCGGCGTCGCCGGCTTGCTGCGTGGCAATCTCCAGGCGCAATCTGGCCTGGTTTACGTCCAACTGCGCCATCGCCACCGTCTCGGTGAAGCCTTTCATGGTGTTCGAAAGCACGGTCTGCGCGGTTTCATATTCGAGCTTGCGCTGCTCAAGCTCATTGCGCAAATCCGTCACGTCCAGTTCGGCCAACAGATCGCCCTTCTTGACGGTGTCGCCGTCCTTGAAAGGCGCATTCAGGATGCGCCCATCGGTTTCGAAATAGAGATCGGCGGTTTCCTTTGGCTGCACGCGCGCTGTAAATTGCAGACGCTTGACCACCGGCCCCAATTCCACCGTATAGGTGGGTGGGATGGCTGTGGGCGCCTTCGAAAGCGCCGTCGGGGTGGGGGCAGCCTGATTGAGATCAACCGCGCATGACGTCAGGCTCAACGACAAAATGAATACTGCTCGCAGGACATGGATGGAACGAAACGCAAACAAACCTTCACCTCGTACGCCTAGTTTACATGGGTGGTTGAAACTTGAAAAAGATCTATCACGACTTCCACAAAAAAAACAGCCTCCCTGTGTTGAAGGGAGGCTGCTTGCGTGACCTTGCGGGATGACAGGCGCGCTAGGCCGCCATGCTGGTGGACGCGCTGTTCACCAATGGCTCGCGCCCCGGCAATGGCTGGGGAACTTGCAGGCGGATGTCAGAGGTGCTGTGCTTGATCCCCTTCAGCGTCAGCTCCTCCGCAAAGTGACAGGCCACCCAATGCTCATCGCCGATGTTGCGCAGCGGCGGACGCTCGGTGCGACAGATCTCCTGGGCATAGGCGCAGCGCGGATGGAAATAGCACCCGGGCGGCGGGTTGGCCGGCGAGGGCACGTCGCCAGGCAACTTGATCGGGCGGTTCCGGTCGCGCGGGTCGGCCTTGGGGATGGAGGCGAGCAAGGCTTCGGTGTAGGGATGCTTGGGCATGAAGTACAGCGATGACGTCTTTGCCATCTCGACGATGTAGCCCACATACATCACCGCCACGCGGTTGGCGATGTGCTCGACCACGCTCAGATCGTGCGCGATGAACAGATAGCTCAAGCCGTGCTTGCGCTGCAACTCCTCCAGCAGGTTCAGCACCTGCGCCTGAATCGACACGTCGAGCGCGGAGACCGGCTCGTCGCAGATGATGAGCTTGGGGTTGAGCGCCAGCGCGCGCGCGATGCCGATGCGTTGGCGTTGGCCGCCGGAGAAGGCGTGCGGGTAGCGGCTCATGTTCTCTGAGCGAATGCCGACTTCCTCCAGCAACTCTGCGACGCGATCCTTCAGCGCCTGCCCTGAGGCCGATTTTTGCACCGCCAGAGGCTCGCCCACGATTTCGGAGACCGTCAGGCGCGGGTTGAGCGAACTGAACGGGTCCTGGAAGATGATCTGCATGTTGGGGCGAATCGCCTTGAGTTCATGCTGGTTCAGCTTCTCAACGTTCACCCTGCCCTGCACGGGATCGTTAAAGACGACCTCGCCGGCGGTGGGGTCGTACAGCCGGATGACAGTGCGCCCGGTGGTGCTTTTGCCGCATCCCGATTCACCCACCAGCCCCAGTGTTTCGCCCTGGTTGACGTAGAAATCAATGCCGTCCACGGCCTTGACATAGCCGACGGTGCGTCGCAGGAAGCCGGCCTGGATGGGAAAGTGCTTCTTCAGCCCGCTGACCTGCAGCAATAGTTCGCCTGTTTTCTTTTCCATGAGTTGAATTCCTCGATGCTACAGATACAAGTGGCAGCGGACGGAGTGGCGCTCGCCGATCATGGTCTCCGCCGGCATGGTCACATCGCAGATGCCCGCCATGGCGGCCGGGCAGCGCAGATGGAATGGACACCCCGTCACGCGCGAGTAGGGATCCGGCACGGAGCCGTGAATCGACTCCAGCTTGTCGGCGCGCTCAGCGCCAAGCCGCGGGATCGAACGCAGCAGCATGATGGTGTAGGGATGCTTGGGGTTGTAGAAAATGTCGTCGATGCTGGCGCGCTCGATCACTCTGCCGAGATACATGACGGCGACTTCGTCACACATCTGCGCCACCACGCCCATGTTGTGGGTGATGAACATGATCGAGGTGCCGTACTCGGCCTGCAGGCCGCGCATCAGATCCAGAATCTGCGCCTCGGTCGTCACATCCAGCGCGGTGGTCGGCTCGTCGGCGATCAACAGCACGGGCGTGCAGGACAGCGCCATGGCGATCATGGCGCGCTGCCGCATGCCGCCAGAAAGCTGATGCGGATAGGAATCAGCGATGCGCTCAGGATTTGGCATGCCGACCTTCTCCAGGATGCTGACGGCGCGCTGGCGCGCTTCGGCTTTGTCCTTGGTCTGGTGCAGCAGGATCGCCTCTTCGATCTGCGAGCCGACAGTGAACACAGGGTTCAGCGAAGTCATCGGCTCCTGGAAGATCATGGAGATGTTGTTGCCGCGAATGGCGCGCATCTGGTCGCTGTTTTTGCCCAGCGAGAGGATGTTGACGGGAGTCTCCGTGTTGGGCGATTCACGAAATTCAATCGTGCCGCCCTCATATTTGCCGACGGATGGCGTCAACTGCATGATGGCCAGGCCGGTCTGGCTCTTGCCGCAGCCGGATTCGCCAACGACGCCCAGCACCTTGCCGCGCGGGATGTTGAAGGTAACGCCATTGAGCGCGCGCACTGTGCCAATGGTGGTGTAGAAATTCAGATGCAGGTCGCGAACGCGAATGACATCGTCGTCTGTGGTGAATATGTCGTTTGCAGGCGCGCCGTCAGCCGGCGCCGCAGGTGACATGGAATGGGTGGTTGGAGTTGCCATGGGTGATGTTTGCGCAGGCAGAGGATCATGCATCAAGCATATGGGTCAACCGCATCGCGCACGCCGTCGCCGAGCAGGTTGAACGCCAGCACGACGATCAACAGGACGCCCACCGGGATGAGCAGCCAGGGGTAGGTAATCGCAGCTTGAACTGAGCTGGCATCGCGCAGCATCAAACCCCACGACACCGCCGGCGGCAGAATGCCGAGGCCGAGGAAGCTCAGCGCGGTCTCGGTGCCGATGGCGGCTGGGATGGCGAGCATGGCGACTACGATCACGTGGCTCATCACGTTCGGCACCATGTGCTTGGTGATGATGTGCCAGTTCGATGCGCCGGCAGCCTTGGCAGCGCTGGTGTAGTCGGCGCTGCGGAACGCCAGCACCTTGCCGCGCACCTGACGCGAAAGGCCAGTCCAGCCGATCAGGCCGATGATGACGGTGATCAGCAAAAAGCGCTGGATGACCGGCACGTTTGGCGGCAGCGCCGCCGCCAGCGCCAGAAACAGCGGCAGATCGGGGAATGACTGCACCAACTCCACCAGGCGCTGGATGAGATTGTCCAGCCGGCCGCCGAAGTAACCCGACGACGTGCCGACCAATGTGCCAATCACCACGCTGATCAGCACGCCGATGAAACCGAGCGACATGGAGATCTGGCTGCCTTTCATCACGCGCGAGAACACGTCGCGCCCTTCGCGGTCGGCGCCCCACAAAAAGATGCGTGGCTCCGGCGCAGTCGGGTCGCTGCCTGGGGCGCGCTCTATACCAAACAGGTGAACGTTCATTGGGATGAGGCCCAGAAAGCGATATTCAAAACCCTGGACAAAAAACTTGAGCGGATGGATCACGCTGGTATCCGTCTGGTATTCCCACTTGAACAATTCCTGATTCAGCACCTGCTTGATGCCATAGATGCCCAGGCCGTTCGGCCCGCTGACAATCCGGCTGGGCGCGGCGAAGACATTATCGGTGTCAATGACATCGTGCGGGTAGGGCGCCAGAAAATCGCTGAGCGCCGTGATCACGTAGATGAACAACAGGACGAACAGCGCGGCGACCGACAGCTTGCTCTTGCGAAAACGCCGCACCATCAGTTTCCACTGCGGGAGCTGGCCGACGTCTTCCAGCTTCTTGGCTTTCTTTCCTATGTCGAGCGGACGGGCAACTGTAGCCATAGGGACTTCCTCTTGAGTATCTCGGATGAATCCATCGGATAAGGGTCAAAACGACGAGCAGATGGGCGCTGGCCGGCGCCTCACTCCAGGCGGACACGCGGGTCCACCCAGGCCAGCACCAGGTCGGCGATCAAGTTGCCGATGAGCAGCAGCGCCGAGAACATGACCAGCAGCGTGCCGGCCAGATAGATGTCCTGCGAGCGCAGCGCATCCACATACATCGGGCCGATGGTTGGCAAACTGAGGATGGTTGAGATCAGCGCGTCACCACTGATCAGGAACGGCAGGATGGCGCCGATACCCATCACCAGCGGGTGGATGGAGTTGCGCACTGCGTGCTTCCAGATCACGGTATTTTCCTTCAGCCCTTTGGAGCGCGCCGTCTGCACGTATTGCTGGTTCAACACGTCCAGCAGGTTGCCGCGCATCACGCGTGTCAGGCCTGCTGTCGAGACGACGGTCAGGACGACCACGATGATCCAGGTGTGCTTGAAGAAATCAATCAGTTTGGCCATGCTCCACGGCGCGTCCACATATTCGGGTGAGAAGAGGCCGCCAATGGGCTGATTCCACAACTGCGTGGCGCCGATCAGTAACAGGAGTGCGAGCAGGAAGCCCGGGATGGACAGGCCGAGAAACTGAAAGAATGTGATGATGTAATCTGGAACGGTGTAGCGGTGGGTGGCCGAATACACCCCGATCGGGATGGAGATGGTATAGGTGATGAAGAGCGCAACCAGCGAGAGGGCGAGCGAGATGCCCAGCCGGTTCCAGATGCGGTCGGCGACCTTTTGATCCGTGTCGAATGAGGTGCCGAAGTCACCCTGCAGGGTGCGTGAGATCCACTTGAGATACTGCAGGTAGAAGGGGTCGTCCACGCCATAGCGGGCGCGCAACGCCTCAATTTGGGACTGCTGCAAGTTGCCACCCTGCTGGCGCAATTGGGCGATCTTGACGTCAAGGATGGAGCCGGGCGGAAGTTGAATGATCCAGAAGCCGATGAACGAGACCAGCAGCAGGAGGACCACCATGTTCACCAGCCGGCGCACAATATAGTTGATCATGGGAACACACCATTCCGCCAAACGCCGATGTTCTCAGGTTGGGAAGCGCGTTTGGCGCATCGGCTTTTGAGGGATGCGATTGGAAACTGCTCTCAGAAACTGTTTTCAATCCCAGCGAAGCGTGTTTGGGCTTGATGCGCAAGAAGGGCGTTTCCGCCCTTCTTGCATTTGTCTCACAATTACGCAACTGGCGGATTAGCCACCATGTGCTGCAGGGTCGTCCCAATACCACGTCTCCGGATCGTAGGTCGCCGGGCTGGGGATGATCCACGGGTTCACGAAACCGCCCAAGCCTTCCTTGAGCAAATCCTCGCGCGTCGGGGCATTCAACAGACCCTTGCGCACCAGGATGATGCGCGGCGGGTTGGCAACCACGCCGCTGAAGAACGGGCCCTCAGCCACGTGAATCTTGATCATGTCCCACACCAACTGGTGGCGCTTCATCGCATCTGGCTCGACCTTGGACTGGTCGTACAGCTTGTGAATCTCGGCGACGACAGGCATCGCATCCGCCTCGCCGTCGTTGATTCTCGGCGGGGTGCGCTCCCACGGGCTCTTGTCGAGCTGCTCCTTCTCGCTGGCGGTGCCGCGCATGGTGTAGCCCTGGCCTTGCAGCGGGGCCCAGCGCTCGGACTCGTCGGCTACCACCCACGATGGGAAGACCAGGTGGTTCGGGCCGTCGCCTACTTCCCACGCTGTCGTCATCGGGATTTGGCCGGTGCGCCACTTCTCGCCCCAACCCTCGGAGGGCAGAACGGTCATCTTGGCATCCAGGCCGATGGCCTGCCAGTCGCGCACCAGGCGCTCGTTCTTGCTCAGGTGCTCACTGCCGGGCTGCGCGGAATCGGAGGGGATCGTCACCTGAATTTCCAGCTTGCTGCCGTCCTTCATGGTGCGCTTGCCGTCGGCGCCCTTCTTGTAGCCGGCGTCGTCCAGCATCTTCTCGGCCAAGGCTGGGTCATACTTGACGAAGCTGTCGCGCCATTCGGCATACACGGCCTTGCCCTGGTCGTTGATGTTGTACTCGATCGCCTTCGGGCTCATCGTGCCGTTGGTCAGTTCACCGAGGCCGAAGTAGACCGCCTTCTGCACGTCGGCGCGGTTATAGGCATGGCTGAGCGCCTGGCGGAAGACCTTGTCGCGGAACACCTCGCGCAACTTGGCATCCTGGTAGTCCAGGCTGAAGAAGTAGATTGAGGCCGTGCCGGAGCCGGAGTCCCAGAAGCGCACTTCGAGGCCGCTGGTTGGCTCGGCTTCCTTCAGGCTCTGAATGTCGGACAGACCTTGACCGTGGAAGTGGGCGTGATCGACCTGACCTGCGGTGTAGGACAGCTTCTCGATTTCCTTGTCCTTCAGCGCCTGAACAGTGATGGTGTCGATGTAGGGCAACTGGTTGCCTTCCTTGTCCACCACCCAGTAGTACGGGTTGCGATCCCACACTGC
>JBDHWI010000047.1:0-24915 GCA_039810125.1 Thermoflexales bacterium | reverse complement strand
GACTGGTTCATCATTCATTTCCTCCGTGAGCTTTGCTCTTTCATTGCTGATGCTGTTGACTTCATCGAAACATCTCTTGCAAGGCGAATGCATCAGGGCATGTTCGCCGGCGAGACGTTTTGGGCCGGCATCCGTTTTAGCGCATGGCAGGCGATGGGATCAGGACACGGTGTCGGTTGCGCCTTGGCGCGCATGGCATCCGTTGCGTCGCTAGCCAGCACGAGCGCGATGACGCACAATGCTGCTGCGACGATCCCAATCAACCATCGCAATACGGTCGGTCGTGAACTGCTGTGGTTATTTGTCGAGTTCATGCTGAAAACATGAAAAGATTCGTTGCACTGCTGAGCGTCTCCGTCGAGAGATTAGCACGCCAGACCTAAACGGTCAAAGTCCGCCGGCGCATGATGATCTCGGCCAGGATGCTGATGGCGATCTCTTCGGGCGTCTCGGCGTTCAGCTCCAGACCGATGGGAGCATGCACGCGCTGCAACTGCGCGTCGCTCACGCCCAGCGCCCGCAGCGCCTGCGCAGCTGTCAGCCAGCGGCGCTCGCTGCCGATCACGCCAATGTAGGCCGCTGGCGATTGCAGCAGCGCCGGCAACACCTTCACATCCAGCGGAAATCCGCGCGTCACTAGCGCCACATACGTCTGTGGCGTGATGTCGATCGTCGCGAGCTGCTCGCCCAGTGATCCGATCAGGAATACATCGGCGTCAGGGATATGCTCTGGTGTGCACAGTTCGGCGCGGTCGTCGGTGACAATGACGCGAAAGCCGCACCACTTGGCCGCGTGCGCCAGCGCGCGCCCCACATGCCCCGCGCCGGCGATCACCAGCGTTGGTGTCGTGAGCAGCGGTTCGATGAACAGCTCGACCGTGCCGCCGCACACACCCGGGTCGCCGGCCTTTGGATCGGCCAGTTGATAGGATACGGTGCGTGGCTGGCCGTCGGTGATGCTCGTTTGCGCCAGCGCAATCACGCGGCTCTCCATCTCGCCGCCGCCGATGGTGCCGGCGAGGATGGCGCCATCTCCGCCGACAAGCATCTTTGCGCCAGCATGGCGCGGCGTTGAGCCGGCGGTGCGGATGATGGTCACCAGCGCGCTGGGTTTATCTTGCGCGATGCACTCAGCGGCCAGTTGCAGGATGTTCATCGGAGCAATCTTAACGGAGAACCCAGAACTGAGAACTTGGCATGTTTTGCGAGTTCGCAGGCATTGCACTACATTGGCACATCATGACCAACAAGTATCGTTGCCTGATGATCGGCGTGGGCGGCATGGCGCAGCATTGGATCCAACATGTGTGGGGCGTGCATGCGGCGCGCATGGAGTTTGCGGCGCTGGTGGATGTGAATGCCAGCGTGCTAAACAGCGCCGGCGACGCGCTGGGCGTGCCGGCTGGCCGGCGCTTCACCGATGTGACCGAGGCCTTCGCCCAGGTCGAAGCGGACTTCTGCTGCATCGTCACACCGCCACAATTTCACCAGCAGTCCGTCGAGCTTGCGGCGCGGCGCGGCATGGCGATCTTGTCGGAGAAGCCGATTGCCGACACCTGGGAAGGTTGCGCGGCGATCTACAGGGCAGCCACTGGCGCCGGCGTGAAGATGATGGTGACGCAGAATTATCGCTACACGCCGCGCATCTTGACCTTGAAAAAGGCCATCAGTGAACTCGGCGCGGTGAACTATGCGGTGTGCCGCTACGCGTCAGACTATCGCAGATACCTGTCGTGGGGCGCGAAGTTTCGCCACGACATGTCGCATTCGCTGCTGGTTGAGGCGAGCATCCACCACTTCGATCAGATGCGCAACCTGACTGCCGGCGACTGCCTCACGCTTAGCGGCTATGAATGGCACCCGGGCCTGATTCGCGGCAGCGCGGAGCAGTTCAAAGGCAGCGACTCCTTTGCCGGCGAGAGCAACGGCTTGTTCGTCATACAGTTCACTGGCGGCGCGTTCGGCATGTATGAGGGCAACAATCTCGCTGCCGGCAAAACCGATTCGTGGCACAGCGAGTATTATCGCGTCGAGTGCGAGGGTGGGGCGGCAGTGCTGGATGCCGATCACGTCGTGCGCATTCAAGAGCGCACAGCGGGCGGCATGTTGCAGGTGCGCGAGGTGAAGGCGGAGCAACCGCAGTTCGCCGGCCATACTGCCATTGGCGCACAATTTTTGGATTGGCTGGATGGCGGGCCGGCGCCGGCGACCGTATTGCAAGACAACATCAAATCGGCGGCGATGCTGTTTGCCGCCATCGACGCCAGCGCTACCCGCAGCGTGATCGATGTCGCTGCGAAGGTGCGCGAGGTGGCTGGGTGAAGAGATGGCCTTGCGGTCTGCGTCCCTGATGGGCTGGATGCAAGGTCATGCCATTGCGAGTTTCAAATCGCCCCATTCGGCGCCAGAATCTGGGAGCGGATCATGGCAAGGACATCCTCGATCCCATATCGGGCTACATCGATATCCAGACTCCCGCCGAAGTCCATTGCCATGATCTCTTGGTTGGCGACCTGAGCCGCTTCGACGTCGCGATACCCGCTTGACCGGGCCGGCGCCATTACGCGCTGCTCCAAGATCGCCTCGGCGGAGCTATACAGCCGCACGACCTGATATGGATACGCGTCGAGCGACGCAAAGGCTAGC
Source organism: Thermoflexales bacterium (assembly GCA_039810125.1). Lineage (GTDB taxonomy): Bacteria > Chloroflexota > Anaerolineae > J036 > Brachytrichaceae > JBDHWI01. The sequence continues at coordinate 22,269 of JBDHWI010000047.1, read as the reverse complement.
GGCAAAACCTCATTTCGAAAATCACTTACGAAGACGGCGCGATGGCCGGCGTCGCTGTAAACCTTGGCGACGCCGACAAGCGCTTGAACGGCAGTTCGCTCGTCCTCTTCGTAGGAAATCGCTGCGCCATTGCGGCGAAGAAACTCAGGCATCCATGACATCTCGAAATGCGGCGCGCCGTAGCGTCGCGAGAGATCCTGGCAAATCGTGGTCTTGCCAGTCCCTGGTGCCCCGATGACAAGGATGATCATGCCTTCTGCTCGTCAGAAATAGCGGACGCGATGAGCGCATGGCGACGCTCAAGATCCTTCGGCATCTGGAGGCGCAGCCTGCATGCGGGTCTGCAGGCTGCGCTGATGTGCAGCGGACCCAAGAGCGTCTCTGCAAGAGGCGCTTACACCGTCCCCACCGGCATTTTTACTGCCGACTTGTCGCGCTGCAGGCCGCGGTTCACTGCCGCCAGATACGCCTTGCCGCTGGCGACCAGCGTGTCGGTGTCGGCGCTGCGTCCGCTGAAGATGCGCTTCTTGCTCTCGCCATTCCCCATCTCCACCCGAATCGTCACGTTTGCAATCGCATCGATGCCTTCGGTTACGGCGTGCACGTGGAATTCAACCAGCTTGGCGTCTGCGCCCGTGATGCGGTTGATGCAGTTGCACACGGCGTTCACCGGCCCGTTGCCCAGCGCGGCATCTTCGTGCACGTCGCCGGCGGCATCGATTAGTCGCACGCTGGCAACCGGCGTGTTGCCGGTGCCGGTGGTGACGTGCAACTCGTCCAACTTGAACACGTCGTTATTCAGGCTTTCGAATTGGTCGGTGAGAAGCGCCTCCAAATCGGCATCGCTGACGGTTTTCTTTTTGTCGCACAGCACCTTGAAGCGCTCGAACGCCTTGTCCAGCTCTTCGCGGCTCAGGTCGTAGCCAATTTGCTTCAGGCGGTCGTTGAAGGCGTGCCGGCCGCTGTGCTTGCCCAGCACCAGGTTTGTCGAATTCCAACCGACCATCTCCGGTTTCATGATCTCGTAGGTCAGCGGGTTCTTCAGCATGCCGTCCTGGTGGATGCCGGCCTCGTGCGCGAAGGCATTCACGCCGACGATGGCCTTGTTCGGCTGCACCGGCATCGAAGTCAGGCTGCTCACCATCTTGCTCGTGCGCACGATCTGCGTGCTGTCGATGCCGGTGTGCAACTTGCCGAAGAATTGCGGGCGCGTCTTGATCGCCATCGCCACCTCCTCCAACGAGGTGTTGCCGGCGCGTTCACCGATGCCGTTGATGGTGACCTCAGCTTGCCGCGCGCCGGCCATCAGGCCAGCCAGCGTGTTCGCCGTTGCCAACCCCAGATCGTTGTGGCAATGCACGCTGACGATAACCTTGCCCTCCTTGATGCCCGGCACGTTATCCACAATGCCCTTGATCAAGTTGCTGTATTCCTCCGGCGTGCAGTAGCCGACGGTGTCGGGAATGTTCAGCGTGGTCGCGCCGGCCTGCACGGCCACCTGCAGCACTTGCCACAGGAATTCAGGGTCGCTGCGGCCGGCGTCCTCCGGCGAAAACTCGATGTTCTCGCACATGCTGCGCGCGTATTGCACCATCTCGCCGGCGGTCTCGATGCAGTCGCTGCGGCTCATCTTCAGCTTGTATTGCAGGTGAATGTCGCTTGTTGCCAGGAAGGTGTGAATGCGCGGCTTCTTAGCCCACTGCACCGCGCTCCAGGCGGCGTCGATGTCCTTGCGATTGCAGCGCGCCAGACTGGTGATGACTGGTCCGTCGTCGAGCTGGCCGATGTCCTGCGCGATGCGCGTGACGGCCTCGTGGTCGCCTGGGGATGCGATGGCGAAGCCGGCCTCGATGATATCCACACCCAGCCGCGCGAGTTGCCGCGCGATCTCCAGCTTCTCGGCCAGATTCAATGTCGCGCCGGGCGATTGCTCGCCGTCGCGCAGGGTCGTATCGAAAATGATGACGCGATTTGGGTCAGTCATGGTTGCACTCTTTTTTCTCGCGAAGCTGCCAAGTTGCATTTCAATTTTTCTTGCGCCTCGACGCCTTTGCGAGAGATCACTTTTTAATTGCCACGATTCGTATTCGCCGGTAATCGGCAATCCATTTGCCATCCTGATAGTTGCTTGTGCGAAGGGTGCGCTCCGCAATCGCGGTCGCGCGGTTGATTTGATCCGTGGTTGCCCCACGGAGCATGCCGGCGCTGAACATCTTGATCCAGTTTGTCATGCCATCGTCTCCTTCCAGCAGTGTGGGCCGGTCGAACAGCCACGCCGCCTGCACCTCCAAGCCGTGTTGCTCCAGCAGCGTCGCGTATTCGCCAACCGATGGAAAGTAATACACATCTGGCTTGTCCTCGCCGGCGATCTCGTGAAACGCGCTGCGCACGGCTTTGCGAATGGCTGCGACATTGCCTGTGCCGCCGAACTCGGCCACGAAGCGGCCGGCGGGCTTGAGGGCATCCGCGATGCGCTTCACGGCAGCTTGCGGCGGCTTTACCCAATGTAACGTTGCGTTGCTGAACACCGCATCGAACTTCTCTGCAACTGCAAATGTGGTTGCGTCTGCCAGCACAAACTCCAGCGACGGATATTCGCGCCGAGCAGCCTCAATCATCTCTGGCGAACTGTCCAACCCCAGCACCGTTGCGCCGGCGGCTGCAATTTGCTGAGTCAGGTGGCCGGTGCCGCAGCCAAGGTCGAGGATGCGCTCGCCGGCCTTTGGCGCAAGCAGCGCCAGCACATCTTCGCCATATTTGGTGACGAAGCTGTGTTTGGCGTCGTAGAGCGACGTGTTCCACTGCATCACGGACGTTCTCCTGCATACACGGCAAAGCGAAAATGCTTGTACCAGCAATCGACGTTGGTGAAGCCGGCGTCGCGCAGCCATGCCAGCTGCTGCTCCATCGTCGCGGTCTTGTCGGCCTTCTTGCGCGCTTGGGCGATGGCGATGTCGGCTTCGGTGCAGCCCTTCGCGCGCACGCCGGCCAGCCACTGCTGCTCATACAGCGCTTCGTTGTGCGGCGTGCTGCCCAGCGCCTGATCGGCGTTGATAAAAAGGCCGCCGGCCTTCAATGCGCCGAATATCTTCGCGAACACACGCGGCAACTTCTCGTGCGGCGTGTGGTGAATCGACAGCGCCGACAGGACCACATCGTATTCGCCGGCGGGCAGGGCGCCATCCACATAATCCGCGATCAGAAAATCGACTTGGGCATCATTGGCAAAGCGCTTGTGCGCCTGCGCCAGCATGGCTTCGGAAATGTCGCACAGGGTGAAGCGCGCATTGGGCAATAGCGACCGCGCCAGGCTCGCAAACAGGCCTGTGCCGGCACCCAAATCCATCACGCGCAATGCTGCATCCCGATTCGCCGGCAGCAATTGCAGCGCCGCGCCGTAAAAATCATCGAAACACGGGATGTATTGCCGGCGCGTGCGGTCATAGTCCTGCGCCGCGTTGTCGAACAGCACGCCCACGTCGATTGTGTTCATGCGCGCTGCTCCTGGCGCACGATGCGCCCCTTCTCGATTACCATGCGATGCGTGATACATGGCAGCAAATCGGCTTCGTGATGAGAGACGAGGATGATGCCGGCGTGCTTTGACATGGCATCCATGATTTCCGCCAACTCGGTGCGAAACTGCGCGTCCAGACCGTCAAACACCTCATCCAGAACAAGCAGCGCCGGCGCATTTACCATTGCGCGCGCCGTCAGCACCTTGCGCGCTTGCCCGTAGCTCATCTCCAAAATGCTGCGCTTCGCCAGGGGTCGCAAGCCAAACAGATCGATCGTGTCTTGCACGCGCTGTTGTTGCGCCCTGGTGATGCGCTGCAACCAGCCGACGCTGGCGTTGAAACCGGTGGAAATTACCTGCTCGGCGGTGAGGTCGGCATGGTAGCGCGCTTGCAACTCGGCGGAGACATAGCCGATGCGGCACTTGATCTCCCACACGTTGCGAAAGCCGGCCTGGTTGAAGCGCTCGATGCTGCCGCCGTGCGCCGGCCACAGGTCGCCCATGATCAGCTTTAGCAGCGTGCTTTTGCCCACGCCGTTGTCGCCGAGGATCATCCAATGCTCGCCGGCATCCATGCGCCAGTTCGCGTCGCGCAGCACGACCTTTTCGCCCTCATCGAGCGCGACGCTGGCGTTGACGATGTTGATGACAAATGGGATTGTTGATTGTTGATTCTGGATTCTCGATTGCGAATTGAGCGGAATCCACGCGGCCGGCTTCGTCGTTGCGTGATGTCGTCCATCATCGGCCGTCAGCCGCCGTGTGGCAGTGATGCGTCCACCCTTCAACTCCATGACATGGGTGACAGCGGGGATCAACTCGTCACGACGATGGGTGGTCATCAGGATTTGCACGCCGGCGTCTGCAACGCGCTGAATCATCTCTAGCATTGCCTTGCGCGAGTGCGCATCGAGGCCGACGCCAACCTCGTCGAGGATCAGCACATCTGGCGTGCCGGCGATGGCGCGTGCGATCAAAGTCTTGCGCAACTGCCCCTGTGACAGCTTGTCGAATGGCGCATCGGCGATGTCGTCGATGCCGACGTCGTGCATGACTTGTGCGACGTGCGCGCGCTCTGCCGGCTTCGCCTTGCGCGTCACCAATTCGCTGCCCAGCACGCCGGTGAACACAATGTCGCGCACGGTGATGAAGCGGCCGAAGTCATCGCCATATTTGCGGCCATGTACGCGCGTGAAGCGCTGTTGCTGCTCGGCGCTTACGATCGCCATGCGTCGCATGACGCCGATGGGCGACTGCGTCGGCTTGCCGTCGAAGGCGTAGGTGCGCGTGCCGCCGTCGATGGGCGCCGGCCAGATTTCGCCGCGCAGCAGGCGCAGCAGCGTGCTTTTGCCGGCGCCGTTGTGACCAAAGAGCGCCCAATTCTCGCCGCGCTTCAACTCCCACGAAATATCATGCAGCACGCGCTGGCCGTTCAGCGCGACGTTTACGTGCTGGAGGTGAATGAGCGCAGAGGCGCAATCGGCGATTGGTAATTGAGCGCGGTTTGCATTGACCGCATCAACCGCAGGCTCGGAGGCTGTTGCAACATGCGCACCCATCTCAATTACCAATGGCCCATGACCTGATGCGAAATTACGCCCCGCCGGCGCCCGGCTTCACCTCGCGCGGGTTCAGCCACGGCATCATGCGGCGCAGCTTCACGCCGGTCTTTTCGATCGGGTGATCGACATCCTGCGCGCGCAACTTGCTGAACTTCTTGCGGCCGGTCTTGTTCTCGTTGATCCAGTCCTTCGCAAATTTGCCATTCTGGATCTCCTTCAAGATGGCTTTCATCTCCTTCTTCGTCGCCGGCGTGATGATGCGCGGGCCGCTCACATAGTCGCCCCACTCAGCCGTGTCGCTTACGCTGTAGCGCATGAAGTTCAGGCCGCCGCGATAGAACAGGTCGACGATCAGCTTCAGCTCGTGCATGCACTCGAAGTAAGCCATCTCCGGCGCGTAGCCGGCCTCGGTCAGTGTCTCGAATGCCGCCTTCACCAGATGGCTGACGCCACCGCACAGCACGACTTGCTCGCCGAACAAGTCGGTTTCGGTCTCTTCCTTGAAATCGGTCTTGATGACGCCGGCGCGCGTGCCACCGATGCCCTTGGCGTAGGCCAGCGCGTTCTTCAGTGCGCGCGTGCCGCCCTGATGCACCGCAACCAGGCATGGCGTGCCGCCGCCATCCTGGTATGTCCCACGCACTGTATGCCCTGGCGCTTTTGGCGCAACCATCACTACATCCACATTCTTGGGTGGCACGATCTGGCCAAAGTGAATGTTGAAGCCGTGCGCGAACATCAGCGTCTTGCCTTTCGTCAGATTCGGCTCGATGCTGTCCTTGTAGATCTGCGCCGCCGGCACGTCCGGCACCAGCATCATGATGAAATCGCCGGCCTTTGCCGCGTCGCTCACGTTCATCACCTTGAGGCCGGCGTTCTGCGCCTTCTCAATGCTCTTGCTGCCCTCGGCCAGTCCCACCACCACATTCACACCGCTGTCCTTCAAGTTCAGCGCGTGGGCATGGCCCTGGCTGCCGAAGCCAATGACGGCCACGGTTTTGTCTTTGAGGAGCCCAAGATCTGCGTCGTTGTCGTAATACACTTTTGCCATAATTTTCTTTGAACCACGGAGTTTATAGAGAAACACAGAGATTCGTCTCTTCGCCAAAATCTCTGTGTTTCCAGACTGCCTCTATTGTCCTTGATGCCTAGCCGCGCGTCATCGCAATGCGGCCGGTGCGGACGACCTCAACGATGCCATAGGCTTCCAACACCTTGATGATCGAGTCGACCTTCTGTTCCTCGCCGGTCACCTCGATCATGCACGAGTCCAGCGCCACATCGACCACGCGGCTCTGGAACATGTCGGCGATCTGCTTGATCTCGCCGCGATGGGTGGCGTCGTTTACGCGCACCTTGATCAACGCGAGCTCGCGCACGACTGTCGGCAGGTTGGTCACGTCCTGCACGTCAATCACATTGACGAGCTTGTAGAGGTTGCGCTCCACCATCGCCGCGCTGGTCCTGCTGGCATCGATGACGATGGTCATGCGCGAGACGGCCGGGTCTTCAGTGGTGCCGACGGCGAGGCTGTCGATGTTGAAATTGCGCCGGCGCATCAGGCTTGCCACGCGATTCAGCACGCCGGGCTTGTTCTCCACCAATGCCACCAGTGTGTGCTTGGTTGGGTTCTGCTGGGCTTCGATTCGGTCTATCAACATGATTACGACTTCTCCTTCATGAAATCAAACCCGCCACCGAGCGCCGCCGGCTGGATGGGCCGGCGCGTCATCTCGTCCAGGCTCTTGCCCGGTTGGATCATCGGGAACACGTTGGTCTCCTTCTCTACGACGAATTCCATCAGCACCGGCCCGTTGTGTTCGCGCGCCTGCCGGATGATTTCGCGCGCCTCTTTCAAATTGGTCGCGCGCATGCCGCAGATGTCGTAGGCTTGCGCCACCTTCACAAAATCGGGCGTCAACATTCCCACGGCAGAGTAGCGGCGGTTGTGCATCAGTTCCTGCCACTGGCGCACCATGCCGAGGAAGTTGTTGTTTATCACGGCGATCTTGATGTTCAGCCCTTCCTGGACGATGGTCGCAAGTTCCGGCAGACTCATCTGGAATCCGCCATCGCCGACGATGGCCCACACTTCGTCTTCGGGCCGGCCGAACTTCGCGCCGATGGCCGCCGGCAGCGCAAAGCCCATCGTGCCAAGCCCGCCGCTCGTGAGCAACTGGTTTTTGCGCGTATGCTGGAAATACTGCGTCTCCCACATCTGATGCTGTCCCACGTCGGTGCAGACGGTGCATTCTCCCTGCGTCGCCTCCCAAATTGCACGCATCACCTGTGGCGCAAGCAGCATGTTCTCCGGCAACTCGACGCTCATCAGGTCGCGCGCCTTTGTGTCACTGCGCCACTCGTCGATCTGCTCCAGCCATGCGGGGTGCTTGCGTGCTTCCACCATCGGCGTCAAATCGCGCAGCACATCCTTCACGCTGCCCACGATGCCGACCTCCGCCGGCACGATCTTGCCGATCTCGGCGGCGTCGATGTCCACATGAATCACGCGCGCATTTTTGGCATACGTCTTCAGGTTGCCAGTCACGCGGTCGTCGAAGCGCATGCCCAGCGCGATAATCAAATCGGCAGCGGCGATGGCTTGATTCACATACGCTTCGCCGTGCATGCCCATCATGCGCAGGTTGAGTGGATGCTCTTCGCTCAGCACGCCGATGCCCAGCAGGGTTGTGGCAACGGGGATGCCGCTCTTCTCCACAAACTCGCGAAATTCATCATGCGCTTTGCCATGCTTGATGCCCTGGCCGGCGAGGATGATCGGCTTGTGCGCACTGTCGATCAAGTCCTTCGCGCGATTGAGCAAATACGGCATATCCTGCCGGCCCTGCGGCTTGATGGCGCGATAGCCGCGCATCTGCACGCTGGTGATCGGCGTGTATTCCGCCATCTTCTGTTGCACGTCTTTGCAAATATCCACCAGCACGGGGCCGGGCCGGCCGCTCTTGGCGATGTAGAACGCCTCGGCCAGCACCTGTGCCAGTTCATTCACGTCCATCACCAGATAGTTGTGCTTGGTCACGGGCAGGGTGACGCCAGTCACGTCGGTCTCCTGAAAGGCATCTGTGCCGACGAGGTGCGAAGGCACTTGACCTGTGATGGCGACCATGGCCGACGAATCCATCATGGCATTAGCCAGGCCGGTGACGAGGTTGGTGGCGCCCGGGCCGGAAGTGACCATGCACACGCCGACCTTGCCTGTCGCGCGAAAGTATGCATCTGCTGCCAGCGCCGCATTCTCTTCGTGTCGCACCAGCACATGGTGGATGCGATCCTGATAGTCGAACAGCGCGTCGTAGGTTGGCAGCGTTGCGCCACCTGGGTATCCAAAGATCGTCGTGACGCCTTGTTGGATCAAGGTCTCCAAGATGATTTGCGCACCTGTCAGTTTCATCAAAATGCTCCTCGGCGCCCTCATCCCATCCAGAACCCTTGAGGGGATGAAGGTCAACAAAAAAGCCCTCCATTCAGGAGGGCTTCCGTTCCATGCCTTTACGCCTTATGCTCGCGCTGTTGCCATCCCAAATGAAAATTGCTCCTTGTCCGCAAGGACGAGGAGAACGCTAATAACGACGACGGCGAGCACAAAGCTGTTCATGCGATTGGGGGCGTTTATACAACCGGCATAAAGGGCTGTCAACGGTTAGAATGGCAACCTGTCTGACAGGTGGATTAGATGATTCAAACCAATGACACCCGCCCGCCCGTGACGCTGCCGGCTCACATCGCCGGCCAGCTGCTATCGCAACTGATACAACAGCGCGCCAAGCCCGGCGACCTGTTGCCGGCAGAGAGCAAACTTGCGCAGCAGTTTGGCGTGAGCCGACCCATCCTACGCGAGGCGCTCAAGCAGCTTGCAGGACAGGGTTTTGTGGAGGTGGTGAATGGCCGCGGCACTCTGGTGCGCGCGCTCGACGCCTCGCAGTTGCGCGCCTACTTCACCCACGCCGTGTCGATCCAGCGCGTGCCTTTCCGCGAGTTGATGGAAGCGCGCCGGCCGCTGGAGGTGCAGAGCGCGCGGCTGGCTGCGCAGCACCGCACACCGGAGCATCTCGATGAGATGCGCGGCATCATCCAGCGCATGTCGCGCAACATCGCCAATGCGGATGTGTATGTCGATCTTGATCGCGAGTTGCATGCGCTGATTGCGGATGCGTCAGGCAACACGGTGATCGGCGACCTCATCACGTCCATCCGTGGCGCGCTGAATGAGGTGACGCACAACACGCTGTATCGCCGGCGCAACCGCCAACAACTGGAGCGCGTTCACCTGCTGCACGAGTCCATCGTCAACGATATTGGCTATGGCAACGCCGAGGCCGCCGGCCGTGCGATGGACATCCACTTCGGCGAGGCGCTGCAATTCTTGATTGCAAGGAACGAGGGCGCGAGAAAATAAGCGCAAGGCATCTTGATGCCTTGCGCTTTTTGCGTCTGTGCATGTTCGCGTTCTGGCGTTGAGATTTATTACCCGCCGAAGTTGGCGATGAGGTAGTAGCCGCCGCGATTGGCCGCGATGCCAAAGCCTACTTCGCTGTAGCGCGGCGACAGGATGTTTTGCAAATGCAGCCCGTTGGTCGCGATCTCCTGCGTGTACCACATGTCGAAGGCTTGCTCTGCGCTGCGCGCCCAGGCCCAGTTCTCGCCGGTCACGCGGCCCGGGAATCCGGCGCGCGCGATGCGCTGGCTTGCGCGTGAGCCGTCTGAGCCGATATGGCTGCCCTGGTTGCGCGTCGCACAATCATCGGCATGCAACTGCGCAGCCAATTGCAGCACAGTTGAGTATGCCAGTGCCGGCAGCCCGTTTGCCACGCGCGCCTGGTTGTAGTAGGCCAGCAAGTTTTGACGCATGGCTTCCACGTCCGCCGACGAAGCTTGAGGCGAGATTTGCACGGCCGGCGGCGCTTGTGGCGCTGGCTGTTGCGCGGGCGCCGGTTGCACCGGCTGGTCGAGCGGGATGAGTTCAAATGTCTGTTGCGTCGGCGGTGCTGCCGGCTGCTTTGGCGCCATTGTCTGCGCTTGTTCTGCCACGGCCGCGCCAGCGCCATTCACCGGCACGATCAACAGTTGCCCAATCTGCAGCATCGATGCATCGGTCAGCTTGTTGGCCTTGAGCAGGTCATTGACATCCACGCCAAGCGATTTGCCGATGGCGCCGAGCGTGTCGCCGGCCTTCACTTCATACGCCGACCAAAACGGGTTTTCGTTTGGATGCACTTTTTCGCTGGGAATTTTCAGCGACTGGCCGGCGCGAATCATGGCTGGATCCGAGAGGTCATTTGCGATTTGAATCGCGGCCATCGACACACCGTATTTCATGGCGATGGCGAGCAGCGTGTCGCCGGCCTTCACCACGTAATCGCGGTTGGCTGCGGCCTGAAGTGTGGCGCTGGCTGCGGCATGTGCCGGCGTGGCGGGCATCAGTGGGATGCACAGGGAGCAGGATGCCAGCGTGGCCAGCAGTGCGTTCGATATTTGTTTCATTCGTTGGGACTCGTGAGGGCAGGGCGCAGGCTCAATGTCATCATCAAAGCGTCCTGACCGCGCAGGGCCAATCGGCGGGATTATAAAAGATGAAAATAAACGCACTGTGTTGCGAAGATGATTCGCTGTTTGCGGGCCGCTGCTGACTGGCTAGGTCGGGAAGCGAACAGGGATGACAAGCCGGTCGCCTTCGCGCACCAGCGCTGCGTTGGTGATGTTGTTCACGCGCAACAGATCGCTGAGTTTCACGCCGTAGCCGGCGGCGATGGTGCTGTAGGTCTCGCCGGCCTTCACCACATGCATAAACCAGAATGTGTTTTCGTCCGGCGCAATCTTGCCGGTGGGAATCTTGATTCGCCGGCCGGCCTGTAGCGCGCGCGCGTCGCTGAGGTTGTTCGCAAGTTGGATGCCGGCGATGGACGTGTTGAACTTCACGGCGATGGTGGAAAGCGTGTCGCCGGGCTGCACCACATATTCATCGGCTTGCACCGCGATGGGCTGTGTGGGTGCCGGGGACGGTGTGGCAGTGGCCGGTGCGACGGTGGGTATGGTGGTGGCCGGTGGCGCAGTCGGCGTCAACGATTCAGCGGTGGGGATGGCCGCCATCGTGGCGGCGATGCGTGTTTGCAGGTTGCGGAATTCTGGCGTCGGCTCTGGTGTGACCGCAGCGCAGGCAACCAACCCAATGACAAGCGCGCTGGCATAGATGATTCGGCGATTCATGCGGCTTCAAGTCGTTGACTGACCCCCAACCAGATTATAGGCACGAGCGCGGCGTTAGAATCGGTCTTGCGTTGTATGGATGTGAATGATGTGCTGTCCCAGTTGCGCGCCGATCGTGAATTCATGCGTGATGTGGCTGATTGGCAGCGCGCGCCGGCGACTGATGCGCGTTACGCGCCATTCCCTGCGGCGCTGGATGCGCGCGTAGTCGATGCCCTGCGCCGGCGTGGCATCGATGCGCTCTATACGCATCAGGCGTCGGCCATCGAAGCGGCGTTGCAGGGCGAGAACGTTGTGATCCTTGCGAATGCCGCCGGCGGGAAATCGTTGTGCTTTCAAGCGCCGATTCTGCACGCGCTGTTGAATGATCCGTCAGCGCGCTCGCTGTTGCTCTTTCCAACGAAGGCGCTGGCGCAAGACCAACTCACTCACTTGTCGGCCTTGATTTCACCACTGTCGTGGGGCGGCGCGCCGCACATGACGAATGAGCGATCGAAGCTGATCAATGCATATGATGGCGACACGCCGCAAGCCAGGCGCGGTGAGATTCGCAAGGACAGCCGCGTCATCGTCACGAATGCCGACATGTTGCACCTCGGCATTCTGCCGCACCACACGCGCTGGTCGGCATTCTTCAAGAATCTGCGCTATGTCGTGATCGACGAGATGCACATGTATCGCGGCATCTTTGGCAGCCAGGTGGCGAATGTGATCCGCCGGCTGCGCCGCCTGTGCGCGTTCTATGGCGCAAACCCAATCTTCATCCTCGCCACGGCCACCATCGCCAACCCGCAGCAACACGCCGAGCGCCTGATCGAAGCGCCGGTGCGCCTGATCGACGATGACGGCAGCCCGCATGGGGAGCGCAACGTCGTGCTGGTCAACCCGCCGATCACGAATGCTGAGCTGGGACTGCGTCGCAGCGCGGATTTTGTGGTGCGTGACGTGGCATCGCGTCTCATCGAAGCTGGCTTGCAGACGATCTGCTTTGCCCGCTCGCGCAATTCGGCGGAGATTTTGCTGACGTATCTGCGTGAGGCCATGCGCGCCAGCAGTGCCATTACCCAACTCTTCACGCGTCAGGCGCCGGCCGACATGGCCGTCTCTGGCTATCGTGGCGGCTATTTGGCGGAAGAGCGCCGTGAGATCGAGAAGCATTTGCGCGACGGCAGCGTGCGCGGTGTAGTGGCAACCAATGCGCTGGAACTCGGCATCGACATCGGCGCACTGGATGCGTGCGTGATGCTCGGCTATCCGGGCAGCATCGCCAGCTTTTGGCAGCAGGCCGGCCGCGCCGGCCGCCGGCAAGGCTCGTCGATTGCGGTGATGGTTGCCACGCCAGACCCGCTCGATCAATATCTGGTCACGCACCCACAATATCTGTTCTCGCAATCGCCAGAGCACGCGCGCATCGCGCCGGACAACCTCGGCGTGCTGGCAGCGCATGTGGCCTGCGCGGCGTTCGAATTGCCCTTTAACAGCGGCGAGAAACTGGGATCTGCAGCGATTGGCGAGTTGCTCGATGCGCTGGCAGCCGATGGCGTAGTTCATGCCAGCGGCGTCGAATACCTGCCGATCTTTCGCGCCGGAGATGACGAATCGAGAATTGCAAGTTCCGATTCGCAAATTCGCTACACGTGGGTGGGCGACACGTATCCTGCGGATCGCGTCAGTCTGCGCGGCGCCGGCGATCGCATCAGCATCATGGACGAGTTGGGCAACCTGATCGGCGACACCGAACGCAGCAGTTCGTCTGCGCGCGTGCATCCTGGTGCTGTTTATTTGCATCAAGCCGGCGCATTTCTTATCACCGAGTTGGATTGGGATCTGGGGCGTGCCATTGGCCGCAAGGTCGATTCGGATTACTACACGCAGGCCAGCGCCGTGTCTGAAGTGATGGTGCTGAAGGAGTTTGACAGCCAGGGCGGCGAGGGCATGCCGCGCAGCGGCGAGATTGAAGTGACAACAACGGTGGGCCGTTTTCGGCAGGTGCAGTTCAACACGCACAAGGTGCTGGGGTGGGGTGAGGTGGATCTGCCGGCGCAGCACCTGATCACCATCGGCTACTGGTTTGTGATCGAGCCGCATATCGCGAAGCAGTTGGAGAAGGAAGGCATCATCGGCTTGCCGAATGACTATGGGCCGGCGTGGCCGAAGCAGCGCAACTTGGCGCGTGAGCGCGATGGCTACAAGTGTGTCGTTTGCGGCAAACCCGAGCCGGCCGGCCAGCAACATCATGTACATCACCGCAAGCCGTTTCGCACCTTTGGCTATGTGCGCGGCGAGAACGATCATGACTTGCGCGCCAATGATCTGAGCAATTTGATGACTGTCTGCCCAAGTTGCCATGTGAAGATCGAAACTGCCGAACAGGTGAATCAAGCATTGAGCAGTTTGTGCTACCTTCTGGGTAATCTTGCGCCGCTGTTTGTGATGTGCGACAGCAGCGACATTGCGGCGACGTTCGATACGGCCAGCCCGCACACGCACCTGCCGACGATCACGCTGTATGAAATGATCCCGGGCGGCACCGGCCTGACCGATGAACTCATCGTTCATCATGCGGAGCTGCTGCGCATGGCGAAGGAGCGCATCGCCGAATGCCCCTGCGAGCAGGGCTGCCCGGCGTGCGTTGGTCCAATCGATGAAGCGCGTGGCCGCAATGTAAAGAGAGATGTGATGCGCCTGATTGACCTGATCCAATCGACAGGAAAGAAAAACCATGAAAGCGATACGAGTGAACAACACGGGTGACGCGAATGTTTTGATGTATGAGGATGTGCAGTTGCCGGCGCCAGCGCCCAACGAAGCGCGCGTGAAAATTGCCGCCGCCGGCCTCAACTTCATCGATATCTATCAGCGCAAAGGGCTCTACAAGCTGGCGCTGCCGCTCACGCTGGGGCAGGAGGCCGCCGGCGTCGTCGAGGCCGTTGGCAGCGACGTGACCGAGGTGAAGGCAGGAGATCGCGTGGCGTGGGCCAGCGTGATGGGCGCATATGCTGAATATGCAAATGTGCCGGCGGCGCGGCTGGTGCAGGTGCCTGAAGCGGTGTCGCTGGAGCAGGCAGCGGCGGTAATGCTGCAGGGCATGACGGCGCACTACCTCGCTGTCAGCACCTTTCCGCTAAAGCAGGGGAATACATGCGTGGTTCACGCGGCTGCTGGCGGCGCAGGGCTGTTGCTTACGCAGATTGCCAAACTGCGCGGCGCGTTCGTGATCGCCACGATGTCGACTGAGGAGAAGGCTGCGTTGGCAAAGAAGGCCGGCGCCGATGAAACGATCCTCTACACTCAGGTGGACTTTGAGCCGGAGGTGAAGCGCATCACCGCCGGCAAGGGTGTCGATGTGATCTACGATTCGGTCGGCAAAGACACGTTTCTCAAGGGCCTGAACTGCATCCGGCCGTGTGGCATGATGGTGCTGTGGGGGCAATCAAGTGGGCCAGTTGATCCATTTGATCCACAATTGTTGAATGCGAAAGGCGCGCTCTTCCTCACGCGGCCCTCGCTCAGTTTCTATACGCAAACGCGCGAGGCGTTGCTCTCGCGCGCCGGCGATCTGTTCTATTGGATAAGCGCGGGCAAGCTGGATGTGCGCATCGACAAGACCTTTGCGCTGCGTGATGCAGCTGAAGCGCATCGCTACATGGAAGGCCGCAACACGAAGGGCAAGGTGCTGTTGATCCCTTGATTGACAAGGGGCGACGGGAGAGTGGTAATGGGTATTTGGCAATTGGCGACTGGCAACGGAGATTGCGCAAGAGAGCGTCTAGGCTTGAATTGCTGATTGCCACGCGCCAGTTGCAATGAGGTGCATCATGAGCGACAACGATTTCTACACAGTAAACATCGCCGGCGTGGAGCGCAAATTACGCTTGATGGAAGTTGCGCCTGGCGTGCGCATCGCGGTGCTGAACATTCTGGGTGATACCGAGTTGGTGCAGGCGTCGGCGAAGGCGCTTGCCGGCATGCTGCCGAAAGAGACAGATTACCTCGTCACCGCTGAAGCAAAGAGCATCCCGCTGGTCTACGCGCTGTCGGTCGAATCGAGATTGCCCTATGTGGTGCTGCGAAAGTCGCACAAACCCTACATGGGTGATGCGCTCTCGGCCGAGACGCTCTCCATCACCACCAACAAACCACAGACGCTGTTCCTCGATGAAAAAGATCGCAGCGCCATTCGAGGCCGGCGCGTGGTGTTGGTGGACGATGTGATCAGCACCGGCAGCACCTTGCAGGGCATGCGACTGATCATGCAGAAGGCCGGCGCGCTGGTGATTGCTGAGACGGCCATCTTCACTGAGGGCGACCGCGCGAAGTGGAACAACGTGATTGCGCTCGGCCACCTGCCGGTGTTCACATCGTAGAGTCGTGTTGTCCGGTCAGGCGCGCTTGACCACGACGCAGGTCATGTCGTCAAAGAGGGCGCTGCCGGCGCTGAATGATTCCAATGCGTGTTCCAGGGCGTCTGCGATAGCAGCAGCGTCCTTGTCTTGTGCATCGCGCAGCACCGCCATCAATCGCTCGCGGCCAAAGCGTTCACCGTTCGGATTTAGCGCATCCGTCACGCCATCTGTGTAAAGCACCAGCGCATCGCCGGCAGCCAGATGCGCTGCATGTTGGGTGAAGGGCGCGTCCTCGAGGATGCCCAGCGCCAAGCTTGACGATTTCAACTCGTGCCACTGTGCATCTGCTGAAACGAAGTGCAGCGGTGGATTGTGGCCGGCGTTCACATATGCCAGCGCGCCGGTCATTGGATCGAGCGCGCACACGAAGAGGGTGACGAACATGCTGTCCGCCGAGTCAGCGTAGATCAGCGCGTTGGCGCGCCGCACGGCATTGGCCAGCAACATCGTTGATGCGACGCAAGCGCGCAGGATGCTGCGGCTGAGCGACATGAACAGCGCCGCCGGCATGCCCTTGTCCGAGACGTCAGCCACCACCACGCCGAGCGCACCGTCGTTCAGCGTGATGAAATCGTAGAAGTCGCCGCTGACGACGTGCGCCGGCTGCCAGCGCGCGGTGAACTGCCAGCCGGCGTATGCTGGCACACTGCGCGGCAGTAACCCTGTCTGCACGCCGCGCGCCACGCGCAACTCATGCTCCAGTTTTTCTTTCTGGATGAGCTGGGCTTGCGCAGCTTTCAGCGATTCGTATGCGATGGACAACTCGCGATTCTTTTCGCGCATGTTGTCGAGGGCAATTGCGTGCGCTTCGTTCAGGTGGGCGCCAAGCACGCGCGCCATCTGGTAGGCCATCTGCGGTTGGCGATGGAGCAGCGCGTCGAAGTCGGTTCGCGTCATCTCCAGTGTGCGCAATGCGGTGCGGGCGCGGATGCTGGCTGTGCGCTTGCCATCAACCAGGATCAGGCTCATCTCGCCGACGTAATCGCCCGCGCCGCGCACGGCGATGATGCGCTCATCCGGCGTGCCGAGCGCCTTCACCACTTCAAGCTGGCCTTCGACGATGATGTAGAAGCGGTTGCCGGCGTCGCCTTCCAGAAAGAGGATTTCGCCGGCATCGTAGCGACCTTCCTGTAGCGCGCCGGCGACTCGGGTGATCTCGTCCGTTGGCAGAGATGAGAATAACGGGATGCGGGGCAGGATGTCGGCGCTCATATTGATCTCAATGCAATGCCGGCCAGGCCACTGCAGGCAGTGTGTTGCGCCTTTGCATCCCGATGCCTTTGCACTGAAATCCTACTCGCGGATCATCACGAGCATCATCTTGAAGGGATGCTCGGCCTTCAGCGCATGCGGCACGCCGGCCGGCAGCGTGATGGTCTGGCCGGCCAGCACTTGATGTGCCTCGCCGCCGACGGTGATCTGCCCTGCGCCATCCAGCACCAGCACCAGCGCCTCATAGGGGGAGGTGTGCTCGCTCAATGATTCGCCTTTGTCGAAGGCGAAGAGTGTCACGGTGCCGGCGGCCTTCTTGACCAGCGTGCGACTGACGATTGCACCATCTTGATACTGCACCATCTCGTTGATCGTATGTGTTTCTGCCATGTGTAAAAGTGGATGATACACGATGCATTCGCACCACTCGGCGCTCAGTCGATGTTTGCGCTCTCGCGATGGAAGCGGGTGATGACATTTGGGTCCGGCGCGATGCGCACCACGGCATCTTCCTTGCCGGCGTAGGGCAACAGATTCAACACGTGGCGGATGCTCTCCAGCCGCGCCTTGCGCTTGTCATTGGCCTGCACGATGATCCACGGGCTGAATGAGTTGTGGGTGCGGTTGAACATCTGCTCTTTGTAGTAGGTGAAGCGATCCCACATCTCCTGTGCCTTCTCATCCACCGAGCTGAGCTTCCATTGCCGCAGTGGATCGTCGCGGCGTTTTGTGAAGCGGCGCAGTTGCTCCTCTTTGGTGATCGAAAACCAGAATTTGATGATGACGATGCCGTCTTCATACAGCATGTGTTCAAATTCTGGGACCTGCTGCATGAAGCGCTCATATTCCGGCTTGGTGCAGAAACCCATCACCGGCTCCACCACTGCGCGGTTGTACCAACTGCGATCGAAGAAGACGATCTCGCCCGGATTGGGCAATTGCCGCGCATAGCGCTGGAAATACCATTGGCCGCGCTCCTCTTCAGTCGGCTTGGGCAGCGCCACCACGCGCAGGGAACGCGGGTTGAGGTGTTGCGTGAAACGGCGGATGGCGCCGCCCTTGCCAGAGGCGTCGCGCCCCTCGAAAATGATCGCGATGCGCCGGCTGCTCTTTTGCACCCATCGTTGCAATTTCACCAACTCGACATGCAGGCCGCGCAATTCGTCGGCATATTGCATCTTCCTCAATGCAGCGTGCGCATCGGCGTTGCCTGCGCGCATCAACGCGCGCAGGCCCTCGGGTGTGTTCAGCCGGCCCAGTTCATCTTCATTCAGCGGCTGCGGCCGTTCTTGCAGCGCAATGTTCTGACTCACTTTTTGCCCTTCTTCGACTTTTTCTGCTGTTTTGCGCGCCAGGCCTCATATTCCTTTTGCGCATCGGCGTTCAGCGGGTAATACTTGCGCAGGTCGCCACCCTCCGCCAATTTGATGCGACTGAATACTTCCCATTCGGAATGCTCGCTGGCCTTCTTCAGCAATTCTGGCGCGAGCTTGATCGGCACCACCACCACGCCGTCGTCATCGGCCACGATGATGTCGCCCGGGATGACTGTGACGCCGCCGCACGCAATTGGCACATTTACCGCGAACGGCACGATGTTGGTTTGGGTGTGGAAGTTTGGCGTGACGCCGCGCAGCCACAGCGGCAGGCCGAGGTGCTGAACGTGGGTGTAGTCGCGGATGCAACCGTCGATGACAACGCCGGCGCCGCCGCGCCCCTGGAAGTAGGTCAGCATCATCTCGCCAAACACGCCGCTGCTCAGGTCGCCGCGTGCATCCACCACGACGATGTCGCCAGGTTGGGTGTGATACAGCACATGGCGGTGCAGTTGCTTTTCGGGGTCGGCGTATTCATCCACCCCATAAAGATCCTCGCGCTTGGGCATGAATTGCAACGTAAGCGCCGGGCCGACGACGCTCGCGCCCTTTGCCCAGGTAACCGGGCCTTGCATGTGCGGGTTGCGGATGCCAAGCCGGCTCAGTTCACCGCTGGCGGTGGCGCTGCCGATGTGCTTCAGCCCTTCGATCAGGGCCTTGTCGGGTCGTTGAATATCAGGTGTTTGAATGGTCATGTCTTCTTACCGTTTCTCTTTCCGTGAGGGAGGTATTGGCTGTTTGTTTTCTGCGGCATGCTTCGCCGCAAGCAAAGCCTTGTGGCTTAGGATATTGCGGCTTGCGGAAAAAGAGAAATCGGGTCTCCTGTGAGACCCGATCGGCAAGAAACCTGGCGGACCCTTTGAGACCCACCAGATTTTTTGTGCTAGCTCAACGCCGCTTTCAACGCTTCAGCGCGGTCAATGCTTTCCCATGGCAACTGCACATCAGTGCGGCCAAAATGGCCGTAGGCAGCCGTCTTGCGATAGATGGGCCGGCGCAGGTTCAGATCACGGATGATCGCGCCCGGGCGCAGATCGAATACGTCGTGAATGGCGCGGTTGATCTTGTCGTCACTCACCTTGCCGGTGCCAAACGTCTCCACGTTGACCGACAGCGGCTTGGCCATGCCGATGGCGTAAGCGACCTGCACTTCGCAGCGCTCGGCCAGGCCGGCAGCCACGACGTTCTTTGCCACCCAGCGGCAGGCATATGCCGCGCTGCGGTCCACCTTTGTCGGATCCTTGCCGCTGAATGCGCCGCCGCCATGCCGGCCCATGCCGCCATAGGTGTCGACGATGATCTTGCGGCCGGTGAGGCCGGCGTCGCCCATTGGCCCGCCAACGACGAAGCGGCCGGTCGGATTGGTGTAGATCTTCATCGTGCCGTTCACCAGATCCTTCGGCAGCGTCGGCTTGATGACTACTTCCGTCAGCGCCTCGTTGATCTCTTCCTGGCTCACGTCTGGCGCATGCTGCGTGGAGATCAGCACGGTGTCGATATGAACCGGGCGGCCTTTGCTGTATTCCACCGTCACCTGTGTTTTGCCATCGGGGCGCAGCCAATACAATTCGCCGCTCTTGCGCACTTCGCTCAGCCGGCGCGCCAGCCGATGCGCCATCGCAATCGGCATTGGCATCATCTCCGGTGTCTCGTTGCAGGCAAAGCCGAACATCATGCCTTGGTCGCCGGCGCCCACCTTGTCGATTTCATCGGCCTCGCTCCCGCGCACCTCCATCGCTGCATCCACGCCCTGCGCGATGTCTGGCGATTGGCTGGCGATCGCGATTTGCACGCCGCAGGTGTTGCCGTCGAAGCCCTTGTCCGACGAATCGAAACCGATCTCATTCACCACGCGGCGCACGAGATGATCCCAGTTGATCGTGGCCTTGGTGGTAATTTCGCCGAGGCAGAGGACAAAACCGGTCTTCACGGCGGTCTCGCATGCCACGCGACTCATTGGATCCTGCTCAAGGCAGGCATCCAGCACCGCATCCGACACCTGGTCGCACATCTTGTCGGGGTGGCCCTCTGTCACCGATTCACTGGTGAAAAAAAGCCGTTCGGATTGCATGAA
This sequence comes from Thermoflexales bacterium, assembly GCA_039810125.1. GTDB lineage: Bacteria > Chloroflexota > Anaerolineae > J036 > Brachytrichaceae > JBDHWI01. The sequence goes on along the minus strand of JBDHWI010000047.1, from coordinate 1,897 downwards.
ACTGTTGCTCACGTTGCTACTTCCTTACTAGATCCTTCTTTCCTGTATGTTGAATTGTCTTGGAAGGCGGGCTTTTGTCTGGCAACAAAAAACGCGCCTGTGCGAGGCGCGCCAGCAGAATCAAATCGCCTCTCATCTTCCAGAATACTCTGCCGGATTTGGCACGCTGTGCCGGCGTTTGCCAGCGCTCGTTGCCGCAGCGTCATCGGGCCGGTCCCTCGGCTGCTCTGGATAAGAGTTCCCAGAGTATAACAGATGGATGACCCATCGTTGGTCTATGTTGCATTAGTCGCGCTTCCATACAATCCTCTGCATGAAGGGCATCGCGCATTTTGCAACTGGCTTATGCGTGGCCTCGTTTGTGCCGGGCGTGGCTGCCGGCGCCGCGGATGGCTCGTTGCTCATCGCGCTGGGCGGCGTGTTTGGCATGTTGCCCGACTTCCTTGACTTTCGCTTCGCGCGGTTTTTGCAGCGCCGTGATGCCGAAATCGTGCCGGATGCCATCAACCCAAGCCCGCAGGCGATTGCTGATGCGATTGCGCGGGAGTGCGCACTGGCGATGCATGCGCCGCGCATCATTCAGCTCCATCCGCTGCGCCGCAGCGCCATCGACTGGGTGACCTATTCGGTGCAGTTTGACGATCAGGCCGGCGAGGTGATCGTGCGGATGTATGACGCAATTGGGCGCGCGCCGATCCACCACCTGCGCTACGGATATGATGGCGCGCTCGATGCCGGCGAACTTGGCGGCCCATCTTTGAGGCTGGCCTCTCACGCCGGCCCTCTCTCGGGAGAAGAGGGCGCAACGCTGCATATCGAATTTTTGCCCTGGCACCGCACGTGGTCGCATTCACTGGTGCTGGCAGCGGCGCTGGGTGTGGTGATGGGGTTATGGCTGGGGTTGGCGGCCGGCATGGTCGCAGCGTTCGCCTTTGCCGCGCATGTGCTGGAGGACCAGCTTGGCTATCTCGGCTCAAACCTGTTTTGGCCGATCACGAAGACGCGCAGCGATGGCTTGAGGCTGATGCACAGTGGCGACACGATTCCCAACATGTTGACAGTATGGGTGTCGCTCATGTTGTTGCTGCTCAACATCGATCGTGCGCGTGATGTGCCGCTCATCGCCGCCGGCCCGTTTCTCGGGTTTGCCGTGCTGCTGCCGGCAGTCGCACTGGTTGCAGTGTATGCGCGCCGGCGCTGGCAGAAATTCAGCGCCGAGATCGAGCGCAACCGCGATGCCGTCGCCGAGAACGAAGCGATGTGACACCGATGCGCAACATGCGCGGTGCGCGGCTACAATCTGCTCAAGTCACTTCTTGAGGAGAATCATGTCACTGAGCGCAGAAGAAATCATTCGCCTGAACAAGGAATACACGATGTTCGAATGGTCGGCGCAGGCCGGCTACATGCCATTGCCGGCGGACCATGCTGAAGGCGTCTATTTTTGGGACACCGATGGCAAGCGTTACATCGATTTCAACAGCCAGTTGATGAGTGTGAACATTGGACATGGCAACCCGCGCGTGCGGCAGGCCATCATCGACCAGCTCGACAAGATTGCCTACATCAACCCATATGCTGCCACCGAGGTGCGCGGCGTGCTGGGCAAAATGCTGGCCGACATCACCCCCGGCAACCTGAAGAAGAGCTTCTTCACGCTGGGCGGCAGTGAAGCCAACGAGAACGCCGTAAAGATCGCGCGCATGGCCAGCGGAAAGCACAAGATTCTGGCGCGCTATCGCGGTTATCACGGCGGCACGGCCATGAGCATGGGGTTGACGGGTGACCCGCGCCGCTGGGCGAGCGAGCCGCAGCCACCCGGCATCATGCGCATCCCCGACCCGTTTTACTATCGCTGCCGGCTGCCGATCAGTGAGGCTGAATTCATGCAGGAATG
>JBDHWI010000046.1:0-25306 GCA_039810125.1 Thermoflexales bacterium | reverse complement strand
GCCGAGGCGCTGTTTGCGCTCGGCTTCATCGCCTGGGTCATTGTGCGCGCCTTCAGCCCCGACATCCGCGAAGCCGGTGGTGAAAAGTTCATGGAGTCGATGATGACGAACGCCATCGTGCGCAGCGCATCATTCCCTCCAAACGACGCCTGGCTCGCCGGCTTTCCCATCAGCTACTACTACTTCGGCTATCTCATCTTCGCCATGCTCATTCACCTGAGCGGCGTTGCATTTTCCATCGCCTTCAACCTCGCCGGCGCGCTCATCTTCGCGCTCACGCTGACCGCCGCATTCTCACTCGGCTACAACCTGTGGGCAGCAAGGCGGGGCGCAACACACAACACGCAAAACGATGAACTCGCTCCGCGCGCCGCGATGCTCGCCGGCCTGCTCACCGCTGCGATGCTCGCGCTGATGGGCAACCTGGGCGGCGTGCTGGGTGTGCTGAAATGCGGCAATGTCCTGCCAAAATCAACCTGGCAATGGCTGGACGTGCGCGACACCATGACACAGCACTATGCCTGCAACGGTCTTGCGCCTAGTGAGTTTTACGGCTGGTGGTGGGATTGGTCGCGCGTGATCAAAGACCTCACCCCAAGCGGCAACTATCAGGAGACGATCACCGAAAGCCCAATCTTCAGCTTCGTGCTGGGCGACAACCACCCGCATGTCAACGCGCTGCCGTTTCTCATGCTTGCGCTGGGCATGGCGCTCACGGCCCTGCTCGACCGGCGCCTGCTGATGAATGATGAGGGTAAGATCGAAGCGCCACAGATCGCATCGACCGCGCTGACGGCGATCACGCTGGGCGGATTGGCCTTCATGAACACGTGGGATTTTCCCATCTTTGGCGCGCTGTTCATTGGCGCGCTGGTGTTTGGGCGATGGCTGCGACATGAGGCTGCGTGGCCGGCCCTGCTGCAAGGCGCCGGCATCATGGCGCTCGGCTACCTGCTGTATCTGCCGTTCTATGCCACGTTTGCGTCGCAGGCGCGCGGCATTGGCGTCAACATCTTCAACGGCACGCGCTTCACGCAATTTTTCCTGATGTTTGCGCCATTCCTGATCGCGATGTGCGGCTTCATCTGGCTATCGCTGCGGGCTGCCAAACAGCCGGCGCGGGTGGCGCTGCTGCGCTCCGCCGGCCTCACGGTCGGCTTCGTTGCTGCCGGCCTCATCGGCGCGCTGCTGCTCGGCGTGCTGTCCTCAGAGACGCGCGCGCTGGCCGCCGAGTTGAACAACAGTGGCGTGGTGCTGGGCATCACCCGTGAAATGGTGACGAGCCGGCTGATCCAGCGCGCCACCGACCCGTGGACGATCCTCTTTTTGTCCTTCGCCATCGCCTCATGCACGGTGCTGCTGCTCAGCAAGCGAAAGGAAGCGCCAGTCACCGCACCGCACGACAACACTGTCGCGCTCAATGGCTTCACGCTGCTGCTCTTCGGCGCCGGCGCCATTCTCACGCTTGCAGTCGAATTTGTTTTCCTGCGCGATCTGTTCGGCACGCGCATGAACACAGTGTTCAAGTTTTACTATCAGGCATGGGTGCTGTGGGCAGTTGCCGGCGGCTTCGCCATCATGAGCCTGCTCACCGTGCGCGACCTGACCATGAAAATCGCCGGCAGCGTGGCGCTGCTGTTCGTGGCGCTGGGGCTGTTGTGGCCAGCGCTCGCCGTGCCGGCGCGCACCGACCAATTTCAAGGTGTCCCCACACTGGATGGCGCAGCATGGCTGCGCATCGGCAACCCCGAAGACGCACAGATGATCGCGTGGTTGAACCAGAATGTGGCCGGCGATCCGATCATCATCGAGGCTTCGACGCTCGGCGCATATCAGTATGAGGGGCGTATCTCGGCATTCACAGGGCTGCCGGCGGTGTTGGGCTGGGGTGGTCATCAACACCAGTGGCGCGGCGACATCACCGAAGCTGCGCGGCGCAACCCGCTGATCGAGCAGCTCTACAACACCAGCGATGTGACGGAGGCGCGCGCGCTGCTTGATGAATTGAAGGCGCGCTATGTGATTGTTGGGCAACTGGAGCGACAACGCTTTAAGCCAGAGGGCGTGGACAAATTCGCGCAATGGTGTCGCACCGCGTTCAAGGCCGGCGGCAGCGCAATTTACGACTGTGCCGCACAGTAGCGCACCCCACCCTTTTTCACCTACTCACCCACCCATTTTCTCCTTTTGCCATATCGTGCAATTTCGGCGTAAATGGCCGGCATGGCATTCTTTGATTTTTCACTCGACCAACTCAAGACCTATCGCCCTGATCGCGAGGAGCCGGCTGACTTCGACGCCTTCTGGCAACGCACGCTGGCTGAGGCGCGCGCGCATCCCCTCAACGCCACGTTTACGCCGGTTGATTACGGCATGCGACTCGTTGACACCTTTGACGTCACCTTCAACGGCTACGCCGGCCAGCCGATCAAAGGCTGGTTCGTGCTGCCGAAGCAGCGCAGCGGCAAACTACCGTGCGTGGTCGAGACTATCGGCTATGGCGGCGGGCGCGGCTTCCCCACGACCTATCTGCTGTGGGCAAGCGCCGGCTATGCCCACTTTGTCATGGACACGCGCGGTCAGGGCGCTACATGGAGCAAGGGTGACACACCGGATGTTGAAACAGAGGCCGGCAATCCACAGCATCCAGGCTTCATGTCGCGCGGCATCCTCAAGCCAGAGACGTACTATTACCGCCGCGTCTTCACCGACGCAGCCCGCGCCGTGGAAGCCGCGCAATCTCATGAGGCTGTTGACGCTGACCGCATCGCGGCGACCGGCGGCTCACAAGGCGGCGGCATAACCATCGCGATGAGCGGGCTGATGCCGCATGCGGTGAAGGTGTCGATGCCGGATGTGCCGTTTCTGTGCCATTTCAAGCGCGCAGTGACGTTGAACGATTCCCACCCATATCAGGAGATTGCGCGCTACCTGCTGGTTCACCGCGACAAGGTGGACGCTGCGATGCGCACGCTGAGCTACCACGACGGCATGAACTTCGCCGCGCGGGCAAAGGCGAAGGCGCTGTTCTCCGTCGGCCTGATGGATGAGATTTGCCCGCCGTCAACGGTGTATGCAGCCTTCAACCACTGGGCCGGCGAGAAGGACATTCGCATCTACACCTTCAATCACCACGAAGGCGGCGGCGAATACCAGACCATCGAGAAGGTCAAGTTCCTGCGCGAGATTTGGTAGCAGTATCCAGACAGGATGTGCGGACGACAGGATGGATTGAATCAACTCACATCCATCCTGTTCGGCTTGTCAATCCTGCCGAAGGATTTCAATGCGCTCGCCAGCGAAGGTGTGCATCTCGATCACATCACCGGTGAACACCTGCATGCCGGCATTGGCGGTGTGCCACCCCGCCGGCAGCATCACGCGCAACACACCGCCGACTTCGCTCACAACCTCGACGCGCTGCACAACGCCATCCGCAAATTCTGCGCTGACGAGAAAGGCGCCAGCAGCACGCAGGGTGCTGAACGACGCGGGTTTGTCCGCCGGCCAATTGGGAAACAGCCGGATCACGCCATCGTAGCTCTGCATCAGGCATTCGTTGATCACAAACGGCAGCCCGAAATTCTCGAACCAGATGCCCATCGGCGCCATGAACTCAAAAGGTGGATCGGTGTCACGATAGCGTCCCAGCGATTGCATCACCATGTCGGTGCAGGCGCCATTCGGCAAAAGGCAGTATTCGATCTGCCGCTTGAATCTTTCAAGGTCGAGCAAGCCAAGCCGCGCCCCTTGCGCGTTCAAGAACACCAGATCGTTGCCGCCTTCGTTGCGCTGATGGCGATACGAGTTGCACGCGATCTCGTATTGCTCGCGCGGTGAACCCAATCCATGATCCTCGCCTGGAAACACCGTCATGGTGCTATTCGGCGTGTTGTAGACCACGCCGGCGCGCTCGCCCGGCGCAGAAACGAACACCGTGCCGACGGGTGATTCCGCAGTTGGATACGCCGGCAGATGCGCCAGCACATCGTTTGCATCTGCGATCAATCGCGCCTCAGCCGATTGCAGCGCAAGCACCTCGCACATCTGCACGAACGCCCTCAACACGAATTTCGTCAGCGTCAGATCCACGAGACAGTCGTGACATTTATCGAACCCCGGCCGCAGGCCATAGAGTTCCGGCGGAACGGTTGGGAAGATGTGATACAGCCCGTCGTCGAAGCGCTCCCTGGCCGCCGGCCGCTTCATGTAGGCGATGAGGAATTCAACGGCTGCCTTGATTGGCTCAAAGGCGCGCTCGGCAAGAAAAATCTGATCTTGCGAATACACGTAATGCCACCACAAGCTTTGCACCGTCCATGGCGTCTCGCAGATCTCCCAACCCCAATCCGGCACCGGATATGGCATCACAGTCATCTCGACCGGATACGCCGAGTGCGGGAAGTACGCGCCGGGCAGCTTGTAGTAATCGCGCGCCCACTTGCGGCTGAGTGGCAACAGAAAATGCACGAGGTCGACATATGGCTCGTGCTTTTCCAGATGATTGCTGCTGAATGCGGCCCAGAACGGCTGTTGCGTGTTGTAATTCATGTGGTAATCGCCGTGCCACTCTGTGCCGATGCCGCGATAGCTCCAGTTGGCAAACAGGCCGGGCGGCGTTGCGCCCGCCTTCGTCGCGCAATGCAGGAAATACAGATTGCGATACCATGTCTGCTCCAACAGGGCGTCACCGAGCACAACACCGCTCTTGCGCCAGTAGCGTTGCCAGCTTTCGACCGCGCGCTGCCGGCGGGTCTCCCACTCCAGCGCGGTGGGCGCAGGCAATGGGCTCACGGTCAACCCACGCGCCAAACCTTCATCCAACTGCGCGCATAGCGTGAATGCGCCACGCGAGGTCAATGCCCGCTCCAGCGCGCCCATCTGCTCAACGTTGCCGGCCCAATTGAAGCGCTCCTGCGCCGCAATCTCATCGCTGACCGCGACGCTCAACGCAAAGGCGCGATCCTTTGCATGGCCGGCTGCTGCATCGTAGACATGCGGCTCTTGAAATGGCAATATCTGGGCAAACGATAAACGCTGATGCGCATCGTCCGAAGTTGCGCTGAACGCCGGTATATCCTTTGGCGTGTCGGGGTCGGGAATCAGGCGGATGCGGTTGAATGGCGATGCAGCCGGCGCGCCGGCCGCGTCGATCATCTGCAGCCACAACCGGTCGATCTCCGGCTCAACAAACAGTTGCAATGTCGCCGGCTCGCCCTGCACCAGAAAATGCACTTCACACAAGCCGGCATCGATGTGCAGCGTGTGGCCAAGCAACTCCGCCTCCCTGCGATCAAATGCGAGCAGCAGCGTGCCGCATGGAAACGGGCGCGGGTATGGCTTGCGATACGGCGCGCGCATGCGCGCAAAATAGGCCTTGCACCAGGGATCATCCTCAAGCGAGGCGTAGTGCGCCGGCACCGCGTTGACTTTCTCAAACACTTCATCAAACGTCAGTACGTCGGCCGCATGGCTTTCGTCCACGCGAATGTCCCACACGTTGTTGTGACCGAAGTGAATGGCGACGGCGTCGGGTCTGGTGCAGACGATCGCGCCGAGCGCGCCGTTGCCCAGCACCGCGCCCTCGAAGAAACGCACTGCCGGCTTGTTTAGCGCGATGGAGTGCAGGCCGGCGCGCGCGAATGAATCCATCATTTCGATGCATCCGCCTGCTTGGCCGCAGCGAGCGTGCGCGAGATCTGTTCGTAATGCGCATCGCAGTGCGCGGCGTAGGCGCGCAGCAGGTCATCGGGAGTGATCATGCCGGTTTCGGGATGCGCGCCAGTGCGCCGGCGCTGATCTTGTGTCAAACACTCAAACAGAGTTGCCCAGCGCGCATGAAGGCCATCCAGAAGCGACAGCGACGTTTCGATATTCGTGTTGTTGCTGTCAGGTTGCTCCGCCCACAACACCTGATCGTAGGGTTTGAGCGCAGGGTTCTCTTCGGTCAGGATCAACTTCAAGCGGATGAAGCAGTTCATGTGCGAGTCGGCGAGGTGATGCACGTTCTGCGCCACCGACCATTCATCCACCAGATAGTGCGATTTCAGTTGGGTTGTGGTGAGGCCATCCACCAGTTTGCGCAGTCGCTTTGGGAAGGTTCGGATGGTGTGGATCAAGTCGCGACGGTTGGTTTCATCGAGCATTCCATTCTCCTGTGGGTGTTGCCCTATGGATTTGGGAACTCAATGTAGACCGGCTTGACATCTATGGCAAATGACCGCGCCGGCGCATAACTCACCCCGAGCGCATCGGTGATGTCCGCCGGCAATTGGGCAAATGTCGCCAGCCTCGTTGCGCCGCTGCGCGACCATACCAGCCACACATCCGTGTCACTGCGCTTGAACTTGTAGCCAGCAAGACCACTGATGCCAACATCGGCCTGAGTGATCTCGCCGGCGAAGATCGCGCCGCCAATGCGCTGCCGGCCCACCTCGAACGCCACGAGCGCCGGCTTCGGATTTATTCCGTCCCATAGCGCCGATCCCCACCAGCCGCCCAGGCTGTACCAGGTGATGGCGAGGTGACCCTCTGCCATCGCCGCGGCCATGCCCTGCGCCATGTAATACGCCTTCGTCGTCTCGTATTTCTCGTTGTTCGCCACCCCGCCGCCGTTCGTGCCGCAGCTATCGCAGATCACTGCCAGCTCAGTGTTGATGATGTACTTGTCGGTCACGTGATATGTCCGCATCACGTCTTTGAAGAAGCGACTCTTCACCACGAGCAACGGGCCGGTGGTATTCCATGCACTGGGCCAGTTCGGCGTGCCAAAGCCGCCGATGCTGCCGGCGTAGTAGTAGTCATACGTGTGATAGCTCAGGCCGTCAAAATATGGCGCGCCGCCACCAACCAGAATACCCTCGAAGAATTTCGACTGCACGCATTTGCCGCCTCGCGCCGGATCGCAATTTGCAAGCAATCCACCAACAAGCACCTGCGCCTCAGGATTTGCAGCCTTCATCAAGGGATATGCCGCCTTCAACGCAGTGGCATAGTAACGGCCACCGTAATACGCATCATTGTGTTCACCCCAGCAACCCCACACCGGCGCACCGCTGGCCACCGGCGCATCCGGCTCATTCCAGATCTCAAAATACTTCACGTTGTAGGGCGCCTTGCTGTAGCGCGCCACCGCATCACCCATAAACTTGCCAAACGCGGCCATCCTGTCGCTGCGCACTGGGCCGCATTCGGAGTGGGTGTATTTGCGCGCCCATGCCGGCGTGCTGCGTACGATCAGGATGACCTTCATGTTCAGGCGCGCCGCCTCAACCAATTCACGCTCCAGCGCGATGACGTTGCTCCAATTGCGCGCACCCTGGATTGGCTCCACCGCGCTCCACACCAACGCGTTGCGGCGGACCCACGTCGTGCCCTTGTTCGCTAGCAACGTCCCGCCGGTGAACACGTTCTCCATCTCGACGCCGAAGACGCTGTCGCCGGTGATGGTGACAGGCACTGAAGGTTGCAGGGTTGGCGCCAGCGTCGGCACGGGCGTCACCGGCGTTGCGGTGGGGTCATTGACTACGAGCGGCAGATAGGCGCCACCTGTGGGCGTGGGCGTGCCAGTCGTGCCTGCCTCAGCGATGATCGATTCTGGTTCCGGCAACTGCGCTGCATCCGGCGTTTGCTCGGGTTCCAGAATCTGCGCCAGGCTATCGTGCGCGCATCCTGCGAGGACGAGACCGATGAACGACGCCAGCACGATCATGGTGCGCGCGTTGGGGTGTCTTTTGTTCTGCATGCGTTTCAGGATCGATCGATGCGCCTCTACTGCAGCATCGCGCCGCCCGATTATATGGATGGCGGCGAAGGAGCGGGATCACAACGCAGCAGATTCGCTCACGACACACTGACGATGACGCTGCCGGCGGCGATCATCGCGATGCCCAGCCAGCTCTTCCAGTTGCCACTCTCGCCGAGGAACACCAGCGCGAGAACGGCGACAAACACCACACTGAGCTTGTCGATGGGCGCGACGCGCGAGGCCGGCCCCAACTGCAATGCGCGGTAATAGCATAGCCACGACAAGCCAGTGGCGATGCCCGACAGCGCCAGAAACACCAGCGTGCGCGTCGACACCTCGCCAATGCCGCGCCACGCAGATTGCGCAGTGACGAATGTCGCGGCAACCAGCAAGATGATGACGGTGCGGATGAATGTGGCGAGGTTGGAGTTGACGCTCTCCACGCCGATCTTGCCAAAGATGGCTGTCAAAGCCGCGAAGATGGCCGACAAAAACGCAAAGAACTGCCAGGATTGTGTGATCGCCTTCATGCCCGAAAGCTTACACGCGGGCTGCTACGCCGCAACCACCGCATCGACTTCGATCTCGACGAGAAACTGCTCGCCAATGAGTTGGGCCTGCACCAACGTCGCTGCAGGGCGAATTGCGCCGAACACCTCGCCGTGCACCCGCGCCACCGCCTCCCAATTGCCCATGTTGCTGACGAACATGCGCGTGCGCACCACGTCGCTCAACTGCGCGCCGAGTTGGTTCAGTGCCCGCTCAATTTTCTGGAGGATGAAGCGCGTCTGCGCGGCTGGGTCATCGCCGCCGATGAGTTGTGCGCCGTCGGCGGCGGTTGTGCCGCTCACCCATACCTGATTGCCCACGCGCACCGCGCGCGCATAGCCGGCCACCGCCTCCCATGTCGTCCCACTGCTGACAGATGTTCGCTGTTGCATGATGCCGACGATTATCCGCCACGCGAAGCAGCGTTCGCGCCGGCGCCCGAAAAGCCTGCCTTCAACCTGTCTGACAGGTGAGGTTGACAACTCAGGGGCGCCGGCTAGACTAGCGGTCATCAACATGCAGGCATACGCCATGGCCATCTCGATTATTTCGATTCGCGGCATCATTATTGATCCGCGAATCTTGTGCACGGATTAAAGATGGCAAGGCGCGCCGGCGCAAACAACAGACAATAGGCCCTCTGGAAATCCAGGGGGCTTTTTTTGGCTCATGCAAAAGTGCAAAGCAGCGTTGCACGGCTGTGTGGTTGTGAGAGGAAATAGAAATCATGCTGACAAAGTTATATGACACCACATTGCGAGATGGCACCCAGGGCGAAGGCATCAACCTCTCGGTCGACGACAAACTGCGCATCGCAAAGAAGCTCGACGACTTCGGCATGCACTACATCGAGGGTGGCTGGCCCGGCAGCAACCCCAAAGATGCTGAGTTCTTCAGTCGCGCGCAGGCCATTCCGTTCAGGCATGCCAGGCTCACCGCCTTTGGCAGCACGCGCAAAGCCAACAGCGTGGTCGAAGCCGATGCGCAGATCAAGATGCTGATGGATGCAAACACGCCGGCGGTGACAATGGTGGCAAAGACCAGCAAGCTGCATGTGACGCATGTGCTGGAGACTGACCTGGAAGAAAACCTCGACATGATCGCCGACAGCGTGAGCTACTTCAAGGCGCGCGGCAAGGAGGTGTTGCACGACGCCGAGCATTACTTCGACGGCTTCAAGCTGGACAAGGACTATGCGCTGATGACGTTGAAGGCTGCACGCGACGCCGGCGCTGACTGGCTCGTGCTGTGCGACACCAACGGCGGAACCATGCCCTGGGAGATCGAAGAGATCGTTCGATTTACCATCGCAGACCTTGGCGCGGATCACGCTTCGCTGCGCTTCGGCATTCACACCCACAACGACGCCGGCCTGGCTGTGGCAAACGCATTGGCTGCGGTGCGCGCCGGCTGCCAGCAGGTGCAGGGTGTGGTGAATGGCTACGGCGAGCGCGTTGGCAATTGCAACCTCATCGACACCATCGCCAACCTTAAACTAAAACTCGATGACGACTGCGTGAGTGATGAGCAACTGCGCGGTCTGACTGAGCTTTCGCACTACGTCAGCGAAATGGCAAACCTTGCGCCGAACATCCGCGCGCCGTATGTCGGCCAGTCTGCCTTCGCGCACAAGGGCGGCATCCACGTCGCGGCGATATTGAAGCTCGAAGAGAGCTACCAGCACATCGACCCCACACTGGTGGGCAACCAGAAGCGCGTGCTGGTGAGCGAGCTGAGTGGGCGGAGCAATATTGCCTACAAGGCGCAGCAATTCGGCCTTGACCCCAGCAAGGATGAGGTGAAGCAGGTGCTGGCCGAGATCAAGGCGCTTGAAAATCGCGGTTATTTTTTCGAGGGCGCAGATGCGACGGTTGAACTCATGCTGCGCCGCGCACAAGCCGGCTATGTGCGTCCCTTCGAACTGCTGGACTTCATGACCGTGGTCGAGAATCGTCGCGGGCGCGGTTTGCTGGCCGAGGCCAACGTCAAGGTGAAGGTTGGCAGCGAAATCTCGCATACGGCGGCGGAAGGAGATGGTCCGGTCAACGCGCTCGACACCGCGCTGCGCAAGGCGTTACTGCCGCATTACCCGCAGATCGATGAGGTGCGTCTGATCGACTACAAGGTGCGCATCCTCGATGGCGACAAGGCCACCGCCGCGACGACGCGCGTCACCATCGACAGCCGCAACGCGCACCGCAACTGGACCACCGTCGGCTCGTCGGTCAACATCGTCGATGCATCTTGGCAGGCGCTGGCCGATTCACTCGAGTATGCGATCATGGTGGCATCGTAGCAGTGTGTTTGCGAGGCGCTTTCGAAGTGCGCCATAAAAGGTTGATATGGGCAACACGCTTGAACAACCGATCGCGCAGGGTCGCACAGCCGAAATCTATGCCTGGGGCGAGGGTCGCGTGCTGAAATTGTTTCGCGCCGGCTACGCGCGCAGCGCATGCCAGCACGAATTCAGCATCGCGCAGGCCGTGCATCACAGCGGTGTGCCGGCGCCGGCAGTCCTCGCACAAACTCAGCTCGAAGGCCGGCATGGCATCATCTACGAGCGCCTCGATGGCCGCACGATGCTCAGCGCGCTGACCGAGCAACCTGAGCGCCTGCTGGAAATGGCGCACAAGATGGCTGATCTGCATCGGCAGATTCATCAATGCACTGCCATCGGCCTGCCGCGCTGGCATGATAAATTCAACCAGGCGCTCAGTCAGGCGAAGTTGAGCGACGTGCAGAAATCAGCCATCGCGCAGCGGGCTGCCGCGCTGCCAGAGGCCGACAAGGTATGCCACGGCGATTTCCACCCTGACAATATCGTGATCACGCCGGCTGGCTTGCGCGCCGTCGACTGGAATAACGCCTTCAGCGGCCATCCCCTCGCAGACATCGCGTGGACGTCCCTGATCTTCCAGGCCGGTGAAGCGCCGCAGGGCAGCGACCCGCAACTAACGGCGATGAAGATGGCGCGCGCAACCTTTCTCGAAGCCTATCTTCAGCGCCGGCTGGACACGAATCTCACCGCACTTGAAGCGTGGCTGTTACCGACAGCGGTGTTGCGCTTGACCGACAACATCGTCGAAGAGCGCGAGGCATTGCTGCGCGTGATTGACAATGCGCTAGGCTGATTTGCAACGCACATGCGCGAGGTGTGGCGCATGCCAAATGGTGGCCGGCGTTCATGGAATCCTCAGCCGACACTTATGCGCACATGCGTCAATAAGCATTGTGGTCAAGCGATTCGCTGCGCGCAAAATGAGACCGAGCGGGCAACTGCTCGCGTCGCTGGCCACTGGCGCGCTGGTGCTGGCCGGCTGCGGCGGCAATGCAACAGCAACTGATGCTGCACTGCACATCGAAGTGACGTTCCACCCCACACAGACGCCCGCACCTGCCGAGGCTACAGCAATGCCGGCTGCGTTGCCAGCGATCAATCTGCCAGTCACAACTTCAACTCTGCCAGCGCTGCCGGCCCAAGCTGCGACCGAGACGCCGCTGCCTGCAACTGCGACCCCTTCGCCGCAGCTATTTTCGCCGGCAGCGCCATCGGCCTATCTCAGCGGCATTCGCCACGAGCGTCAAACATGGAACAACTGCGGGCCGGCGACGATCTCGATGTTGCTTTCCCGCTTTGGCCGCGCCGAAACCCAGCGCGAAGCCGCAAAGTTTTTGAAGCCGGACAAAGAGGACAAAAACGTCAGTCCCGATGAGTTGGTGGCGTATGCCCAATCGCTTGGTTACGAGGCATTGGCTTTCGTCGGCGGCGACACCAGCGTGCTGCGCACACTGGTGACGAATGGCATCCCGGTCATCGTCGAAACCTGGTTCATCCCCGAACCCAACGACGAGATGGGGCATTACCAGTTGCTGGTCGGCTACGACGACACGTCGGTGATCTTCTACGACTCATATGAAGGGCCAGACTTGCGCGAGGACATCACGAAGTTTGAACCGCTGTGGCGCGTATTCAACAACATGGCTGTGATCGTATGGCGGCCGGAACAGCGACCATTCGTGATGGAGATGTTGGGTGAGCTGAGTGACACGACGCGCATGCACGCGCGCGCGCTGAAGAAGGCACAGGCCGGCATTGCTGCCAACGCACAAGACAAGTTTGCCTGGTTCAACGCCGGCAGCAGCCTGCATGCGCTGGGTCGCAGCGAGGAAGCCGCTCAAGCCTTCGATGCGGCGTTCAAGTTGCAATTGCCATGGCGCATGATGTGGTATCAGTTCGCACCATATGCCGCGTACTACGACGCCGGCCGGCACGACGATGTGATCGCCCTTGCAGATGCCACCCTCAAGCGCGTGAAGAACGTGGAAGAGAGCTATTACTGGCGTGGCAAATCGCTGGCAGCCAAGGGCAATGTCGAAGCTGCGCGCGCTGACTTCCAGCAGGCGCTCGTGTTCAACCCGAATTTTGCGCCGGCGCAGGCGGCACTGAACGCGTTGGCAGCGACGCCCTGATGGAAGAGCCTAACTGCCGCGTGATGCCCCACCCCAGGGCAACTGCAGCCATCGCAACGACAATGCCAAGGACCAGTGGCGACGCCAACGCCGGCAATACGCCGCTGTAGACAGGCAGTCCGCCGACGGCAATAGCGAGGCCGAGCGCGAGGCCGGCGGCGGTGGCCGGATAGCGCGGAACGGCGCGATAGACCGCCATCAGCGCGACCGGGGTTGCAGACTGCAACAGCGCAATGCCGAGCAGCAGCGCAACCATATGCTGCGCAAATAGCGTGAGCAGGCACGCCGCGCCGGCCAGCGCTCCCATCGCCCATGTCCGCCAGCCGATGCGATCGGCGAGAAAACCGCCGGCGAGTTTTCCGGAGAATGCAGCCACGCCCATCATCAGCAACATGTCGCCGCGCGCGTGCATCAGGTAATCCAGCGTCGTCCACACCGCCGAACGCAACGCGATGCCCGCCAACAACGCGATCATGATGAGGTCGTGCTGTTCAAGGGCATGCTCTCCGCTCCCCGATGAGGGAAGGTTGGCGGAGACCGCATCACTGGCAATCGGCACAATTGCAATTAGCCCGCCCACCAGTGCCAGCCCAAGCGCCAATGGCACAAACGGAAACAGCGACGCAACGGCCATTGCGCCACCCAACGCCAACCCCATCACGCCCGGCGATGCAAAGATGCCAACACTGCCCGCCCGACCCTGAGCGCACTGAAACGTGAGCGCGCCACCGCCAACATGAAACAAGCCAGAGCCAACGCCGGCAACCAGCACCGCGATGATGGGCGCGAAAGAGGCAATCAACATGGCTGTCGCCACGCACGCCAGGCCAGCGACCGCGAACACGCGCGGCTTGCGCCAGCGGTCGGCAAGGTAGCCAAACAGCGGCTGCGCGGCGAAGGCGAGCAGGTTGTAGAGCATGACCAACGCGCCGGCCTGCATCAGGTTGAAGTGCAACGGCAGAAAACCGAGCAGCAGACCGGATGCGCCGTCCGCTGCGCCATGCGCAAGGCCGAGCAGCGCCGGCGCGCGAAGGGGGCGTGAGAGGGTTTTCATATCGACTTGCTACGCGAGGAACGAGCCGCCCAACACGATGGATGCAAAGATGAGGACGTAGCTGGCGATGTTGATAAGCAGCGCCGGCTTGAACGCCTCATGCTTCTTCGCCGGCAGCAACGCTGCCAGGACCAGCCACTCCACCAGCACGGTGATGACAAAGGCAACCAGCAGCGGCAACACCAGCAGCATCAATTGATCCGCGCCGAGTGTCGAGCCAAGGAACGCCTGCACTACAAAGACCAGCGCGCAGCCGGCGACCGTGGACGCTGCATTCGCCGCCAACGAATACAACATGCAGTTCAACCACGAGGTGTGCCACTTCATCACGCGCAGCAGCACGCCTTCCAACAACACGATGACGATCATCAGACCGACGACGAAAGGCACAGCGAAGATCAGAAACAGCGCCGGCCCGCCGGCATCTGGCACGATGTAGTTCGATGGAGTCATGGTGCTGGGATTGTGGCGTTGCAGTGCGCTTCGTGCAATCTTGTGACCAGTATGAAAAACACACAGAGGCAGGCCAATGTGCCCTGCCTCTGTGTGGAGGGGAGGGGGTGAAATCACTCGGCAATCAGCCGGTCAACGACGACTTGGCGGAATTCTGGCGACAGGCTGGCGAAGTAGGCGCTGAAGCCGGTCACGCGCACCACAAGATCGGGATACTTCTCAGGATCCTTGTGCGCTTCCAGCACCTTCCGCGCATCCATCACGTTCATGTTGATCTGCGTGCCGCCGAGGTTGAAGTGCGTGCGAATGAGATTGGCCACCAGATCCACGCCGCCCTCGTCCTTCGTGATGCCCGGGTCGAGTTCCATCTGCATCGGCGCAGTGTTGCCCCAGCCAGGCTGCACGCCGGCGATCGCCACCGCCATAGCCGTCGGCGCACCGTCCTTGCGGAAGCCGGGGTCGGGATTCGAGCCATGTGAGATGGGATCACCGCTGTGCCGGCCATTCGGCGTTGCGCCGAGCGTCTTGCCCATCGCCAATGTGCTGGCCCACGAGAACAACCCTGGCACCATGTTGAAGCCGGCCGGCGTTGGCTTCGCCTTCACCATGCCAGTGAACATGCGGCTGATGCGCAGCGCATAGTCATCGGCCAGCGAACCGCCGCTGCCGTAGCGCGGGATGCTCTTCATCATCAGCCGCGCGCGCTCGCCATCGACGCCAGCCCAGTTGCTGTCGAGCCGGCTCATCAACTGCTGCCACGTCATGCGCCCTTCCTGCACCACGCGCTGCGCAATCGCCGCAAACGAGTCGGCCACCGTCGCCAGCGCTGAACCGTCCAGGCACAGGTTGTAGAACTCCACACCGCCATGTGAGGCATCTTCGCCTCTTTCAATCGGGCCATGACACAGCAGATCGAGCACCAATTCGGGAAAGACCTGATGCATGTGATCCATGTGGTAGTCGAGGCTGGCTGCAATGCCATCGATGGCTAACCGCAAATGCTTCTCAAAGCGCGACCACAGTTCTTCCATGCTCGGCGTCACCTGCGAATCGTCCATCATCTCGCGCAGGGCCACATCGAACACCACCGCGAAGTTCACCCGCACGCAGTCGTTCACCGTGTATTCGCGGCCGGGGATGGCCGACCAGTGGCAGCCGGAATAGGCACGCAGCCGCGCAGCATCCGCCGGCACACCGTTGCGCATGATGCCCTTCGTCGTTTCATCGACGCCGAGGAACTTTGGCACGCCGCACTTGTCTTCAAACAGAATCTCCACGCCGCGCGTGAGCAGCCGATCCGGCACGTCCTTGCCGACGCACACGCCGACGTTGGCCGGGATGCGCAGCTTGTGCGCCGCCTCGAGGATGAGGAACGACAGGTCGCTCGTCACATCATTGCCGTTTGCATCTGGTCCGCCGAGTTGCAAATAAGCCGTGTCGCGCACCAGCAGGCATGCGATGAAGAACTCGGCTTCCTCTTCGGTCAGCAAACCGAGGCGCATGTCCCGGTCGTAAAACGGCTGCAATACCTTGTCGAGCGCGCCCATCGAGCCACTGCCGTTGAACATGCGCGCCGCAATCTGATACCACAGGATCCACTGGCACGCTTCGCGGAAGTTCGAAGGCGGCGCATGCACGAGGCGCCGGTTGACATCGGCCATCGCTTCAAGATTCTCACGCAACTGCGGATTAGTTTCCGTGCCGCTCAACCGCTCGGCAGCCCGCGCGGTGCGGCCAATCCAGTCCTGCATCCCCAGCACGACATCTTCGAGGCCGGCGTAGAAATCGGCCTTCTCCGGCCCATGCTGCGCGCGATTCTTGCGGATCTTCTCCAGCAACCCATCCCATCCCAATTGCAAGCCAATCGCCAGATCCTGGCAGAAGTGCTGGCTCGCGCCGATGCCGGGTAGCAGTTGATACTTCTCAATCACGGGGCGCAAGTGCGCATAGTCGAAATCGGGATTCCAGCCCGGCTTGCGATACGAATTGAAGTTGACCATGTAGCCGCCGGCAAGCGCGCTGATCGGGTCGATATAGGTTGGATGCACTTCGAGCAGCCGGCGGAAATTGGCGCCAACCGCCCGCGGCCCAAAGAAGCCGCCACTGGGGTGATTCGGCTCCGGCATGAAATCCTTGAGCAGCACGTCCGTGATGGGCATACCGGATGTGCTGGTGGTTTGCACGATCTTGCGCTTCTCCGCCGGCGGCAGAATCAGCGCCCAGTCGTCGTGATCCATCGAACCAACCACCTGCTGCTTTTCGCGGGTCTGCTGCAACTTGATCTCGCGCAGCAGGTCGATACGCTCGGCAAAGGTCAGTTCAGCGTGCGTTGTGGTGATAGGTGTTTCCATCAGATAACTCCTGTGCGTCGCTAAGCCTGACAGGCCAGCGAAAACCGGTCGAGGTTCGCAATCACATTCAACTCGTGCATTCTTGCCTTGGAGAGAGGCTTGAGGCTGGCGGCGCGATTGTCGAGGCCGAGGCTGGTGTATTTGTCGCCGGCCAATTGGTGGAACGGCAGCAATTCATAGCGGATGGGCGCAGAGTTGCCAGTGCGTCTGCGCTGCTCGATCAACTGCCGCACATGCGCCGCGATTGCCGCAATCTCATCATCCCGGTCATTCACGGTGGGGATGACCGGCGTGCGGAACAAAATCGGCTTGTCGGTCCGCGCGAAATGCTGCGCCGTCTCCAACGGGCGCACATTCGACACGCCGGTGCCCCAGCGATGCTTGGCATCATCCATCTGCTTCAGGTCCATCATCACCAGATCGATGAAAGGGAGCGCCGGCTCGACAAAGCTCCAGGGGTAATTGCCGGCGGTCTCAATGGCAGTGTGAAGCCCCTCAGCCTTGCAGCGTGCCAGAATCTCGCGCGCAAATTCCGGTTGCAGCATCGGCTCGCCACCAGAGAGCGTCACGCCACCGCCCGATTGCGCATAAAAGGCGCGGTCGCGCAGCACTTCGGTTATCACGGCATCGACGCCAGTCTCGCGGCCAGCCAGCGTCATCGCGCCGGCGAAGCACTGCTCCACACACAAGCCACAGGCAGTGCAGCGGTCGCGATCCAGCACGCGCGCGCCATTGAGGATGAAACGCGCCTCTTCTGGACAAACGCGAACGCACTCGTTGCAATCGATGCACTTGGCAGGATGCAACTGGATCTCAGGGCCAGAGCGAATGCCTTCGGGGTTATGGCACCAGAAGCAATGCAGCGAACAGCCCTTGAGAAAAACGGTCGTGCGAATGCCCGGACCGTCATGGATCGAAAAGCGCTGGATATGAAAAACAATTCCCTGCGCAGCATCACGCATGTGTGCAACCTACCTCGCCGGCACGGGCAATGCGCTATCGCGCCGGCAACATGGCAAGCGTTTCGCGCCATTGTAGAGATGTGATGCGCCGATGTATCGGCCAAGTGGCTAGTTCAAAACGATAGAGATTGTGGATGCTGCCATTGAAAGTGAATTTCATGTAGGTCTGCAAGATTTGCAGATATGAATGGTCGCGCCAAGGGTTTTCTGCTCAGTTGCATTGTGCGCCGGCGGCTCTACCATGCCGGCATGGTTATCATCCCTGCACAGATCACCCTCCACCCAAACATCTGCGACCAGGCGGAGCGGAGATCGCAGGAAAGCGACACGCTGGCGTGAATTTGCCCAACGTGACCGCAATCACTGGCTCGTCTTGTTCTTCTGCGTCACAATAAACCCGTCCATGTCACACATCCGAAAGCTCTTTCATTTCATCAAGCCTTACTGGCTGCTGGCTGTGCTATCGCTGGTCACGCTCACAGTCATGGTTTTTCTCGATCTGTCGATCCCCCGTCTGATCCAGCGCATCATCGACCAGGGCATCAACAAGAGCGACATGGCAGTGGTGACGCAGACGGCCGTCATCATGCTTGTCGTCTCGGCGCTTACCACCCTCATCGCCATTGCAAACAACATCTTCTCGGTGCGCGTCGGCGAGGGCGTGGCGCGCGACTTGCGCGAAGCGCTCTTCCTCAAGCTGCAAACCTTCTCGCATGGCAACCTCGACCGCATGAACACCGGCCAGTTGATCGTGCGGCTGACCAGCGACGTGAACGCGCTCAAACAGCTCACGCAAATTACGCTGCGCATCGGCACGCGCGCGCCGCTGATGATGATCGGCAGCTTGATCCTGATGTTTGCCACCGACTCGCGGCTGGCGCTGACGCTGCTGCCGCTGCTGGTTGTGACATCGATCATCATTGTGGTGTTTGTGGCGCGCATGGAGCCGTTGTTCCTGACTGTGCAGCAAAAACTGGACCGGCTGAACAGCGTGCTGCAGGAGAACATCGCCGGTGTGCGCGTGGTGAAGGCCTACGTGCGCGACGACTTCGAGGGCGCGCGTTTCGAGGCTTCGAATGAAGACCTGGCCCAGCGCGCCATCCGCGTGATGCGCTTCATGTCGGCGATGGGGCCGGCGCTCACCATGTGCGTCAACTTCGGGATGATCGTGGTGATCTACTCCGGCGGCTTGCAAGCCATCAATGGCGATCTCACCGTCGGCCAGGTGGTCGCCTTTGTCAACTACCTGCTCACCACCATGCAGCCGCTGATCATGATGACGATGCTGTCGAACGTATGGGCGGCCGGCATCGCCTCGGCCAAGCGCATCGATGAGGTGTTCGACACTGTGCCGGAGGTGCAGGATGCGCCAGAAGCGGTTGTGTTGCCGGCAGAGGCGCAGCCGCGTGTGGCCTTTGAAAATGTGACCTTCTACTACAACGGCAATCGCAGCGAGGCGGCGCTGGTTGATGTTCTGCTGCGCGCTGAGCCAGGCAAGACGATTGCGATCCTGGGCGCGACCGGCGCCGGCAAGTCGACCCTGGTAAATCTCATCCCACGCTTCTACAACGCGAGCGCCGGCGTGGTGAGCGTGGCTGGCGCAGATGTGCAGGCGGTCACGCAAGATTCGCTGCTCGCAAAGGTCGGCATCGTGCCTCAGGAGTCGATCCTGTTCTCCGGCAGCGTGCGCGACAACATCCGCTATGGCCGGCCTGATGCGAGTGAAGACGAGGTGATCGCCGCCGCAAAAGCCGCACAGGCGCATGAATTCATCAGCCGCATGCCAAAAGGCTACGACACGCACATCGAGCAGCGCGGCGCAAACCTGTCTGGCGGGCAAAAACAGCGCATGGCGATTGCCCGCGCGCTGTTGATGCAGCCTGAGATTTTGATCCTTGATGACAGCACCAGCGCCGTCGATGTGGAGACGGAGACAAAAATCCAGGATGCGATGGAGGCGACGCGCCACCAGCGCACCACCTTCGTGGTGGCGCAACGCATCAGCACCGTGCTAAAGGCCGACAAAATCATCGTGATCGATGAGGGACGCATCGTGGCCGAAGGCACGCACCGCGAGTTGCTGGCAAGCAGCCCAATCTATCAGGAAATCTATGAATCGCAGTTGGGTGGCGGGCCGCAGTTGGATGCGGTGGGCAATGGCAAAGCAGAGGTGGCGGCATGACAATGCAATCCTCACAACGCGGCGGACAGCAGGAAGCGCCGGCGCGCGCATCCATGCATCGCGGCCCTGGTTTTGGCCGGCCGATCGAACGGGCGAAGAATCCGCGCAGCACGATGCTGCGGTTGGTGCCATTCTTTGCGCCGTTCAAGGCCAAGCTGATGGTCGTGCTTCTCTTTGTGATTGGCTATTCGCTGTTGGGGTTGGCCGGCCCCTACCTCATGGGCGTTGCTATCGATCAGTTCATCCTCGCCAAGCGCGTGGATGGACTGGCGCGCATCGCGCTGATCATGCTGGCGGCATTTGTCGCGGTCAACACGTTCACGCTGCTGTCGAGCTGGCTGATGGCCGGCATCTCGCAGCGCGCGCTGAAGGCCATGCGCACGCATCTGTTCACCCATTTGCAGCGGCTGCCGCTGTCATTCTTCGATCAGCGCCCCGCCGGCGAGCTCATGAGCCGGCTGACCAACGACATCGACGCAATCAACCAGGCTGTCTCACAGAACATTACCTCGCTCATCGCCAGCGTGCTGTCGATGGCCGGCATCCTCATCGCCATGTTCGTGCTGGATTGGTGGCTAGCGCTGGCGTCACTGCTGGTCGTGCCGATCATGTTGTGGTTCACCACCTTCGTGGCGAAATACACGCGGCGCGGCTTTCAACGCCTGCAAAAAGACCTCGGCATGCTCAACGGCGTGATGGAGGAGAGCATCAGCGGGCAGCGAGTGGTGAAGGCCTTTCGGCGCAGCAGCGCGGTGATCGCGCAATTTCGCGAGAGCAATCAGGCCGTATATGAGGCCGGCGTGTATGCCAATACCTACGCCCTGCTGCTGATGCCGCTCACCGGCGTGCTGGGCAACTTGTTCGTGATTGTGCTGGCTGGCCTCGGCAGCGTCCTCGCGCTGCAGGGGCTGGTCACTGTCGGCGTCATCGCCACCTTCATCAACTACAGCCAGAACTTCATCGGCCCGCTGCGCCAGTTGTCGATGCTCTACAACACGCTGCAGGCCGCTCTGGCTGGCGCAGAGCGCGTGTTCGAGGTGCTGGACACGTCGGCGGAAGTCGATGCGCCGAATGCTGCATCGATCCAGAACATGCACGGACACGTGAAGTTCGACGCAGTGCAATTTTCGTACAAGCCCGGCGTGCCGGTGCTGAAGGATATGACGCTGGAGGCAAAGGCCGGCGAGACCTTTGCGCTGGTCGGGCCGACGGGCGCCGGCAAGACTACCATCATCAACCTGCTCACCCGCTTCTATGAAATCGACGCCGGCGAAATCACAATCGACGGGCGCGACATCCGCGACATGAGGAAGGATGACCTGCGCCGCAAGCTCGGCCTGGTGCTGCAAGACACCTATCTGTTCAGCAACACGGTGATGGAGAACATCCGCTATGGCCGGCTGGACGCGACCGACGAGGAGGTGATGGAGGCAGCGCGGCTCGCAGACGCCGATCACTTCATTCATCTGCTGCCCGACGGCTACCAGACTTTGCTCTCAGAGCGCGCCAGCAACCTGAGCCAGGGGCAGCGCCAATTGCTGGCCATCGCGCGCGCCATCCTGGCCGACCCGGCCATCCTGATTCTGGATGAGGCGACGAGCAGCGTGGATACACGCACCGAAGCGCGCATCCAGAAATCACTGCTGCGGCTGATGGAGGGCCGGACGAGCTTCGTGATTGCGCACCGCCTCAGCACAATCCGCGATGCAAATCGGGTGCTGGTGATCAACAACGGCGAGATCGTGGAGCAAGGCACGCACCAGCAATTGCTGGACAAACGCGGCTTTTATCACCATCTCTACATCAGCCAGTTCAAAGGACAAGCGATTTAGCTTTACGGCAAACAAGCGCCCTGAACAGTTGGGTCACCTTCAAGGCGATTTCCACTCAAATACTAACGTTGAAGCGAGATGATTTTCGGCATGGAACACGAGAGGAACAGACCGAAAGTCGTGATCGTGGGCGCCGGCTTTGGCGGGTTGCGCGCAGCGCATCAGTTGAGCCGGCTGCCGGTGGATGTGACGCTGGTCGACGCGCGCAACTATCACACCTTTCAACCGCTGCTGTACCAGGTGGCAACAGCTGCGCTCGACACCGAAGCCATCGCTCACAGCGTGCGCGGCATGTTCCAGCGCGAGCGCAACGTCGCCTTTCGCATGGCCGAGGCGCAGGGTGTGGATTGGGACAACAAGCAGTTGCTCGTCGATCGTTGCGAGCCAATTCCCTTCGACTACATCCTGTTCGCCGCTGGCGCCGTCACCAACGACTTTGGCATCGAGGGCGTGGCGCAGCACGCCTTCGGCCTGAAAAGCATCGAGGAGGCGGTGGCGCTGCGCAGCCATATCATGCGCCAGTTTGAGATGGCCGATGCCGACCCCGCGCGGATCGACCAGGGCGCGCTGACATTCGTGATCGTCGGTGGCGGGCCGACCGGCGTGGAGATGGCCGGCGCGATGGTCGAATGGATCGATCGCGTGCTGCGCAAGGATTTTCCGCGCCTCGATGTCTCGCGCAGCCGCGTGGTCTTGCTGGAGGCGCTCGACAGATTGCTAGCGCCCTTCGATCCAGCGTTGCAAAAGCACGCGCTGGACGTGCTGGTCAGGCGTGGCGTGGAGGTGCGTTTGAACACGGCAGTGACCAAGGTGACGCCAGACGCCGTTCATCTCAAGTCCGGCGAGATCATCCCAACCTGCACGGTGGTTTGGGGCGCCGGCGTAAAGGCGCATCCCATTGCCGGCAAACTGAGCGTGGAGCAGGGTCGCGGCGGCCGCATCATCGTCAACCCTGACCTCAGCATTCCGCACAAGCCCTTCGCCTTTGTGATCGGCGATCTGGCGCTGGGCAAGAATCCTGACGGCTCTCCGCACCCGCAATTAGCGCAGTCTGCGCTGCAAGGTGGCACACACGTCGCGAGGCAGATCGCGAGATTAATGCGCAACGAGCCCACCGAGCCGATGGTCTACAAGGATCCTGGCTTCATGGCGACGATTGGCCGCAGCGCCGGCGTCGCGCAGTTCCCCAACGGCTGGAAGTTCAAGGGCTTTATCGGCTGGATCATGTGGCTGTTTCTGCACCTCTTCTTTTTGATTGGCTTCCACAACCGGCTGACGGTGTTCGTCTCGTGGGTGTACTCGTATTTCACCTACGATCGCAGCGCGCGCTTGATCTTCACGCCGGCGGAGCAAGCGCGGCAGCGATCCTGAGGCGCGGCGCGCCGGCATGCAATCGAATTGTATTTTCTCGCCTTTCGCAGATTCATTGCATCGTGGCAGCCACACATGATGCACCAAAAGTCCAGCGCAGCCAGACGCTGAATTTGCGACAATCGTTCTGTGCATCAACCACGCCTCATCGCTGCAGCCCTGCGCAATGCACTGGAGAACGACCCGCAATGAAACACTACCTTCTCATCGCCGGCGTTTTGGCCCTTGCAACAAGCCTGAATGCCACCCCTGCCGCCGCGGCAAGCAACCCACCGCCCACCGCCACGCCCTTGCCCAAAGCCAAAAGCAATAACGCCTATCAACTCATCAACCCGGCCATCTCCAGGAAGGTGACGTTTGGCGAACTTCAGGAATTCACGCATCCCAGCGGCATCTTCAGCATCATGATGCCTGAAAACTGGAGCGCGCAGGATGGCAGCAACGAAGATGAATCGGTGATCTACTTTCTCGACCCGAGCAAGAACTCAGCCATCATCGCCCGCGCGGTGGTGCTGGCCGACAACCCCGACGATGATGCAATTGGTCAACTGCTGCAAACCTACGTCGAAGATCAGTTCGGGAGACTGAAGAAATATCAGGCCGAAGATCCGAAGAAGATGAAGAATGGCGACATGGGCATGGGCTTCAGCTTCAGCTCAAATGCCGGCGGCAAGGCCTATACCATGTATGGCGATGCCTACGCCTTTCTGAATGATTCCATCGCCAGCACACTGGTGTTCATCGCGCCAAAGGATCAATACGAAGATATCCGCGAGCAGGCCTACGAGGTGTTGAACAGCTACAAGGTCAATCCCGATGCGCTGCAATCCGGCGCCGGCGATGACCTCATCGGCGAACTCTCGCTCTTCAAAGACAAAAAGGGGGCGTTCCAGATTCTCGCGCCGGACGGTTGGGAGATCAAAGACCAGAGCAAAGCCGGCCGATCCGTCGTTGGCTTTATACAGCCAGATGGCAAGGCCGAACTGGTCGTCGAGGTCTACAAGGACACGAAGACCTATAAGCCGACAGATTTGCAAAAGCTCGTCGAGGCGTATGTCGAAGATTCCTACGGCAAGCAGCCCAACTTGCAGGTAAGCGCATCTGAAGCCGCCGGCGCTTCCGCCAAGGCCTCTGCCACCTTCGACCTTGAAATCGGCGACGATACCATCCCAATGGTTGCCGTTTTGTATGTGGACAAGGCGCCAGGCGCGCTGGCTTATCTTCGCATCGCCGTGCCAGTCTCGTCACTCGATGCCATCAAGAGCAAGATGGATCAGATCGGCGACAGCTACAAACTCACCAAGAATCCCAAGCTTTGATGCAGCGCCGGCAACGCAACCAAAAAAGAACACGCCTCGAATTGAGGCGTGTTCTTTTTCATTTCAGCGATTGCACTCTACGGAATCGGCGTCGGATTGCCGGGGTTGCCACCCACAGCAATGGTTATCTGACGTGACTGCTGGCTGCCGTCGCGCATCACCACGCGCAGCGTCCAAGTCTGGGTTTGACCTGGGCAGACCTGCTGCGAGCCCTGGCCGCCGACACCCTGCTCATTCAAGAACACGGCCTGCACGTTCTGCACATCCCAATGCAAGTTGGTGCATTGGCCGGGCGAGAGGTTGTAGGTATCAGCCCAGAAGTTGACCGTGCCGGCCACCGGCTGCACATTGATGACGATCGGGAAGTCCTGCACCACGTTGTCGCGGCGTGTTACACGCAGCACATAGGTCGTGGTCTGGCGCGGGCAGATAGTGCGCGAGTCGCTGCCACCCACGCCCTGCACGTTTCCGCCATCCACAAAGAACACGGCGTTGACATTGCCCACATCCCAGCGAATGGTGGTGCATTGGCCGGCGGTGATCCACTGTGAGTCGGCGCGCAGATTCGGGCCGGTCATATTCTGGTTCTGATCCGGCGGCGGCTGCGGGCGTGGCGGCGCCGGCGGTGTTGTCGGCGTCGGTGGCGGGTTCGGGTTCGGCACCTGAATACCGACCCACGTCGTCTCACCAAATCGCACATTGTTCAAATCGCGCATCGTCCAGAAGCCTTGGAACACGCCATAAGACCTCGGTGCGACAAGATCGACGTAGATATCGGCGGTCTCACCAGGCTGCACGGCCTTGCCAATCGCCACCGCTGTGCCGCCCATGTTTGACTCGGAACGATTGCCGTAAGTGTATGCCAGTGTGAATTTGGGATCCCACGCGCAGGTGCCGCTGTTGCGCATGCGCCAGCCCTTGCGGAATTTCTGGCCGGGTGACATCACCGGCGGCGCCGTCATGTTTTTGTCGTCGAGGTTGAGGTCAGCCACGAAGGCGGCGCCGTTGATGCAGGG
>JBDHWI010000045.1:0-25309 GCA_039810125.1 Thermoflexales bacterium | reverse complement strand
AGTCGCTATGCCGACAGGAGCAACAATGGCTTGCAGGTGCAACCCGCCGGCGATGACGTCACCCGCGTCGCCTTCGCCGTCGATGCCTGCCTGGCCTCATTTCAAGGCGCGGTTGCCGAGCGCGCGCAATTGCTCATCACACATCATGGCCTGTTCTGGTCGGAACACATTCAACTCACCGGCCCGCACTTCGAGCGCGTGAAGACCTTAATTTGCGCCGGCTGCGGCTTGTACGCGTCTCACATCCCATTGGATGCGCATCCTGAGGTGGGCAACAACATTGAACTGGCGCGCATCGCCGGATTGCAAGGTATCCAGCCGTGGGGCGACTACAAAGGCACAACCATCGGCTTCATCGGAAATCTGCCGGCGTCAACACCGCTCAGCGAGTTGAACACGCGGTTGGAAGCGCAGATTGGACGGGGCAACCGCGTGCAGCCCTCACCCCTGGCCCCTCTCGCAACGGGAGAGGGAAGTGCGCGGCGCGTGGCGGTGTGCAGCGGCTTCGGCGTGACGTTGATCGATGACGCCATTGCCGCCGGCGCCGACACGCTCATCACCGGCGAGACCAGCCACACCTGGCACCAACAGGTTGCCGAGCGCCCGATCCACGTGATCTATGGCGGCCACTACAACACCGAGACCGTTGGCGTGAAGGCGCTGGCGCGGCATCTGGAAAAGCAGTTCGGTCTGCAAACCGTCTTCATCGATTTGCCGACCGGTTTGTGATGATCGGGCCGAGTGAAGCGCTGCTGGTTGGCATCGCGTGCGTCGTGGCGGCGATGCCGATGGCGGCAGCGTTGGGCGCGTGGCTGCGCTGGCGTCGCCGGCGGTGAATCGATGGTGTGGCGTTTTCTTAACAACGCGTTTGCGCGCGCATCAAGTTGCTCTCATCAAACTCTTGGTTGATTGTGGCATCCTTCGCCGGCGATGACGCGGCTTGAAAAAACGCTGGTGGCTGTGGTGATTGTGCTATGGAGCGGGCTGATGTTCGGCGCCGGCTTCTTGGCGCGCACCTTCGTGCCGGCCAGCTTGCCAACCGCGCGCACAACTTCCTCGCGCGACCTGTTCGATGAAGCGTGGCAGCATGTCGAGGAGAGCTTCGTCGGTGTTGTCCCCAGCGATACGGTGCGCGAGTATGGCGCCATTCGCGGCGCATTGGCGACGCTGGATGACCGCTTCACCCTTTTTAGCGAGCCGCAAACCCGCAGCATCGAACGCGATCACATGCGCGGGCAGTTCGGCGGCATCGGCGTGACCCTCGGCCGCAACGACAAGGGCGAGATTGTGCTGTCGCCGCGCGAGGATGGGCCGGCAGCCAAGGCCGGCGTGAAAGAGGGCGACATCCTCGTCGGCATCGACGGCGTGGCGCTGGTGAAGGACACCGCCTTTGAAGAGGTGGCGCGCATTCGCGGTGAGCCAGGCACGCAGGTCACGATCGAAGTGCAGCGCGGCAACGAGAGATTGGCATTCACTATCACCCGCGCCATCATTCCAGTGCCGTCGGTCGAGTCGCGCATCATCACGACCACCGTCGCCGGCAAAGATGCGTCGATTGGCTATCTGCATATCAACAGTTTTACCGAGCGCACTGGCCAGGAGATGCAGGACGCCGTCAAGTCGTTGCATGCCGCGAATGTTGACGGCTATCTCATCGACCTGCGCGACAATGGCGGCGGCCTGCTCTCGGCGGCGGTGGATGTGACCAGCCAGTTTATGGGCGATGGCGTGGTGGCCTTTGAGAAGAAGCGCGACGGCAGCGAGATCGCCTTTAACGTAAAAGCCGGCATGGCCGATTTGACCGCCGACAAGCCGGTTGTTGTGCTGATCAACAACAATTCGGCCAGCGCATCCGAGATTGTGGCCGGCGCGATTCAAGACTATAAACGTGGCTCACTTGTGGGCGAAAGGAGCTATGGCAAGGGTTCGGTGCAGTTGATCTTTGAGCTCAGCGATGGCTCGGCAGTGCGCGTGACCACAGCCAAGTGGTTTACGCCGAACAAGCGCGCGCTGGATGGCGTGGGGCTGACGCCGGATGTGCCGGCAGCCGGCGATGCTGAGGCGCAGCTGCAACGCGCGGTCGAGGTGCTGCGCGATGCGATGAGGTAGAAAATATCGATGGAAAAGAACGACAAGGCTGCGCATGGCGCAGCAAGGAATGTTGCGCTGGGCATGCTGGGCATGTTTATCGGCGCGTTGATCTTCATTTTGGGCATCACCGTCGGCGTGGTGTTTGCGCGGCCTGGCAGCCCGTTGTTCACCGGCGCATCGCCGTTCAGCACGCTGCAAGCCGGCGTGAACAGCGGCGTGGTCGGCAGTGCTGCCGAGCAAGGCACCCAGCTCAATCTCACGCTGATGAACGATGTCACGCGCCGGCTGCGCGAGCAATGGTATGGGGAATTTCCCAACAGCGACCAACTGACCGATGGCGCCATCAAGGGCATGGTCAACGCGCTCGGTGATGAGTTCACACAATACGTCGAGCCGCGCTTTGCTAAGATTTTGAATGACGACATCACCGGCTCGTTCGATGGCATTGGCGCGACGTTGAAGCAGATCAACGGCGGCAGCATCCAGATTGTGCGCACCTTCCCCGGCACGCCGGCGGAAAGGGGTGGCGTGCTGCCCGGCGACATCATCGAGTCGGTCAACGGCGCCTCTGTGCTGGGGCTGAACACCACTGAGGTGGCAGCGCTGGTGCGCGGACCGCGCGGCAGCGAGGTGAAGCTGAAGGTGCGCCGCGCCGATCAGCCGCGCGCCTTCGAACTGACACTTGTGCGCGATCGCATCGATATCCCGCTCGTCACCAGCAAGATGGTTGGCGACGGCTCGATTGGCTACATCAGCTTGTTCGACTTCAGCCAGCCCGCCGGCGAGCAGTTGAAGAAGGATATCAAGGCCATTCTGGCAAAGAATCCAAAGGCGCTCATCTTCGACTTGCGCGACAACCCGGGCGGCCTGCTCACGCAGGCGCTCGACGTCGGCGACATCTTCCTGAAGAAGGGCGCATTTGTGATCGAGCGCGACTTCAAGGGCAACAAGAAAGTCACCGAAACAACCGATGCTGGTATCGCGCAGGAGATCCCGCTCGTGGTGCTGGTGAATGGCGGCTCGGCCAGCGCGGCGGAGATCGTCGCCGGCGCGTTGCAAGACTATGGCCGCGCCACTTTGATCGGCGACAAAACCTACGGCAAAGGCTCGGTGCAATCGCCGCAGATGCTGTCGAATGGCGGTCAACTGCGCATCACGATTGAGCGCTGGTTCACGCCGAAGGATCGCGCGATTCACGGGGTCGGCATCACGCCGGATTACACAGTGATGAATTCATCCGAAGACGCACAGGCCGGCAAGGACCCGCAGCTTGAGGCGGCGATCGATTTCTTGTTGAACGGCAAGACGCCGGCGCCCACGGCTGTGCCGACGGTTTCACCTTGACTTTGGCTGAGACGCCGCGCACTACAGCAACGCTACAACCAGGAGAAAGCGACCACCCGCTTTCTCCCCTTCTTGCTTTTTCCCCTTCGCGTTTTTCGCTCGCGACCATTGCTGCGCTGTGCGGTGCAGTGGCTGGCGGAGCGCTGTTGCAGGGTGGCTGGCAACTCGTGGTGATGGCGCTCGTGCTGGCCGGCGCCTGGCAGGTGTTGTGGTCGCTGCTGGCGAGGACAAACTGGCAGCCAGCGCGCGCAGCTTGGCGCGCCTGGTCGCGTAGCTTGCCAGCGCGGCGTTTGCCCTACACCCAAGCCGGCTCGGATGCCGACAAAGTGAGCAACGACCTCGGCCAGTTTGGGGCATGGTTGCGCGAATGGCTTTGGCCACATCATGGCGTGCAACTGGGCATGGCGCTGGCAGCTGGCATGGTGATGCTGGCGCTGATGATTGCGCTTGGCGCGCCGGCAATGCTGCTTTCCGTTGGCATGTTGATTGCGATGCAGATTGCGCTGGCGCTGTGCGGGGGCAACGGCCAGCCGGCCGCGTGGGCCGAAGGGTTGGTCGCCATCGGGCTGCCGTTTGCGCTGGGCTTGTTGGCGTTGGCGCCGGCAGCATGGACGCTGGCGCTGGCGGGTCTGGTGATGGGGCCGGCGTTGATGGCGATGATGGTTGGCGGCGCTGTGCTGCTACATGCCGGCAGCGCGCTGGCGATAGTCGCGTTTGTGCTGTTGCGCGAGCCGGCGGCTGCGGCGGTGATGGGTGTTGCGTGGGCCACGGTTGCGCTGCTGAAGCCGGCAGGTAATCGCTTCGCGCTTGTCGCGCTGTGCCTGCTCGCTGTTGCAACAGCGATTGCTTTGTAGGGGCGGCTGCCAAACGCCTGCGGTCAGCAGCATGCGGCGTGGATATAATCTCCCTGCGCCGGCGAGTCATTTGCCCTGCGCGGTAACGGAACAAAGAACCTGTTTGCGGATGAAGTGGATGTAAGGGTGCTATTTGCCTGACGGAGGAAGCACGGTATCGAAGGGAGTGAAGCCAATTTTCAGCGGGTGCGCAACACCCATCGCGCGCAAGCGCACATAGCCCGACGCATGGTTCGCAAGGTATCATGCGCGTAATCCAATAATCAGCAAGCAAGGAGAATTAAGGTCATGCCAACAATTGGGCCACTCGAGATCATCATCATTCTGGTTGTCGTCATTCTGCTGTTCGGCGTGGGCCGCATCGGCAAGATCGGCGGCGAACTTGGCAAGAGCATTCGCGAGTTTCGCAAGGGTCTGGAAGGTGACGAGAAGAAGTCGGACGCCACGCCCCCAGCAACTACGACCAAGCCGGCGGACAGCGAGACAAAGCCGTCTTAAGATGACAGGTGATTGGAGATTGGCAGTTGGAGATTGGCGCGCGGTGCGATGCAAATCTCTAGTTGTCAATCTCTAATTTCTTTTTCCCATGGCAAAATCGCCATTCAGTGCGCTCGCCTCACTCGGTTCAGTCGGCTCCATCTTTAACGTCATCAAGGAAGTGGACGTGCGGCCCATGCGCGATGCCGCAGAGACACCCTTCGTCATCGCCTTTGCCAGCCGCGACACCGCCTTCGCCGACTATCTCTCCGCACTGATGTATCGCGGCCCGCGTCAGCATGAATTGCCGGCGTATCGCGCTTCCATCAGCCTGCCGCTGAGTGCAGACGCGCAACTGGCGCGCGCAAATTTTGTCTTCATCATCACGCGCGCCGATGCAAACAACATTGAGGAGTTGCGCGTGCAGAATGCGTTGATTGCAGCCGGCGTGCCGGCGCTGCTGTGCTATTTGCAGGAGCAGCAAACGCCCACAACACCGCTGCCGCCACCAACGCGAGAGATCATGCCGCCACAGAATGCCATCACCTTGCCGCTTGTCGATGGCACGCTGGACGAGGTGGTTGCGCTGAAGCAGATCACGCAGGCTGTGCGGCAAAGGCGCGCCATTGACGAATTGGCGTTGGCGCGCTATCTGCCGGCGTTCCGCGAACCGGTGGTCAAGGCGCTGATCGAAGATGTGGCAGTTGCCAATGCGGCCTATAGCCTCGGCACCGGCATCCTTGAAATCAACCCCGTCACCGGTCTGCCGCTCACCGTTGCCGACACGGTCATCCTGACCAAGAATCAGGCGGTGATGGCTTACAAGATTGCGCTGGCGATGGGCATGCAGAGCGACTTCAAGAGTGTGATGCCGGAGATCGCCGGCGTCATTGGCGGTGGCTTTGTGTTGCGGCAGGCGGCGCGCAGCCTGATTGGACTGCTGCCGGGGCTGGGCATTTTGCCAAAGGTGACCGTGGCCTTCGCCGGCACTCTGGCCGTGGGCGAGGCGGTGTATCTCTATGCGGCAAATGGCGAGGCGATCACGCGTGATGGACTGAAAGCCATGTACGACAAGGCGCTGGAGCGTGGCCGCGAGATGGCTGGCAGACTTGTGCAAAAACGGGATGCACTGCGGGAGCAGCGCACCGCCCGCAAGGCACAGAAAGAGGCTGACAAAGCGCGCAACGCGCAGGACGAATTGAATGAGATTGCGATTCCCTTGCCGCCGGCGAGCACAGAATTGGGCGAATAGCGATGCCGGCGCGTGATGCAACTTTAATGTGCGTCACATGTTCAGGGGTTAAGGTGTTGCCATGTTGAAAGTAGGCGATTTTATTCCTGAGTTTTCGCTGGATTCTGAGCATGGGCCGGTGTCATTGAAGGACTTGCTGGGCCGGCGCTTCGTGCTGTATTTCTACCCACGCGACGACACGCCTGGATGCACCGTCGAGGCGTGCGAGTTTCGCGACAACCTCCCGAAGTTCGAGCAGATCAACGTGCCGGTGTATGGCATCAGCGCCGACGACGTCAAATCGCACGGGAAGTTTGCCAGAAAGCACGATTTGAATTTCACGCTGCTGTCCGACCCTGACCATGCGTTCATCGAAGCGATGGGTTGCTGGGTGGAAAAGAGCAACTACGGCAAGAAGTACATGGGCATCCAGCGCAGCACCTTCGTCGTCGCCCGCAACGGCCAGATCGAACAGGTGTGGGAGAAGGTGAAGCCCGAAGGTCATGCCGAAGCGGTGTTGAAGTGGCTCGGCTCATCGCAGGCCGAAGACCGCGACGATGAGATGGAATATCGCACCGAAGCGCCTGATCCAAAGAAGTGAACCCATGATCAAAAACCGACTTGCGAGAAAGTCGGTTTTTTGATGCGCACTGGGCAACCATGGAATTCACCGCCGGCGACATCACCGTTCGACCCTGGCATGAGGCCGATCTGCCGCTTGTGGCGAAGTGGATGAGCGACCCACGCGTGCTGAGGTATTTCGGTGGGCGTGATGATGCAAGCGACGAGGCGAGGATGCGCGAAGTCTTCGCCGAGGACACCCCTGACCATCGCTGCATCTTTTCCCTTGCAGGTGAATCCATCGGATACATCCAATTCTGCCCGATGGATCGCGGTGAATTTGGCTTCCCAGTGCATGAGCGCGTGTGGGGCATGGATCTGTACATCGGCGAGCCGGCGCTGTGGAATCGCGGCATCGGTGCTCGGCTGGTGCGCGCCGGCGCGGAGCACTTGCTGGCACGGGGCTTTGCTGACCGCGTCACCATCGACCCTGAAGCGTGGAACCTTCGCGCCGTGCGTAGCTACGAAAAAGCTGGCTTCGTGAAGCGCATGTTGATGCCGCGCAGCGAATTGCACGAGGGTGAATGGCGCGATAACTGGCTGATGGAATTTCTGCCACAGCATGGTCTGCGCGTTGAGCGCGTGACTGAGTTGCCATTGCGCGAATTGCAGCCGCTGCGCGATGAGGCGACCACGCAAGGCTTTGAATTTGCAGGCCGGCTGCTCGACGAATTTGCGAGTGGTCGCAATCGCTTCGACAAGCGTGGCGAGGCGCTTTTCATCGTGCGCAACAGGGATGTGTTCGCCGGCATTGGCGGCTTGAACATCGATCCCTATGCCAATGACCCTGGCGTGGGGCGCGTGCGGCATGTGTATGTGATGGACGCGCAGCGCCGGCAGGGCGCCGGCCGCGCGCTGCTGATGACGATCCTGTCTGCGGCTTTCGAGGCATTCAGCGAGTTGCACTTGCGCACCAACACCACTGAGGGCGCGCTGTTCTACCAATCGCTTGGCTTCTCGCAGTTGAATAGCCCCTCGGCCACCCACATCTTTCGCTTCTCGCCCAAACCCTTGCCGTGAAAGCAGATCGGCTTGGACTGCTTTTCCCATTCTGGTTTTGCGCAATTGCACGATAATGCACCGCACATCGCATGAGCAACGCAGACAAGGACGTCCTCATCATCGGCGCCGGCGTGACGGGCGCAGTGATCGCCGCCACCCTGGCGGAAGCCGGCATGAAAGTGGCGCTGCTGGATGCGACGAGCGTAGGTGGCGGTGCAACTCGACGCGCGATGGGCATTGCCACGCTCGACCCGCGTGAAGCGCACGTGACTGAAACCGCGCATGGCCTGGCGCTGCTCAAGCAACTGGCGCAACGGCGCGGCGTGCTGTTGCATACGACCCCAGCGCTGCACCTTGCCACATCGCCTGAACGTGAGGCCGCGCTGCGCGAAGTGGCCAGTGCGCATAACGCGTCTCAGCTCGAATGGATCGCCGATGCCAGCCGTCTGCCGCAAGGTTTTGCCGGCGGGTTGCTGGCGCACGATAGCGCACTGGTCGATCTCGATTTGCTGTTGATGCGGCTGTTGCAGCACCCCAACATCATCGTGCGGCAGGAGGTCGAGGTCTTCGATCTGCAATTCATCCATGATGGCACAGTGGTGATGGGACGTGGGTACACCGTTCATGCGCGGCGCGTGGTGCTGGCCACCAATGCTTACGCCGGCCTGCTATCGCCCTATTTGTCTGAATCGGTGCGCATTGCGCGCGGCATGACATTCACGTCGCATCCGCTGAATGGCGCGGCACAATCGATCCTTCACGCATTGCCCATCCTCGTAAACGATGCCGGCTTGATGTTGGCGCCGGCGCGTGAATCTAGGATCAAGGCGGCTGCATGGTCGTGGCAGGAGACAGAGACTGACCCATATTTCATGCTGCGCGCATTTTTGCGCCGGCTGGATGGCGATCTCAGCCAGCAGGCTGCAGAGTGGCGCGCGGGCGTGACCACGGTGACGGATGATGGCGCGCCGTTGGTGGGGCAGCTGGCCGGCGAAGGCAACGTGACGTACGCGCTGGGGTTGGGGCCGTTTGGGCTGGCGTGGGCGCCCATAGTGGCTGAGCGGATTGCCGCGCTCATACGATGAGGCGCCTGCTGATAGCGACGCTTGTTTTGTTCGCGTTCGCCAACCTTGCGCGCGCCGCCCTCGCCCTGCAGCAGTTGGCGCTGGGCGATGTGCCGGTTGCGGAGCCGCCGGCGTATCTTTTTGTGATCAGCCTGGCATGGGCAGCAGTCTTTGCGACATGCGCGTTTGGGTTTGCGCGTTCGCGCAGGTGGGCGGCGCGTGTTACCATCTCAGCTATTGTGCTGTATCAGGCCAATCTGTGGCTGAATTACCTTGTGTTTGCAAGGTCGTCTGAGGCAGTCGCGCGCGCCGGCTTCGCTGCGCTGTTGAGCGCGCTTTCGATCGTGATTGTTTCGGGCGCAGCGCTCTGGGTTCGACGCAAGCAGTAATTAAAAATTCGTAATTGGCTGTTTGTCATTGGCTGATTGACGCATCATGAATTGCCGCTTGCCAGTTGCCAATTCTTAATCTCCATTCTCAAAACTCAAGTCCAAGCATGGCTGACACAACCGATCCCCGTCTGAAGAAGCTGCGTGACCTGCGCGCGCAATCCCAACTGGGTGGCGGCGAAGACAAGATCAAGGCGCACCGCGCCAAGGGCCGGCTCACTGCCCGTGACCGTCTGGATCTCCTGCTCGACCCCGGCTCGTTTCGCGAGATTGATGCCTTCGTCACCAATCGCCCGAGCGGCATCGGCATGGCCAACCAGCATCTGCTGACCGACGGCGTGGTGACCGGCTGGGGCACGATCGAGGGCCGGCTGGTCTATGTGTTCTCGCAGGACTTCACGGTGGTTGGCGGCAGCCTTGGCTCGGCGCACGCAGCGAAGATCACCAAAGTGCAGGAGATGGCGCTGAAGAACGGCGCGCCAATCATCGGCATCAACGATAGCGGCGGCGCGCGCATTCAGGAGGGCTTGATGTCGCTTGTCGGCTACAGCGACATTTTTCTGCGCAACACAATGGCGAGCGGCGTGATCCCGCAGATCAGCGCGATCATGGGGCCGTGCGCCGGCGGAGCCGTGTATTCTCCAGCGCTGACCGACTTCATCTTCATGGTGAAGAACACCAGCCACATGTTCCTGACCGGGCCGGACGTGGTGAAAACGGTGACGCACGAGGATGTGACCTTCGAGCAGTTGGGCGGCGCGACAGTGCACAACACCACCAGCGGCGTGGCGCATTTTGCGGTGGATAGCGAGGGCGATTGCCTGTATCTCATCCGCATGTTGATGAGCTATCTGCCGAGCAACAACATGGAGGAGCCGCCGGCGTTGAAGAGCAAGGACGACCCGCTCCGCACCGACGACGCGCTCGATTCAATTGTGCCGGACAACCCGAACAAGCCGTATGACATGAAAGAGGTGATCGAGAAGATCGTCGACGACGGCCAGTTCTTCGAGATTCAGGAGCATTACGCCACCAACATCATCATCGGCTTCGCGCGGCTGGGCGGGCAATCCGTCGGCATCGTGGCGAATCAGCCGGCGGTGCTGGCCGGCGTGCTCGACATCAACGCGAGTGAAAAGGCCGGCCGCTTCGTGCGCTTCTGCGATTGCTTCAACATCCCGATCATCACCTTCGAAGACGTGCCAGGCTTTTTGCCGGGCGTGGGGCAGGAGCATGGCGGCATCATTCGTAGCGGCGCCAAGCTGCTGTATGCGTATTGCGAAGCAACCGTGCCGAAGATCTGCGTCGTCACGCGCAAAGCGTATGGCGGCGCGTATTGTGTGCTCAGCCCGCGCGCCACGCGCGGCGATCTGGTGCTGGCCTGGCCGAGCGCAGAGCTGGCGGTGATGGGCGCAGAGGGCGCGGTAAACCTCGTCTACCGGCGCGACATCAACGGCGCGAGCGATCCTGCCGCCAGGAAAGCTGAACTGGTGAAGCACTATCAAGATGAGGTGACCAACCCGTATGTTGCGGCGCAGCGTGGCTTCATCGATGACATCATCGAGCCGCACGACACGCGCCCGCGCCTGATCAACGCGCTGCACATGCTGAAGAGCAAGCGTGACAGCAATCCACCGAAGAAACACGGCAACATTCCACTGTAACAATCAGGCTCCGCATGCAAGGCGGAGCCTATTGTTTTGGCCTACAGGAGACGATATGGGTGAGCAGGAGCGTGCGACGCTGGCTGTGGTTGAGGCATTCAACGAGGCATTCAACCGGCATGACGTGGACGCAGTCATGGCGCTGATGACGGCAGATTGCCGCTTCGAAAACACCTCGCCTTCTCCCGATGGCGAGGCGTTTGTGGGCGCGATAGCCGTGCGAGGCTATTGGATGAAGTTCTTTGCAGAGGCGCCGGCAGCCCGTTTTGTGAGCGAGGAGATCTTCACCGCCGGCGACCGCGCTGTGGTGCGCTGGGTCTATCACTGGTCGAGCGACGGCCACATTCGCGGCGTGGATGTGATGCGCGTGCGTGATGGCAAGGTGGCTGAGAAATTCTCGTATGTGAAAGGGTGATGGCGTCAAGCGCCTCGTCAGCCTCGTGCAAGCATCGTGTTCACCGCGTCGATCTCGTCGTCGTTTACGGTGTGGCCGAGATGCGGGTAGAGCTTTGTGGTGACATGCGCGCCCATGCCGCGCAGCACCTGCTCGGAGCGCAGCACGCGCTGGGCGGGGATGTGGAAGTCGGCGTCGCTGCAGCCGAGAAAGATCGGCGTGCCATCCAGTGAACCCGAGTATGCGCGCGGCTGATCACCATTCTCGATCAGTGCGCCGCTGAGCGCGATGACGCCGGCGTAGCGGCGCGGATGCCTCGCCGCATATTCCAGCGCCAGGCACGCGCCCTGCGAAAAACCCAGCAGGAAGATGTGGTCGTGAACTCGGCCGGCGGCATTCGCCCCCGCCACCAGATTGCCAATTGTCTCCAGCGCCGATGACAGATGCGGCTCGTTCGTTGCCACTGGCACAATGAAGCGGTTGGGATACCACGTGTGGCCGGCGGCCTGCGGCGCGAGAAACGCCACATCCACAGCAGTGAACTCGCGCGCCAGCGCCAGGATGTCCTCTGCGCTCGCACCGCGACCATGCAGCAGGATCATTGCCGCTTTTGCTTGTGCCAGCGGCGCGCCGGCCTGCATCAGCGGCTGGTTCTGATGAATCATCTGCGACATTAACCTTTGCCTCAAAGAGTGAACGTCAATCCAGCGCGATGAAGATCGAACGCCGTGGCTTGCCGCTCAGCTCCCGCGTGCGATGACCCTTGCCGGCAGTGTCTTCGAGCAGCATCACATCGCCGGCCACGAACTGGCGCTTTTCGCCGTCACTCACTTCGATCTCGATGTGGCCATCGAGCATGATGATGAATTGCCGGCGCGGCGCATGATGCCAAGCGTAGTCGTAATCTGCGCCGGTCTCCCGGAAGGCCAGTCCCGTCGTCGGCTGCCAACTGCTCAGCCGGCCAATTGCGCCGTTATCGTGCAGCGCAAATTCAAGCTCGCCAAAGTGTGATTCGCCGGCGGCATCCGCAAAGATGTGCGCCACCTTCATGGTTGCACCGGCGTGAGAACGCCTTCGATCTCGGCGCGATGGCGCTCCAGCCACGGCGGCAACTTGAGCGCCTCGCCCAGATGCGCCACGTCCTCATCAACCAGAAAACCCGGGCCGGCGGTTGCCAACTCGACGATGTGGCCGTCAGGGTCGTTGGTGTAGATGCTCTTGAAGTAAGTGCGATCCATCACTGGTGAAACACGGTGGCCGGCCTGGATCAACTTCTCGCGAAATGACAGCTGTGTAGCTTCATCCGGC
Source organism: Thermoflexales bacterium (assembly GCA_039810125.1). Lineage (GTDB taxonomy): Bacteria > Chloroflexota > Anaerolineae > J036 > Brachytrichaceae > JBDHWI01. Next base: position 12,870 of record JBDHWI010000045.1, on the reverse strand, counting down.
ACGCGCAGCGCAAAATGGTGCGTCTGGCCGGCGCCCATTTGCACGTGTGGTTTGCGCTGCGGATCATGCTCGAAGTAGGTCACGATGGCGCCTGGCTTGCCCTCGCCGGCGCCCCAATACCAATGCGCGCTCTTCGGATCATCGAAGTTGCTCGTGCGCTTCACCACTCGCATGCCCAACAGACCGCTGTAGAAATCATCGGTGCGATGAATATCGGATGCGATGGCTGTGATGTGGTGCATCCCATTCATCAGCGCCATGTCGGGCGTGATGGCGGAGATCGGCTCCGGCCACGTCTCAGCCTGGATGCGCGCTTCGTCACGGTTGGCGATCATCATTTCCTTCGGCGGCGCGCGAAATGCCGTGCCAATCTTGTCCGGCGCCTCATCGATCGTCCAGCCTGGCCCCATTGTTGCGATCTCAAGGATTGTGCCGTCGGGGTCATTGAAGTAGATCGATTTGAAGTAGTGGCGGTCATACGGGCCGGCGACTTTCAGCCCGAGGCCGACGAGCCGGCGCTTCCACTTCAGCAGGCCGTCATAGGTGTTCACGGCCAGCGCAAAGTGATGTGTGCCGCCGATGCCCGGTCTGCCTTTTGGCGCGCCCTTCCATTCAAAAAACGTCACAGCGCTGCCGGGGCTGCCGATCTCATCGCCGTAATACAGGTGATATGCGCCCGGATCGTCGAAGTTGACGGTCTTCTTTACGAGGCGCAACCCCAGCGTCTTGTGGTAGAAATCGATATTGCGCTGCGCATCGGTCGTCACCAACGTGATGTGGTGCAAGCCTTGGATGGACATCTCGGTTCCTCCAACTTCGTGAACGCTCAATCAACCTGCAGCAACAGTGACTCCGCCGGCTTGCGCGTGCGCGGTTGCTTCTCGCGCTGCTGGATCGTCTCGCTCAAATGCGCCGGCGTTGTCTCGAATCCAATGGCAATCATGGGGCCGACATCGAAGTGATTGCGCTCGGCATCGATCAGTTTCAGCGCCGCCTCGCGATTGAAGCCGCCCATCATGCGCGTCATCATGCCGCGATTGAGCGCCTCGATGACGAGCGAGAAATTCGCCATGCCCAGATCATGCATGGCAGTGCGATTGTTTTGCAGCGAACCGTCGCTGGCGACACGCGCGGTTTGGCACACCGTGAGCAGCAGCGCCGGTGCGTGTTGCGCCCATAGCCGATTGCCCTCGCTCAACAGCGCCAGCAACTTGTCGTAAGTCGGTTCGCCTCGACGCCCAAACACGAAGCGCCAGGGTTGTACATTGCCGCCGCTCGGCGCCCAACGCGCCGCCTCGATCAGAGCATGAACATCTTCGTCGCTCAGGGGCCGGTTTGCATCGAATGCGCGTCCGCTGCGCCGCTTGGTCAATAGTTCGTGGATGGCAATGCGCCCATTCAATGCGATCGTCTCCATCATGTGTCCTTCGTCTTTGCAAGCCCCTCTTGCGGTGTCAATCTTCATCCAATTCCGCCAGCAAACCATCAAAGTCAATCGGCGCGCTCATCATCGCCAATTGCCCTTCTGGTGTGAGCGGCCACTCTTCGCGCGGCCGGTCGCGGTAAATCTCAATGCCATTGCCATCGGGATCGCGCAGGTAAATTGCCTCGCTGACGCCATGATCAGCTGCGCCGTCAATTGGCCATTCGTGGTCGATCAGGCGCTTGAAGGCGCGCGCAAGCTCCCTGCGATTGGGAAACAAGATCGCGAAGTGATACAGGCCGGTGGTGTTGCGCGCCGGCGGCCGGCCCCCTTTGCTCTCCCAGGTGTTCAGGCCGATGTGATGGTGGTAGCCGCCGGCGGATAAGAACGCCGCGCTATCGCCCCAACGCTGTTGCACCTCGAAGCCCAGCATGTCGGTATAAAACCTGACTGCGCGCTCAAGGTCGCCCACCTTCAGGTGAACGTGGCCAATCATGGTTTGTGGGTGGATGGCAGGTTCGGTCATGGGATCATGCATCGCTTGCGGCAAAAAAGTGGCCGGCTCGTCTGCCGGCCACTTATCAGTGTAGCGCAATTGTCAGGCCACGGCAGTTTCTGCCGGCTGTGGTTGCTTATCCATGATCTCGGCATCGATCTCGATCTTGATGTCCTTGCTGACGAGCCAGCCGCCCGTCTCAAGCGCCACGTTCCAGTTCAGCCCCCAATCTTCGCGATTGATCTTGCCAGTGGCAATAAAGCCGGCACTCCAGATCCCCCATGGCGACTTGGCCTTGCCGAGGAACTCCACATCCAACACCACAGGCTTGCTCACATCCTTGATGGTGAGGTCGCCATAGAGCTTGGCGGTGTTGTCGTCGATGCGTTGCACGCGCGTGCTCTTGAATTCGATCTGGGCGTGCTTCTCCACGTCGAAGAAATCGGGTGACTTGAGATGGTTGTCGCGCTTCTCGTCTTTCGTGTTGATGCTGGCCGCGTCGATCTTCACGTCCACAACTGTCTTCTCCGGCTCGGCCTCGTTGTAATCGATCGTGCCGCTCACCTTCTCGAAGGCGCCGTGCACGTTGCTGATCATCATGTGGCGCACCTGGAATTTGACGTTGCTGTGCGCGCTATCCAATACCCATGCCATTTTGTTTTCTCCTTGTCTCACGATATGATCTTGAAATCGGACTCGTGTCCACTTATAATGCAAGTCTATCGGACACGTGTCCGCTTGTCAAGGGCTTTGGGCAAACTCTCAGTAGGGAATTGGGGACGCGCCGGCCTCGAAGGGGAAATACAAACAAGGCCGATGCGCGTATTGCAGATTACACTTGGCAGGATTGACGCGACGATGGGCTGCATGACGCAATGGCGCAGCGAACTGGAGATGCAATGAACAAGCGCAACTTTGAGACCCTGAATTTGATCGCTGAAGCGCCGCAGCGCACAGAGCGCTGCGATGCTGCAGAGAACCGCCGGCGCATCCTCGTCACCGCTGAGAAGTTGTTTGCCAAGCACGGCGTGGCCGAGGTGAACATGGCCGACATCGCGAAGGCTGCGCAGGTGGGGCAGGGCACGCTGTATCGCCGCTTCGCCAACAAGGGCGAGCTATGCCTCGCGTTGCTGGATGCGCAGATGGCCGATTTCCAGAATGCGTCGCTTGGCACGCTGCGCGAGATGTCCAGCCGCAACGAGCCAAAGCTGGAGCAATTGTGTTGGTTCCTCGATGCGGTGGTGCGCTTCAACGCGCGTCATGCGCCGCTGCTGTGCACCGCACAGCGCGAGATCACCCTTCCAGAGAGTCCAGTCGGATCGCCCTTTACGTGGCAGCGCGTGACGGTGGCCGGCTTGTTGAATGGGGCGGCGCGCGGGCATGAGATCGAAGCCGGCCTCGACGTGCAGGTGATGGCGGATGTGTTGCTCGCGCCGGCGCACCCGCATGTGTTCAACTTTCTGCACAACGTCAACAAATATTCACTCAATCGCATCAGCGCCGGCATGCAACGCTTTGTGCGCGGCCTCGCGAGATAAGGGAACCTGACGCTGCAGACGCCAGGTTCCCCGCATCATTGCAATCGCCACACGTCCAGCGCTTTCACCATCGCATCACCGAACAGACCGATGCCGTCGCTCTCCTCGCTGGGGAAGATCAGCACGCTCAGCACGATGCGCCCTTCGTTTGCAAACACTTCGACTGATTGAGCATCAACCAGCACGCGCAGCGAAAGCACATCATCTTTGAGCGGCAGTTCGACCACGTGTCGCTCGGTGAAGTGCGGCGAAAAACTCACATCGCCGCTCGCGCTGCGGTCAACGAACAGCGCGCCGGCCTGTGGATCGTAGCCAATCGTCGTCCGCTCTGCCGCGCCCACACGCACATGCAGCCCGAAGGGAGATGCGCCCTTTGCCGCGAACGTCACTGCGATGTCGAGCGCAGTTCCCTTCACATCGATCGTTGCCTGCGATGCAACCACGTTTGCCAGTGTGGCGTGCGCCACGCGCGTCGCCTCGATCTCCTGCACGGGCTGCTGCGTCAGGTGGATGCCATCGTCAAAGGTGCGCAGCGCCAACTCGCGCGGCGCATTCATCATGCCGCGCCAGGGTGAGGTGGGCAACTTGCCGGCGTAAGACCAATGCGTCATCCACCCCAGCCAAACATGCCGGCCCGCTGGCGCGTCATTCCACGACTGCGCGGCGTAGAAGTCCAGGGCATGGTCGATCGGGCGAATGCGCGCCGGCGGATCGTCGCAAATGAACTGTTCGCCGTCGAACTGGCCGATGAAAATCTGAGCGCCGGCATGGTCGTTGATCGTGGCCGAATGATCGACCTTCAGCACCCACTTGATCTGGTTGGGATCGCCATCGACTTTGAGCGCAAACAGGTCGGGGCATTCCCAGATGCTGCTGATTGCGCCGGCAGGTCCAAAGTCGCTCAGATGCTGCCATGCGCGCAGATCAGTCGAGCCGTAGAAGCGCACCTGATGCGCATCTGGAATCGCACACGCCATGATCCAGCGTTGTGTTGGCTCATGCCAGAACAGCTTGGGGTCACGAAAATCTTTTGCGCCGATGCGGATAAGCGGATTGTGCGCGTCGTTCACCCAGGTGCGGCCGGCGTCGACGCTATAGGCGAGCCGCTGGTCTTCTTCGCCTTCGCGGTGGCCGGTATAGGCAGCGATCAATGCCGGCGCCTCTGCGCTGCCGCGGTTGCTGGTGTTCGGCCAATCGACGGCGGCGCTGCCGGAGAAGATCATCACGCCGGCGGCTTCATCTTCATGCAGGGCGATGGGCAGGTGCTTCCAGTGCAGCAGGTCCTTGCTGACTGCATGGCCCCAGTGCATGTGCCCCCACACATCGGCGTAGGGGTTGTATTGATAAAACAGGTGCCATTCACCGTTGAAGTGCACCAGGCCGTTCGGGTCGTTCAACCAATTCTTTTCGGGAGTGAAGTGATAGAGAGGGCGCAGCATGATTGTGGATATTGTCCGCGAAATGGTGATCGACGCATGACGCAGCGTGTATCGTCGTGCGTCATGCTCTGAGTTGCTTGACAAAATCGTATGCAGCCTGCGCGGGGTCTGGCGCATCGCCGGCGGCGCGGATCAGCGCGCTGGCGACAATCACGCCGTCAGCAAACTGGCCGACCTCGCGCACCTGCTCGCGATTGCTGATGCCGAAACCAACGACGACCGGTTTGCCTGCTGCGTAAGATTTCACGCGCTCGACATATTCGCGCAGGCCGGCGGCCAGCGCTGCGCGCGCGCCGGTGACGCCGGCGACCGACACCACATAGATGAAGCCAGTCGCATGAAATGCCGCCAGCTTGATGCGCTCGTCGGTGCTGGTCGGCGCGGCGAATTGCACCAGCGCCATGCCACGCGCCTCGCATTCATGCTTCAGGCCTGCGCTTTCCTCGGGCGGCAAATCCGGCACGATCAGGCCGTCGATTTTCGCACCATGCCAATCTTCGACATAGCGCGCTTCCCCGTGCGCCAGCATCGGGTTGGCATATCCCATCGCAAACATCGGCGCAGTCACGCCAGTGGCGCGCAGGCGCGCGGCAAGCGCAACGCAGCGGTTCACAGTGATGCCATGCTCAAGCGCGATTTGATTCGCATGTTGGATGACTGGGCCATCGGCAAGCGGATCGCTGAACGGCACGCCCAACTCAACCATGTCGGCGCCGGCGCTGACAATCGCCTCAATCACGCGCAGCGATGTTTCGGCGTTTGGGTAGCCGAGCGACCAATATGGCATGAGCGCCGGCCGCCCCTCGGCTCTCGCCTTTGCAAATGCAGCATCGATTTCAGTGAGGCCCATTTTGAGAAAAAAGAAGAAAGTGAAAAAGTGAGCGAGATTCGTCTCCCCTGCTTAAATTCTCGCTTTCTTCAGTCGATTTCGCCGCTCACGCCGCGATAGCGGCCATTCAGGTAGAGCAACGGCGTATGTTCATCATGCTGCACGCCGGCGGCGACCACCAGCCCGATGAAAATGGTGTGGTCGCCAGTGTCGAGCGCGCGGCTGACGGTGCAATCGAGATAGGCCAGCGCGTCATTTAGCACTGGCGCGCCAGTTGCTTCGGCGCGATGCGGCAAATCCTTGAAGCGCTCCACGTCGGGCATGCGACCGGCGAAGCGATCGCTGATGGTCTTCATGTCCTCAGTGAGGAAGTTCACGCAGAAGTTGCCGGCCCGCTCGATCAGCGGATGCGTGCGCGTGTTCTTGTTGATGCACACGAACACTTCAGGTGGGTTTGCGCTGAGCGACGAGAATGCCGTTGCGGTCAGGCCATAGATCGTATCGCCGGCCTTCGTGGTGATGATCGTCACCGTGCTGGCCCAGCGTCGCATGACATGCTTGAATTCGTCGGGTGTAACCATTTGAGTTCCGGATTCCGAGTGCTGAGGGGATGATGATACTCGCAACTCCACACGCATTCCTCACTCCGGCCATTCACCCAGGCGCACCCGCTCGACATGATAGCCGGCGTCGTTGAGCCGCTGTATCACCATTTGCCCCTGTGCCTCATCGCGCACTTCCAGCACAATCTCGATGCCGGTGCGCGTGAGCGGCGCCAGCCACACCGCGCGGCGATGGATCACGTCGAGGATGTTTGCGCCGCATGCCGCCACCTGATTCACCAATGCAGCCAGTTGCCCGGGCCGGTCTGTCACGGTCAGTTTCAATACGATGATGCGACCTTCCTGCACCATCACCTGCTCGATCACCCGCGCCAACATGTTCGCGTCGATGTTGCCGCCGCACAGCACGGTGCAGGCCACGTCGTCTTGATTCAGCGTGATCTTCCGGCTGAGCAAGGCGGCCACGCCGGCTGCGCCGGCGCCTTCCACCACCAGCCGCGCCGAGTTTGCGCAGTGTGCAATGCCGCGCGCAATTTCGTCATCGGTCACCACGACCACATCATCCACCAACTCGCGGATGTAGCGCAACGTGATCTCGCCCGGCCGCTTCACCGCGATGCCGTCGGCGATGGTGTTGGCCGAGGACGCTGTGACGACCTGGCCGGCGGCCAGCGATGGCTTGATCGATGAGCAGCCGGCGCTCTGCACACCAATGATTTTCACGGTTGGTTTCAACGCCTTCATCGCAATCGCGATGCCGCTGATCAATCCGCCGCCGCCGATCGGCACGACCATCGTGGTCAACTCTGGCAGCGCAGCCAGGATCTCCAGCCCGATGGTGCCCTGGCCGGCGATGACCAGCGGGTCGTCAAAGGCGTGCACATAGGTCATGCCGCGCTCGGCCATCAGCTCGTGCGCCTTTGCGCTGGCATCGTCGTAGCTTGCGCCGTGCAGCACCACCTCTGCGCCATAGCTGCGCGTGTTCACCACCTTTGTCAGCGGCGCAAATTCTGGCATGACGATGGTCGCCGGCACGCCGTACAAGCTCGCTGCCAGCGCCACCCCTTGCGCGTGGTTGCCGGCGCTTGCCGCAATCACGCCGCGCTTGCGCTCCACATCGCTCATGTGGTTGATCTTGTTGTACGCGCCGCGAATCTTGAATGAGCCGGCGCGCTGAAGCGATTCGGCCTTGAGTGTGACGCGCGCACCCAGCAGTTGCGACAAGCGCAATTCAGGAAGCAACGGCGTGACAGTCAGCTCATTCTTCAGCACCTGCTGGGCTTCGTAGATATCGGCAAGGGTAACGGTGGGTAGGGTGGTCATGGCGATTTTGGGCGTGCAATTTCAGCTTGCGCCTGTTGCTTGCTTCCTGACTTTCAAGGCTCCGCCGCGAGCGCGATCGCCACATCGGCAACGTTGGTGCCGGTGGGGCCAGTCACGATCAGGTCGTTGAGCGCCTGGAAGAAATGATAACTGTCATTGCGCAGAAGAAAATCACCCGGGTCGAGGTCGGCGACCTGTGCGCGCTGGATCGTGTCGTCGAAGGCGAATGCGCCAGCGGCGTCGGTCGGGCCATCGGTGCCGTCGGTGCCAAGCGCTGCCACCGCATATGCAGGCGCATTCGGTTGAATGTCCCTGCGATTGAGCGCCATCGCCGCTGCCAATGCCAATTCCTGGTTGCGCCCGCCCTTGCCATTGCCTTGCAGCGTCACGGTTGTCTCGCCCCCATAGACCAGACAGCGAACGCCGGTTGTTCGCTGCCCGTCAGCCAGCGCGGAAGGCGCCAGCAGATCGTGCGCGATGCGCGCGCCGGCATCTCTTGCCTCACCGCGCAATTCAGTGGTCACCACATGCGCCGTGAAGCCCAACTCGCGCGCAGCGCCGGCCACCGCGTTGCAACTTTGGGTGTTGTTGCCCACCAGCACGTTGTGCGCATGCGGCTCATTCGTCAGGCCACTGGCGATGACATGCAGCGGATCGCCGATCACGTCGCTCAGAATCAGGCTGATCACGGTCGCCGGCTGCGCCATGCGCACCAGTCCGCCGGCTTTCAGGCGATCCAGCCGCGAGCGAACGGCGTTCATCTCGTGAATGTCGGCGCCGCTGCGCAACAGCGCGGCGTTGATTGCGCGCAGCGTGTTGAGCGAGATGCCCTCCTGTGGCGCGACCAGCAGCGCCGACGCACCGCCGCTCACGCAGGCGATCACCAGCGTGCGCTCGGTGCAACCTTGCAGCGCCTCACAGAACGCCTCGCCGGCGCGCTGGCTGTTTTCGTCGGGGATGGGGTGGCCGGCTTCGATGATGAGAGGAATGAGAGGGATGAGAGATTGATGCTGAGATGGGGTGAGGGCATGCCCATACTTCGTCACCACGACCGCGCGCGTGATGCGGGAACCTAGCAGCGTGAAGACCTGTTCAGCCATTGGCACAGCTGCCTTGCCGGCGGACAGCACGCGCACCTCATCGAATTGTGCAAGGTCGTATTGCTGGTGGTCAATGCGCAACACTTCGCCGGCGATTTGCGCATGCCGGCGGATCGCTTCCCGCGGATCAGCGGCGCGCAGGGCTGCGGCGATCAGTTTGTCCAGCGCGCGGCGAAGTGGTTGATCCGGCATGCCGGCATTGTAGAGGGTTGGCAAGGTGTTTGTGCCGGCGCCATGATCGAATTGCTCTCACTTCTGGCGTGCCGCGTTTGGGAGCGCGATGCCAAAAGTGCTGCCCTGGCCTGACGCACTTTCCACGAAGACGTTGCCGCCATGCGCCTGCGCGATGCTCTTCACGATGGCGAGGCCGAGGCCGCTGCCTTCGGCTTGATGATTGCTGCCGCGGTAGAAGCGTTCGAACACGCGCGCCTTGTCCGCATCGCTGATGCCGATGCCGGTGTCTTGCACGACGAAATGGGTTGCATCTGCGTCCGATTGCACGCTCACATCCACCCGTCCGCCTGCCGGCGTGAACTTCAATGCATTGTTGATCAAGTTCGAAAGGGCAATTTCGATCCGCGCGCGGTCGCATTGCACGGTCACTGGCAAGAGCGGTCTGTGCAGCGCGAGCGTGACGCCCTTCTGCTCGGCCTTCACCTTGAACGGCGCGCCGGCCGCATCGATCAAATCGCCGGCTTCTTGCGGCGCAATGTAGAGGTTGGCGATGCCGGCATCCAGCCGCGACAAATCCAGCAGGTTATGCGTGATCCACTCCAGCCGGTTCAGTTGGGCTTCGTTCTGCGCCAGAAATTCTGCGCGCGCTGCTGGATCATCGCCCATCGGCCCTTGCAGCAGTTCATTCGACAATTTGAGCGAGGTGATCGGCGTGCGCAACTCATGCGACGCGTCGGCGATGAACCGGCGTAGCGCGTCGCGCTCGTCTGAAAGCGCCTTGAAGCTGGCATCGAGCTTCTCGGCCATGTCGTTGAACTGCGTGGAAAGTTGATCGATCTCGTCGCGGGTGCGCTTGTTTCGCATCGGCGCGCGGGCGGTGAAGTCGCCCTGGCTCATTTGTGCGGATGCGCCGGCCAGCGCGCTGAGCGGCGCAGTGAGGCCGCGGCTGACCCACAGGCCGGCGAGCAACGCCACCCCCAACACGATGAGCGCAGCGAAGAGTAATGCGCCTTGAGCTGTGCCAAGCGCCGCATCGCTGAAGGGCGTCTCGCCGCTCATCTCCACCGCGCCAGCCGGCGCGCCACCGACGATGATGGCCTGCCGCACATGCGTGGCAGTCGCCGGCAAGGCTGCCTCAGCCACTGGCTCTGGTTGCGCGTTTGCCGGCACCTGCTCGAAGTCGAGTTGATTGCCGTATGCGCCGGCGTTGCGCCGCACCACATACATGCGCGCATCGGGCAGCAGTGCGCGCAACCATGGCGCAAGGTCGGGATCGTTCAAACTGAAGATGCCCTCGGAGGTCATGATGACCAGCACGCCGGCGCTGCGCTGCGCCTTGTCGGTGCCGGCTTGGCGCTGCGAAGGTGTGATCCATAACAGGCGCTGCGCTGCGCTGCGCGGACCAGAATCGACCAGGAGCGTGCCGGCGCTGTCGACGATGCGCACCTGTGCGTTGCCCATGAATGCAGCGGTATCGGCCAACTGTTGCAGTGCGCTGCGGTTTGCCCCCTGTTGAAAGATCAAAGCGGCCTGTTTGGCGACTGCGCCGGCGTTGGCGTTCATCAACTCAAACTCACGCTGGCGCAGATTGTTGCGGATGAGCGCAAGCGCGAGCGCGCCAACAGCAAACACTGTCAGCACGGCCAGCAGCGCAAAGCTCAGCACCAATCGCCAGCGAAGGGAGATGAATCGCATGTTTTTAACGTTGCCAATATAGCCCAACAGACCGCCGGGGGAGCGGTCTGTTGAGCCTCTGGATGGGAGGGTTGGGAGAACCCGTCAATGAGCTAAGTCGGCGCCGTTTACGACTGCGTGTTGTCTTGCTGTGGCGCTTGCTGCGGCGTCTGGAACGGGAAGCCACCGAAATCAAAGGGCAGCACGAAGGGCATCTGCATGCTGCCCTGCTGGCCCGGCATGATGTTGTCAAACTTCATCGTTGCGCCAAGCGAAACACCCATGTAGCCGACGCCTGGCTTGTCGGAGTTTTCACCCAATGTCACGGAGATTTCCTGCGCCTTGCCATCCCGCGTCACGCTCAGCGTCACCTTGTCGCCCGGCTTGGCGGCCTGCACCAGCTTCACCAACTGGTCTGGCGTGCTGATGGTCGTGCCATTGGCTGCGCTGATCACATCGCCAGCTTTCAGGCCGGCTTTGTCGGCGGGACTGTCCTTTGTCACTTCGCCGACGACCACCTGCAGCATGCCCTGCGGCATCTGGAACGGCATGCCTTGCTGACCCTGGCCGCGCGGCGTGCGTCTGTGCGGCTGATTTGGCTGGTTCGACATCATGTTGCCGAAGGCGCTCAGGTCGAGGCCGTAGCCGACGCCGAGATACGCAACGCCCTTGTTGTCGGGATTTTCGCCCAGCGTCACCTTGATGTCCTGGGTCGCGTCGCCGCGCTTGATGCTCAGCGTCGCTTCATCGCCGGGCTTGAGCGCCTTGATCGCATCGGCGAGCGTGTTCTGGCGGTTGAACGTCTTGCCATTCAGTGCGACGATGACGTCATTCTTCAACACGCCGGCCTTTGCTGCCGGGCTGTCGGTCACCACTTCGGTCACCTTGAATTGCAGTTGGATGCTGAGCGGCATTCGCTGATTCGGCTGCGTGGGCTGGTTCGGCTGGTTCGGCTGGCTTGGTGTGGAGGGCGTGGTGGGCGAAGTGGGGACCTCCTCGGCCACGCCCTCTGTCACGATGCCGAGAAATGCATGACCCTCGGCATCACCCAGCTTCACCTTCGCGGTCTGCTCTTTGTCGCCGCGCAAAAAGGTGAGGGTGACTTCATCGCCGGCCTTTTGTGCCTTGAGGGCATCTCGCAAGCCGGCCAGATCATTGATCTCCACGTCATTGAACTTGATCAGAATATCACCGCGTCGAAGGCCGGCCTGGCCGGCGGGGCCATCAGCGACAATGCGCAGAATAATCAGGCCGCGGTCTTCCTGTGCCTGCCACACCGCCGGTGTTGCGGCGTGCGCCACTTGCGTCATCGCTGCGCCACTTGCTGCAATCGAAAGCGCTGCAACTGCGCTCACCAATCTGACTGTGCGTCGAGTCATTTCTCTCCTTGCCTGTTGGCGTCTTTTGCTTGTGCGTGATTGTGTCAGATGAAGGTGAAGAATCACCGAAAGATTTGGTTAAGGTTTCGCAACAATTCAATACGCTCATATCGCCGGCGCATGCAACAGCGCAAAACCACGCGGGTGCAGGGTAGGCAGTGGCGCCGGCCGCGCTTGGGGGAGGGAGGCTAAGGCTCGAACTTGTAGCCAACGCCGCGCACGGTGATGAGGTGGCGCGGCTCGGCAGGGTTCTCCTCGAGCTTTTCGCGCACATGCCGCACATGCACATCCACAGTGCGGTCATCGCCAATCTCGCCATCGTAGCCCCACACGGCCTCGATCAGCTGGTTGCGGGTGAAGGGCCGGCGCGGATGGGTGACGAGGTGGCGCAGCAGTTTGTATTCGATCGGCGTCAGCGGCACCAGCCGGCCATCACGCTCCACCGTCATGCGCGTGGTGTTGACGATGATATTGCCGAAGCAGAGGTCGTCGGCGCTGGAGACAGCCAACTCGCCGTAGGCGCGGCGCAGGGCGGCGCGGATGCGCGACATCAACTCGCGCAAGCTGAACGGCTTGACGATGTAATCGTCCGCGCCCAGTTCGAGGCCAACGACCTTGTCCAGCTCTTCATCGCGGGCAGTGACCATGAGGATGGGCTGGCGCTTGCCCTCAGCGCGCAGCCGGCGGCACACGTCGAAGCCGGTGATGTCGGGCAGGCGCACGTCCAGCAGCACGAGGTGAATGGGCAACGTGCGCGCCGCCTCAAGCGCTGCCATGCCAGTCTCGGCCAGCGTCACATCGAAGCCTTCCTGTTTCAGGCCAAATTCAAGACCGCGCGAGATAGCGCGGTCATCTTCCACCACAAGGATGCGGCGATAGTCGGGCATTGCACCGCGAATAATAGTCCTGATCTCTGAGAACAAAATAATGCC
>JBDHWI010000044.1:0-25505 GCA_039810125.1 Thermoflexales bacterium | reverse complement strand
ACAAAACCTTCATGTCGTATCTCCCTGAAACTTGGCGGACGGCATTATAGCCTATCAGCTTCCAAATCGATCAGGTCAAATTGGGTCGATTAAAGCGACATTACGCCCGCCTGACCTGATTGACGCACAGCGCATGACCGATTACGCTTGTCCAATGCCCACGATCAATCTGAACCAACTGCGTGACGAAGCAAATGCGCTGCGCGGTCAACTCGTCGCCGTGCGGCGGGACTTGCATGCGCATCCCGAACTGGCCTTTCAGGAGGTGCGCACCGCCGGCATCGTCGCCGACAAACTCAACCAACTTGGCTTTGAGGTGCAGACTGGCGTCGGCAAGACCGGCGTGGTCGGTTTGCTGGAGGGCGCACTGCCGGCAGACAAGCCGCTCACGCTGCTCTTGCGTTTCGACATGGATGCACTGCCCATTCACGAGCAGGTGGATGTGGAATTCGCCTCGCAGAGTGAGGGCAAGATGCACGCCTGCGGCCACGACGCGCACACATCAATCGGACTGGCAGTGGCCGAAATGATGGCCAAGCACCGCGACCAGTGGGCCGGCGTGGCGAAGTTCGTCTTTCAGCCGGCGGAGGAGATTGGGCGCGGCGCGCGGGCCATGATCGATGACAAGGTGCTTGAATCGCCACAACCAGATCGCGCGCTCTCGGTGCATGTGTGGAGCATGATGGAGACCGGCAACGTTATCATGACGGATGGGCCGCAGATGGCCGGCTCGCGGGCCTTCAACATCGTGGTGCGCGGGCGCGGCGCGCATGGCGCAACGCCGCAGTTTGGCGCAGACCCCATTGTCGCAGCTGCACAAATCATCACCGCGCTGCAAACCATCGTCTCGCGCAATGTCGATCCACTGGAGGGCAGCGTGGTGACGGTGGGCAGTATCCATGGCGGCAGCGCCGCAAATATCATCCCAGACGAAGTGACGATGCAAGGCACGATTCGTGCATTCACAGAAGAAGTGCTGGCGTTGCTGATCAAGCGCATCGGGGAAATTGCCGCAAGTGTGGCAGCGGCGCTCGGCGTGTCTGCCGAAGCGAAGTTTACAGATGATGGCACGCCGCCGGTGTCGAATGATCCAGCGATGTCTGCACTCGTGCGCGAGATCGCCGGCGATCTGGTGGGCGCAGCTAATGTTCACAACGGCTTTCGCACGATGGGCGCAGAGGATGCAGCGTACTTCTTGAAGGCAGCGCCGGGCGCATATGTGATCGTCGGCGCCGGCAACAAGGCCAAGGGCATGACCGAGCCGCACCATAGCCCGCGCTTCCAGATCGACGAAGACAGCCTGCCGCTGGCGGTCACACTCCTCACCGCCAGCGCCATCAAGATGCTGGAAGATTAGTTCACGAACTCAAGAAAATGGCGCTATCTACAGAGCAGCTTGCGAAGTTGGCGAAGGTCGATTCGCCGACGGTGGCGAATGTGATCGAGTTGTTTGACGTGCAAGCGCGCATCGCCGGCTATACCAACCACACGCTCAAGGCGATGTATCCACATTTGCCGCCGGCGGTGGGTTATGCGGTGACTGCGACTTTTCGCTCAGCCTATCCCGCCATCGACAAAGATGCCTACGGTGGCATGGCGCAGTTGATCGAACAGGGCATGTCGGTCACCGCGCCGCGCATCGTGGTGTTTCAGGATTTGGATGAACCAGCGGTCAGCGCGACCTATGGCGAAGTGATGGCCAGCACGTTCCAGGCATTTGGCTACGCCGGCCTCATCACCAGCGGTGCAGCGCGCGACATCGAACAGGTGCGCGCGATGAATTTCCCATGTTGGGCTTCGAGCGTGATCGTGTCGCATGGCTACAACCATATCCTCGCCGGCAATGTGCCGGTGAACGTTGGCGGCCTGTCGATCATGCCTGGCGACCTGCTTCACGCCGATGCAAACGGCATCGTGAAGATCCCGCTTTCCATTGCGGAAGGCGTGGCTGAACTGTGCCAACCCTTCATGGATGCTGAAAATATCGTGATCGGCTATTTGCGCGCCGGCGATGTCACGCTCGCCGGCTATCAGCAGGCGCAGGCGATAATGCGCGAGGCAATGGGTGAATTGCGCAAGAGGGCGCAAGCGCATCGGTGATTGGCGACGAGCCGGTTGGGCTATGCGAGTGTTGCCGTTTGACTATTCAGACGCTGATTGCCAATTTCTGATGACCAACTACCAGCAATGACCAAGATCATCGACGGAACTGCCACCGCTGCCGCCATTCGCGCGGAGATCAAAGACGAGGTAGCAAAGCTCAAGGAAGCGCATGGCCTTGTGCCGGGGCTGGCCACAGTGCTGATCGGCGACAACGCAGCCTCTGCGACGTACGTGCGAAGCAAACAGAAGGCGTGCGCGGAAGCCGGCATCGCCTCATTTGGCTATCACCTGCCGGCGAATGCGCCGCAGGAAGAGGTTGTGGCGCTGCTAAAGACGCTTGCGGCGCGCGATGACGTGCACGGCATCCTCGTGCAGTTGCCGCTGCCGAAGCATCTGGACGAAGAGACTCTTCTGGCGCTGGTGCCGCTGCACAAAGACGTGGATGGATTTGCACCGGCGAACCTTGGCCTGCTGGGCGTGAAGGGCAAACAACCGGTGTTTTCGCCGTGCACGCCGCAGGGCTGCATCGAGTTGCTCGATCGTTATCACATCGGTATTGCCGGCAAGCGCGCCGTGGTGCTGGGACGCAGCACCATCGTTGGGCTGCCGGCGGCGATGATGCTGCTCGCGCGCGATGCAACGGTCACCATCTGCCACAGCAAGACGCCGAATCTCGCCGGCGTGGTGCGTGAGGGCGACATTGTCATTGCAGCCATCGGCAAGGCGCGTTTCGTGACCGGCAGCATGATCAAACCTGGCGCAGTCGTAATCGATGTCGGTGTCAATCGCATCGACGACCCGGCGCATCCCAAAGGTTCACGTTTGGTGGGTGACGTTGATTTTGACGAGGTGAGCGAAGTTGCGTCAGCCATCACGCCGGTGCCGGGTGGTGTCGGCCCAATGACCATTGCGATGCTGTTGCGCAACACGCTGATGGCGGCGAAGCGAACGCTAAAGTAAGCCTATGCAAAACCCCGCAAGTCTCAAAAACTTGCGGGGTTTTGTGTGTGAAAAAACAGGAACTCCTCGAACTGGACTCGAACCAGTAACCTACCGGTTAACAGCCGGTTGCTCTGCCATTGAGCTATCGAGGAAGGCGACGAGAATTATACACAAGTCGCAACTGGCGAATCGCGTGTGGATCGTCAAAACTGCACGGACTTCAGAAGACGTGTGGAATCTGCCTTGCGGGCAAATACAATACGACCATGGTCAAAAAGGCTGCGCAGCCGGCGTCTCCACTACAACCCATCGACCCTGCCGCTCGCGCGAAGCAACTGCGCGATGAACTGAATGAGCACAGCTACCGCTACTACGTGCTCGACGACCCCACGATCAGCGACGCAGAATACGATGCACTGACCGCCGAGCTGCGCAAGATTGAAGCCGATCACCCTGAACTCATCACACCGGATTCGCCCACACAGCGCGTGAGCGGACAGGTGGCTGAGGGCTTCAACAAGGTGCGCCATCCACAGCCCATCCTCAGCCTGGCGAATGCCTTTGACGAGAATGATGTGCTGGCGTGGCTGGAGCGCGCAAGGCAGCACGCTGGGAAGAATATCGCCGGCGTCGATCTGAGCCGGCTGGAGGACTTTGTGGTTGAGCCGAAGATTGACGGCTTGACCGTCGTGCTGACCTATGAAAATGTTCGCTTCGTGCAGGGCGCGACGCGCGGCGACGGGGTGATCGGTGAAGAGATTACCGCCAACCTGCGCACTGTGAAAAGTGTGCCGCTCACGTTGCGCAACACGGCGGACATGCCGGCGCGCATCGCTGTGCGCGGTGAAGCCTATACCCCCATCGCAGATTTTGAGCGCATGAACGAGCAACTGCGCGACGCCGGCGAACGCACCTTTGCCAACCCACGTAACTTCGCTTCTGGTGCGCTGCGCCAGCTCGACCCTGGGCTCACGGCAAAACGGCCATTGCAAGTGCTGTGCTATGCCATTGTGGAATGGGTGGGCGCGCACTCCTCTCCCGCGCGTGAGAGCGGGGTCGAGGCTGAAGATCAGAGACCAGCAACCCAATGGGATACCCTTCAAACCTTGAAGGACTTTGGTTTTCGCGTTACCGACATCGCCAGGCGTTTCCGCGATATCAACGATGTGATTGCATATTGCAAGGCATATGTCGACAAACGCGAGCAGGTGCCATTCGAGATCGACGGCATGGTGATCAAGCTGAATGATCTTGTATTGGCCAGGCAACTCGGCTTCGCCGGCAAGGATCCGCGCGGTGCGATTGCCTTCAAATTTCCTGCGCGAGAAGCGACGACGATTCTGAAGGCGGTCGATGTGCGTGTTGGCCGCACTGGCAACATCGTGCCGAATGCCGTGCTGGAGCCGGTGCATGTTGGCGGTATCACCATCAGCAATGCCACCCTGCACAACTACGATGACATTGCGCGCAAGGACATTCGCATCGGCGACCGCGTGATTGTGAAGCGCGCCGGCGACGTGATTCCCTATGTTGCCGGACCGGTCATCTCGGCGCGCAAGGGTGATGAACAGGTGATTGAGCCGCCGGCGACGTGTCCGTTTTGCGGGACGCCGCTCATCCGTCGCGAGGGTGAGGTGGCGCTGTATTGCCCGAACTGGGATTGCCCGGGCAAGCTCGACCGCGCGATCGCTCATTTTGTGGGGCGCGGCGCAATGGACATCGAGGGGCTGGGCGATAAGATCGTCTCGCAGTTGATCGAAGCCGGCCTGATCGCCGACGTGGCCGACTTGTATGCCCTCAACAAGGGTGAGTTGCTCACGCTGGAAAAGTTTGCCGAAAAGAAGGCGCAGAATCTGCTCGATGCGATTGAGGCCTCAAAGCGACAACCGCTGTATCGGCTCCTGATTGGCCTGGGCATCCGGCATGTGGGTGATGTGGCAGCGCGGGCTTTGGCCGATCACTTTGGCAGCATCGACGCGCTGATGCTGGCAGCAAAGGAGACGCCGGCGGAATTTGAAAATATCGATGGCGTCGGCCCCACCATCGCGCAGAGTATTGCAGAATGGGGCACGCGCGAATCGACGCAGGTATTGATCGAGAAATTGAGGCATGCCGGCATCAACCCGGCGCAGGAAGTGCGGCGCAACGTCGAGCCGCCGGCCGGGCCGCTCGCCGGCAGGAGTTTCGTCATCACCGGCACGCTTTCGCAGCCGCGCGAAGCCATTGCCGAATGGATTCAGGCGCGCGGCGGCAAGGTCAGTGAGAGCGTGAGCGCGAAGACCAGCTATGTGGTGGTTGGCGATGCGCCCGGCGCGAGTAAAATTTCCAAAGCGCAGAAGCTGAACGTGCCGATGATCGGCGAAGAGGAGTTAAAGAGATTGGAGATCGGAGATTAGTTTTCAACGTGGAGCAGATCCACGCATTCCCGTGTGCGATCCGCGATCTCTGTGGTGAAATGAACCTTCCATCTCGAATCTCCAATCTCTAAAAATGCCAAACGTTTCTTTCTCGTCCATCCACGTCCTCAACGGAAACGAGTTGGGTGACACACCACAAGTCTCATTGCAGACCTCGGGCAAGAAGGCGACGCGCAGCGGCGAGACGCTCTTGATCTTCCTCGATTTCCCCAATGCGTCACCATCCACTTGCGCCGACCTTTCACGCGTGCTGAGCGATGGTTACTCGCGTTCACCAGGCGGGATTACCAGCGCATTGCGGTTGGCGATGAAGCTGGCGAGCGACCAGGCAATCAAATTGAACAAGGGCGCGCCGTCGGCAATGCGGCTGGAAGGTTCGATCAGTTGCGCGCTGATTACACCTGAGACGATTGTCATCGCGCAAGCCGGCCCGGCGCTCGCCTTTGCCCGCGCATCCACTGGCGCGTTTGAAACCATTGCACCTTTTACGGATGGGGCAGAGCAGATCGTCGGCGTCACATCGGCCATCGATGTCCATTTCAACAATTTTGCGCCGCAGGCCGGCGATGTGTTCGTGTTGACCGGCGCGCGCTCCTACCAGGATGTAAATGACCAGTTGGTGAACATCTGCATGGGCAAGGGTGACGCGCGCATGGTTGCCGGCTACCTCAACGCCAACATCAAGCGCGGACGCATGACCGGCGTGGCAATTTCAGTGGATGGCGCGCATGCTGCAGCGACCGCGGCCCCGCTCCCGCAAGCAGCCACACCAGAGCCGGCGATGGATGCGACTGCTGCGGCAACCGCTGCTATTGCAACCAGTGAAGCCGCGAGCAAGGGCAGCAGTCTCTCGTCGTCGGTGTCGCAGGCCGGCGAGTCGGTGAAGGCCGGCGTGAGCCAGGCAACCAAGTCGATCCAACGCAGCCTGAGCAACTTCGGCGGCAAGCTGTTGCCAGAGGCATCGCCGGCGGAAGTGGCACAGCGCTCGAAGGCCACCACGTTCATCCTCGCGGCCATCGCCATCATCCTGCCGATTCTCATCGGCGTGATAGTCGGCGTGCTGTATTTCCAGTTCAGCGGCGAAGCCGAACGCCTGCAGGCGCGCAGCAATGCGCTTGCGGCAGTCGAGGCAGTGAAGGTCGCCACTGATCCGGCGCAGGTGAAGGCCGGCTGGGCGAAAGCCTTGCAATTGATCGCCGACTACGAGGCCAAAAGCCCTGAAGACAAAACCACCTTTGCTGACGCGCGCAACGCCGCGCGCGTGCAACTCGACCAGATCAGCCAGGTGACGCGGGTAAGCACCACTGCGCTGGCGCAATTCGATGCGCCGGCTCCGCGCCGTATCGCTGCATCCTCGCTTGGCATCTATGCGCTCGATATGCAGAGCAACGTTGGCGAGTATTACGTATTGAATCCAGAGCGCAATGCCGTGACCGGCAAGAAAGTGCAGATCACATTCGGTGAAGGCGCGACCGCGACTGTGAAGCTGAACGATGTGGCGTGGGCTACGACCACCGGCGATCGTTGGCGCACGGAAGGCGCGGTGTTCTTCAGCACCGGCGACGTCTGGGAATACAGTTCGGCCACTGGCCGCGCTGCGCCAATCAAGATTCCAGTGAACGCCGACGCGACGCCAGGCAACGTGCAGAGCGGCGAGCTGTACAACAATGCGGTATATCTGCTCGACACCGGGGTGGGGCAAATCTGGCGCTATCCGCTCGCCGGCGATGCGCTTGGCACCGGCAGCTCGTACTTTCGCTCGCCTTATCGCCCATTGCAAGAGGGCATCGACATGGCGATTGACGGCGCAATCTATATCTTGCAGAAGAACGGCGCAGTGCTGAAGTATTTTGGCCGGCAGGCTGCGCAGTTCAACGTTGCCGGGCTGCCCGAACAGTTCAACCGCGTGGCAGCCATCGCAGTGAGCGGCGATGATCCGAATCGCGGCAGTGTGTTTGTGCTGGATGCCGGCGCCGGCTCCGTGATTGAGCTGAGCAAGACTGGCCAGTTCATACGCCAATATCGCGGCGCCGGCGATGAGTGGCAGGATGCGCTCGACCTGTCGCTCGATGCGACGAGCAACACGATGTATGTGGCGACTCAGGGCCAGTTGTTCAGCTTCACAGTGCAGCCGCCACCGCCTGCGCCAATCACGCCCGAAGTGACGCCGACGCCGGCGACGCAGTGAGCGCAAGAGTCGGATGCTTTCAAGGCCTTCAAGCCTTGAACGTGTCCAACTCTCTTTTTACAACGGCTCTTTGAAGTCGTAGAAGTTGCCGTTGATGCGCCAGCGCGTGCCGTCGGCATCGCACACAAAGGCATCGCCTTCGCGGCGCAGTGGCTGGCCAGAGCGCGGGCTGCGCAAAACATCGTCGCCCATGGGCAACGCTGGCGCTCTTTCCCCCTTCACCCCCAACTTCACGAACACGCTTGGTGAAAACAAACCCAGCGCAGATGTGCGCTGCAAGGCTGCGTCGATGCGCACCATCGCCTTGAGCGACAGGGCGCGTTTGAATACGCCGGCGCGCAGGTAGGATGCTGTGAGCTTCTCACCCACCACGAAGCCGGTTTGCGCCAATTGCTCCTGCATCCAGGTTGGATGAAAGTCGAAGTTGAGCCTGACGAACTCCACCGGCGCCGGCGCATAGGGGCTCCAGTCCTGCTTGCGAACAAGGTAGCGCGCCATCGACTTGATGTTGCGCTTGTTGGCAAACTCGAAGACGAAGGTGCTGCCGGCGGCCATTGCGCGGCGGATCTGTGCCAACGCCGCCGGCACATCGGCAATGTGGTGAATGACGCGGATCATTGTCGCGGCGTCGAAGACGCCCTCGGCGAAGGGCAGGTGATAGATGTCGCCGGCGATGAACCTGAAGCGTGGATCATGCCCCCACGTCTCCATCGCCTGCTCCAGCAGTGAGCGCGAGTAGTCGAGCAGGATGATCTCATCGTAGCCGGTGTAGAGATCAGCGAGCCGGCCGAAGCCGGCCCCGAACTCGATGATGCGCCGGCCTTGTGGCGGCAGCAGCCGTCCCATCGCCACGCGCTCGACGGCATCTTCATAGGCGCGATCGGCGTTTTGCCAGAAGCGCGCCTTGTAGTCCGAACCTTCGTAATCGCAGATGCCGGCGGATTGGGTTTGTGGTTGGTTCATCTTCTCTATTGCGAAAGCGTCCTGAACAGAGTGCGGCTTGGCATCACGGCGCTCGCGCAGCTTTTCATGCCGCGCACGTTTGCAGGATGTGCTCGAAGTTGTGTTGTGGTTGCATCCTTTGCCTGCGCTATGACCCAGGTGGAGTTCGATTCCCGCAACTTGGCGCCTCGCTCAGGATGCTTTGTCTTGTGCGCCGAATGCTGAACATTCATCGGCTCAGCTGCCTCACCGCTTCTGAGATGACGGGATCATCGTCAGCAGTATATTCATCCCAACCCTTGTCGATGCGAATATCTGGCGCGACACCGACACCTTCCCAGTTTGTGCCGTCAGGCAGGCGAAATGTCTCTTCAGCCAGCCACAGGCGTGAGCCATCTACAAATTCATGCGAAAGCAGCGTTTCGATGTTGCCGGCGGTGTTCTCACCGATGAGTTTTGCGCGGCCAACATATTGCAGCGCACCGGCCAGCACCTCGGCAAACGACTCGCTGCCATGTCCTATCAACACGACCATTGGCACGGTTTGCGAGTTGCCAATGGCGCGGGCGCGCACGCGAATGTCGGTGATGTCGCCATCACGATTGGTCAAACTACCCATGTCGCCGCGCGTGAACAGCGCCAGCACGTCGCGCAGGTTGGGATATGTGCCGCCGCCATTGGTGCGCAAGTCAAGGATCAATCCATCCAGCCGGCCGCCCTTCATCATCGCCGTCATCGCCTCGCGCGTTTGCTGCGCAATGACCGACTCGAACAGCGTCGGCACCATGAGATAGCCGATGCGTTTGGCGCCTGGCAGCACACGATATTCAACGCGCTCAGTGTTGCTCACTACGCCGCGGTTCAGTATGACGGTGCGTGGTTGCTGGCCGGGTGTGCGCACACTCAACGTGACGGGCGTGCCTTCCTCGCCGCGCATCCGCCGTGATTGTGGCTCGCCCTGCGTATCCACGGCCGGCTCGCCGTCGATGCTGAGGATGTGGTCATGCGGCTGGATGCCGGCCTGCGCTGCGGGGCTGTCTGCCAGCACAGTCAGCACATACAGGTGGCGCTGGTCTGCGTTGACGTCGGTGATGACGCCGATGCCGACATAGCTGGCGGCGCTGTTGTATTCGTCGTCCTCGGCCTTCGCCTCTGCCGGCGTCAGGAAGATGGAGTGCCGGTCATTGAGCGACTCGATCAGCCCGGCCAGCATGGCGTGAAAGTCGTCATCGCTCAGGCCGGCGTTGATGCGCTTGCGCGATTCCTCGCGCGCTGCATTCCAATCCGCACCGTTGAAATCGGGATAGATATAGCGCTCGTCAACGATGCGCCAGAACTGGTTGAAGATGCGATCTTGTTGGTAGGGGTCGCCCTTTTTTGCTGTTGATGTGGGCGTGGCTTGTGCAGCGGCCGGCGCGGCATCGTGTGCGGCGTAACCAGCGCGCAGTGCGACGGGTGTGCGCTGCGCGCCCGACATATTCACCAGCACCAGCCCACCGGTTGCCATCGCCACCACGCACAGCGTGACTATGCAGATGATTGCGACACTGAGCGCCAGCAGCAAGAAGATGCCAATGTTGCGGCGCTGGGCTTCGGTGGTGGAGGGAGCAGGCGACATGTAAATCAGCCGGCTCCTTGAATGAGCGGCAACACCTCGCGCAACTGCCTCACGCGCGCGCTGTAGTAGCGCTCGAACACGTCGTGCGGGTCGATCAAAATCGCATCCATGCCGATGTTGAGCGCGCCGATGACATCGGCAAAGAAATTGTCGCCGATGTAGACCGTCTCGTGGACATGGGCATTCGCCATTTCCAACGCCTGGTAGAAGATGCGCGGATCGGGTTTGTAGCTGGCTGCCTGGCCGGCGGAAAGTGTGAAATCAAAAAATTCTGCAAGGCCATAGGCTTCCACGCGCGGCAGCAAATTCTCATCGCGGTTTGACACAAGGCCAAGCGTGTAGCCATCGCCGTGCAACGCCTGCAATACCGGGCGCGCATCTGCAAACAGCACGTCCTGCGGCTGATAGTCGTCGAAGAGGTCCTGGATGCGGTGGGCGCACTCGCCGATCTCGTGGCCGGCGTTCATCGCATCGAGCAACAGCTGGTTGTAGTTTACCCAGAAGCCGCGCTGGTCGAAGCGGGCGATATCAGTATCAACGCGCGCGCTGGCCCAGTAGCGATGCGCCTCGCGCTCACAAATCTTGATCTGGTGTTCGCTGAGCGCCAGCCCGACGCGGCCGGCGTATTCTACGAATGCCTCAACCCCCTCGGGTTGGTTGGCGCGCAAGGTGCCATCCAGATCAAACAAAACAGCGGCGTATCGGCGCGTGGACATGAGCGATGCAGAAATACGACAAATGGGCGACAGTAAATCTCCGTCGCGGATGTTACCATACGCAAGTTGTATTGCCAGAAGTTGGCAATCATATTATTTTTCACGCGGAGGCATACTCATGAAGAAGATCGTTGTTCCCATAGCGCTCATGGTGACGTTATTGTTCACGGCCGGTTGTGGCTTGATCGGCAACTTGATCGGCGGTGGTGGCAGCGCAGCCAGCACATTGTGGGCGGATGTTCCGCCGATGGACGGCGCAACACCCAACAAGGAACTGCAGTTGCCGGCGTTTGCGCGGCTGGCGGTGCAGGCGATAGCACAAGGCAATTTGGAGTTCATCGCATACGTGACTCCGAAATCGCCGCAGGAAGTAGCTGATTTCTACACGACGGAGCGCATGCAGGCCGCTGGTTGGACGAGCAGCACGGGCGGTTGCACGGCAGCTAACGACAGCAATAGCACTGGTGGTGGCGGCTTCTGCGCCTTCACTCGTCAGGAGGGCAGCAAGGAAGTCATTCTGGCCATCATCATCGCAAAGGACGACAAGTCGGCAGAGACGCAGATTTTCTACATTCGCGCGCAGGGTAACGCGACGCCGGCGCCCTAGCCGTTGCAAAAAGGACAACGCATTGAGTGCAGGGTGGCATGTGAAGCACGCCGGACCTTGCACTCAACCTTGTGATCATCTCGTTTCTCGCCCGTGTTGATAGAAGAAAAAGATGGCGACGACGAGGGCAACCAGAGACAGCGCGACGGCGGCGAGCGCGGCTGAATTGACCCACGCCGGCAGCGCCGGTTGTGCCGGCAGGTTCATCAACTCCGCGCGCGCGCGCGTCACAAATTCGGACCGCGGCGAGATCGGGTCGATTGCATCACTCAACTGGCTCTCCAGCCACGCAACATCTTCCTGTGTCAGCTTGCTCGTCATCATCTCAAATTCAGAGTGCTACATTCAAGTCGTCCATGATCTCGCGCAGTTGCAGCAACGTGCGGTGATAAAGTGACTTTATCGCGCCTTCGCTGCGGCCCATGATCTGGCCGATCTCATTGTTCTGCATTTGCTCCACGAATTTCAGCACGATCAGGTGCTGGCGCTCCGCCGGCAGCAGGCGAATGGCGCGCAACAGCTTGTTGCGCTCGCGATCGCCGTCGATGCGCTGGTCGTGGTCGTCATCCTGGCCGGTGAAGATCTCGACCTCTTCCAGCGGCACTGCTGGATGCCGGCTGTTGTCGCGATGGTGATTCACCACCACGTTGTGCGCGATGCGATATAGCCAGGCCGTAAACGGCACGCCGCGATCGTTGTAGTTGCGGATGTGCTTGAGCGCACGGGCGAACACGCGCGCGGTCAAGTCTTCGGCATCTTCCTGGTTGCCCACACGGTAATACACGTAGCGATAGATGGCGGTCACATGCCGCTCATACAGCACGCCAAACGCCTCGCGCTCGATCTTGGCGCGGCGAGCGAGCGACTGGTCATCTTTGTCAACCAGCGCACTGTCTGCTGTGTCTGAGGTAGATAACACGCTGTCGTCCATGAAGATGCGCCCGCATACGAAACCTCTTGCACAGGCGCAAAGATGCGAAGGCAACATCAACTGCGTGCTTCTGCGAGGGGTAAGGGGTCGCACAGAAATTATAATGGCGCGACTTGATGCAATTTTCTGTGGTCATTCCGAACTGGAATGGCGCAAAGCACCTTCGCGTGTGTCTGAACGCGCTGCGCAGGCAAACCCACCTGCCACTCGAAGTCATCCTCGTTGACAATGCCTCAACGGATGAATCACGCTCGCTGCTCGCGCGTGATTACCCCGAGGTGAAGGTGATTGCGCTGCCGGTAAATCGGCGCTTCGCCGGCGCGTGCAACGCCGGCATCCGCGCCAGCAGCGGTGATGCCGTTGCGCTGCTGAACAACGACACTGAGGCAGATGAACGTTGGCTGGAGAACGTGGCGAAGTGCTTTGTGGCGCACCCTGACGCCGGCTTCGTCGCCAGTAAATTGCGATTGTTTGACCAGCGCGATCATCTTCACAGCGCCGGCGATTTCTACTCGCGACGCGGCGTGCCAGGCAACCGTGGCGTGTGGCAGAAGGATGAAGGCCAGTTCGACACCGCTTATGTCTTCGGCGCGTGCGGCGCAGCCTCGGTGTATCGGCGCGAGATGCTCAATCAGGTGGGGCTGCTGGATGAAGATTTTGAGTTCAGTTGCGAGGATGTCGACATCTCATGGCGCGCGCAACTGATGGGCTACAAGTGCGCCTTCGCGCACGACGCGATCGTCTATCACAAGGTCAGCGCCACCGGCGGTGGCACCCTCAACAGCTACTATGACGGCCGCAATTTCATCTGGCTGCTGGCAAAGGATGTGCCGGCAGACGTGTTGCGAGCCAACGCCGGCGCGATCCTTGCGGAGCAATGGAGAATATTCTGGAGCGCGTTGAGGGCGTGGCGCGGTGAGGCTGCACGGATGCGCATGAAGGGGCAGGTCGCCGGCGTGTTGGGCGTGCCGAGGATGTTGAGAGCGCGCAAGAAGATTCAGGCTGCGCGCGCCCTTGATGCGGAACAGGTTGCCGCCCTGCTGACAGCCTGAAAATGCGCGCTTGCGCCTATAATCCACCCTCATGCGCAGGGGGCATCGCTTGACCGCACGCATCGCACGTTTTGCCCTCGTTGCTTGCCTCGCGCTCGCCATGAGCGGCATCGTCACGCCGGCATTTGCGTTCAACCTCGCGCAGGGTGAAGCCCCCTTGACCGCTGCGGAGCCACAGGCTCTGCCCGAAGGCAGGCGCATCGTGTTGACCGATGTGCCGACCGACCTCTACCCGCAAAACAAAAACATCTGGCAATGCACCTGCGACAGCGACGGCTGCTGGCCAGGCTGCTTCACGCTTGCGTCGGCATCGGTGTTGCGCTACTGGTCGCAGCACGGCTTCCCGCAACTGTGGGATGGCAACGAGAATGCCACGCTGCAACGCTTGCGCGACCTCTTCCCAAATCTTTTTTGCTACAACAACAAAGACGATGACGGTCAGCCGAGTGACAGCGGCTATGACGCGGCCGATGTGGCCAAGGGTCTTGACCTGTTCGTGCAGGAGCGCGGCTACAAGTTCAGCGTGAAGCCGGTCTTTAAGCCGGCGTTCGAGCAGATCGTGAAGGAAATCGACGCCGGCCGGCCCATCATCGGCGCGTTTGGCATTTCACCGTGGGGCAGCCATGCCGGCACCATCATCGGCTACGACACCACCGGCGGCAAGCAGGTGATGATTGTGCGCCCCAATCTGCTCAACCGCAATGACACCGAGTTGACATGGGGTGAGGGCTACGGCGAATTTGGCCTTGTCACAGTTTCCCCGCGCGCCGGCGAGAGCCAGGAGGCCATCAACCCGAACCTGAACCTGCAAGTGCTGGTGAACGACATTGATCCCAGCTTCAGCATGGTCGGCAACTGGACCTACTACAACCTCGGCCATGGCGGAGAATCGCGCTATGTGATGACGACCGATCCATCCAACCTGGGCCCGCGCGAGGACACTGCGATTGCGAAGTGGTCGCCGGCGCTGCTGGCCGACGGCATCTGGGAAGTGCAGGCGTGGATGCCGCGCGAGGACAACGATGAATCGTCGGCGCAGATCGTCACGTATCGCATCAATCACGCTGAGGGCATGAACCTCATCCGTCGCTCGCAACATACTGCCAAGCCCGGTTGGATGCCGCTTGGCGCATATCCCTTCGTGCGCGGTGACAAGGGCAATGTGCAGCTGGGCAACTTGACTGGCGATGTGCCGCCGCGCAATATGTGGGCTGATGCGATGAGGTTTGTGTGGCTCGCGCCTCTGGTGGTGCAAAATGAGGAAAACGGCGCGCAGTTCCTCATCGTCGATGGGCAGCGCCGGCAGATTCCCGACCAGCAAACCTTCGATGCGCTGAAGTTGCGCCCGATCGACACGCGCCGAGTGTCGCAGATGGTGATCGATCAATATCCCGCCGGCGAAATGCTGCCCTCGGTGATGAGCCAGTGGGTCGGCGTGTATTACAACAACACCCAGCTTTCCACGCCCTTCGCTGCGGTTCGTGGCGACAACGCGATGAATTTCCGCTGGAATGGCGCAGCGCCGGCGGCCGGCGTGGATGCGCGCGGCTTCACAGCGCGCTGGACGCGCTATATGGCGCTGGCTGAGGGTGAATATCCCTTCCGCATCGAAGTGGTCGGCGGCACGCGGCTGTGGGTGGATGGGCAACTTGCGCTGAACGAATGGGATGCGCGCGATGGCATCTTTACGCGCCATGACGTGCCAGTGAAGGTGAAGGGCGGCATCCATCGCGTTGAGATTGAGTTGGTCAATCGCGATGGTCTGTCGCAGATCACGCTGGGCAATCTGCCGCCGAACATGCCGGTGGTGGCAAGCGCCGATGTGGGCTGGACGCCAGCGACAACTGCGACCTTGCAATGGCAGGACGCCGGCGACGCCGACGATCGCGGCAACGATAACCCACGCCGCTTCTTCGCCAGCGTGTGGAATGAGGCCAACGGTTGGCGCGACACCAGCGGTTGGATCACAGACACGACGTGGGTGGCGACGTTGCCGGCGGATGGCAAATATCTGTGGAGCGTGGTGGCAAGTGATGGCATTGCAAATAGTGAGGCCACGCCACCTCGCTCGATTCTCGTCGACCGCAGCGCGCCGTGGGCGCAGATGGTGGATGCGACAAGCGCGATCAGCGCGGCGACAGCGCTGACGGCGGCGTCCCCCATTGATGCCTTCAGGTTGATCACAGATGCAAACGGCAACATGGTGGTGCAGGCCGTGCAGCCGGCGGAGGTTGCGCCGGGCGGGGTGCCAGTGGAACAGTTGCAGCCGCGCGCCGATGCCATCACCAGCACGCAGACCGGCAACCTGCCGGCGATCATCGTGCGCTGGTTTGGCAAGGATGCGCCGGCGGACAGCGGCGACGGCCTCAGCTATGACGTGCAGGTGCGCGAGTTGGTGCGCGCCAACACAACCTATACGCTCTCGGTGAAGTCGCAGGATATCGTGCGCATCGGCTACGACCTCGTCATTTCCGGTTCCGAGGAGATCACCGTGCCGGTGCCGATTACCGAAACCGTGTTGATCACCGGCGTCGAACCGGTGGTGAATTACGAGACACTGGTGAGCAGCGAATGGATCACCTTTGCAGCCGGCTTGCGCGTGACCGAAACGTTGTTTCTCGGCAACCCGGGCAGCACGTACGAGTTTCGCGTGCGCGCCACCGATGCCGCCGGCAACCAGCAGCAATGGCACGATGGCTACTCGGTGCAAGCTGCCATCGACCCGAAGACGGTGCTGTTCCGCAATTACCTGCCCAGTTTGATGAAACCTTGACGCTGCGTATTCGGGGTTTGACAAATGGGCACAACCAATATTTGGGCGAAGATCAGTGTTATCGCCGGTATTTTGTGCTGGGTCAGCCTCCTGTCTGCGTTCCTCGCCCAGCTCTTTGTGACACCTTACGCGACGCACATTGTCATGTTTGGCTACCCCATCGGAATGGCGCTAGGCCCGATCAGCATTGTTGCCGGTGTTGTAGCGACCAAACAAATCAATAAAAGCCAGGGTGCGCAAGATGGCAAGAACCTTGCGCTCACTGGAATCGTCATTAGTGGAATCAGCCTGGCGCCAATTTGCTTTTTACTGTTTGTCTTTGTCGTGTTTGTCTTTATCCCAACCGTGCTGTTTCTGATGGGGTTTCCTCAGTAGAACTGCTTTGCAAGTTTGCCGCTTCTCACTTTTTTACCTTTCTTTATCGCCTTTACAAAGGCGCGACCTTTTGCCAGATCGCGCGTATTATGAAGCGAGGAGTGAAAAGATGAGTGAGCAGAATCAACAACCAGCCGGCGCATCGCCGGAGCCACAACCGCAATTGCCGCCGGCTTCATCCGTGTCGCCAGCAGACCTTCCGCCACCCAGCGCGCAGCCGCAAGCGGCCTATTTGACGCCGGCGCAGACCACCAATGTGTGGGCCGTCGTCAGCCTGATCAGCAGCGTGCTGAGTTGGCTGGGGCTGTTTGGCATCGGCGGCATCATCGGTATCGTCGCCGGCATCGTGGCGCGCAACGAGATCGCAGCCAGCCGCGGCGCGCAGAGCGGTGATGGCCTCGCGCTTGCTGGCATCATCCTCGGCGCGGTCAACGTGCTGTTGAGCTGCATTGGACTGCTATGTCTGTTTGGCCTGATCATCAGTCCGATCTTCTTCGTCCCATGGATGGGGCGCTAGGGATGCGTCTGATGTGACGATGCGATGATGAAGGCCGGAGCGCTCATGGCGCTCCGGCCTTTTTGCGCTTTTTGCATCTGATCGTCATAGAATGCTGCCGGTGAATGCATTCTGGAACAAACTGGTTGAGGCGTTGCGTGGTGTGTGGCTGTACTTTGTCTTGGTGATTGCCGGCGCCGCGATCTTCTATCTCGCCATCAACCTGCGCGACACCAACTGGCAGGCGCTGCTGGCCGCCGGCGTCGCCCTGGCCTGTATGGTCGCGCTGTTCATCGCAGCCACTCGCAGGCCGCAAACCCCATCTCCCAAGCCCCAAAACGAGACCACCACGTTGCTGACGCCCACGGTGGTGGTGAATGAGGTGCGCGCCGCTGCGCTGGTGACCTACGGTGAGATCGGCACAGTGACTGTCAAGAAAGAGCGCGACAAGGCCGGCGCGGCATCGGTGGCGAAGCCGTTGCGCGACAAATTCTTCGGCGAGGAGTTGGTGATGGACGTCGGCGTGCGGGTGGTCGCCGGCGTCAACCTCAAGCACCTGCGCGAAGAGGATGTGCAGGTGAGCGGCAAGTCGGTCGAGATCACGCTGCCGCCGACGAAAGTGCTGATGGTGTATATCGACGAGTCGCTCACGCGCGTGGTGCATCACAAGGCCGGCTGGCTGAGCGAGCGCGACATCGGCATGCTGGACAAGGCGCGGCGCGAGGCGATGGAGGCGCTGGTGAACGCGGCCATTGACAAGGATCTGCTGGAGAAAGCCGGCCAGCAGGCGGCCACGGCCATCGCCGGCATTGCGCGCGGGCTGGGTTTCGAGGACATCAAGGTGTATCCGATGCTGCCGCCGGCGGGCGCGCACTTTGAGGAATTGCAAGACCCTGCGCTGATTGCGAAGCTGAAGGCTGCGCCGCCGCCGGTGTTGCCGCGAGAGGATCAGGCGGGGGATTGAGTGACGGACTTTCGCAGCGCGACTACACTCAAGGCATGACAAATACGCCGATCATCCCGATGTTCATGGTGAATCGCAACATCGCGCAAGCGCCGCGCTATGAGATGCCCGTCGGCTACCACATGCGCTTCTACCGCAAGGGCGATGTGGCGACATGGGTGCGCATCCAGGCAGCTGCGGAGAAGTTCTCTGTCCCCTCTGCTGACGATTTCGCCAAATCGATGCCGGGCGATGACGGCTACCTCGCTGCGCGCGTAATGTTTCTGGTCGACCCCGCCGGCGACGACGTTGGCACCATCACGGCGTGGGACGATAGCGGCCTGGACGGCACGCCGATGGGACATATCCACTGGGTGGCCATCGTGCCGGCGGCGCAGGGGCGCGGCCTGGGCAAGCCGATGATGAGTGCGGCGCTGGAGGTGATGTGCCGGCGAGGCGACACGGCTGCGTGGCTGGAGACGCACAATGTGCGTATTCCTGCGCTCAACCTCTATCTGCAATTGGATTTTGCGCCATACCCGCGCAATGATGTGGAGCGCGAAGCCTGGCGCGCGGTTGCGCCGGCGTTGAGACGCCAAATTCAAGTCTGACAACGCGGTTGGCTTGAAGCCGGAGTTGATCTGACGACCCGTGCTCAGTCCATGATGCCGACCCGCCGGCGCGCCAGCAGCCGGAAGGTCTGCACGATAGTCTTCTTCACCGGCATCTTCGTCATGCCGGGCTTGCGGTCATAGCGCAGCACCATCGGCGCTTCGTTTACCGTCGCGCCGGCGAGGTGCAGCTTGATCAGCAGGTCGACCATGCAGGCGAACCCGCGCTCGACAAAGAGTTTGTCGCCGAACTGGTCGAAGGCCGCTTGCAGCGAACTGGCGCGATAGGCGCGGTAACCGCACGAGTAATCGCGCGCGCCGGCGATGGGATACACCACGCGGAACAGCATGCTCAAGCCGTTGCTCAACACCTGGCGATACCACGGGATGCCCAGCATGCGCGAGCCATTTTGGTAGCGCGACGCGATCACCAGGTCGTTGCCCTCTTCGATCATCAGCGCCATACGCGGGATGAGACCAGGGATGTGCGTGTCGTCCGAATCCATGGTGATGATGATGTCATCGGGGCTGGCGCTGCGCATCAGTGCGGTGGTAAGCGCGGTCTTGATTGCGCCGCCCAGGCCTTGATTTACCTCGTGCGTGATGATTTCGCAGCACAGATCACAGGCATCGGCTGCGGCGCGGGCAGCGCCGGCGGTGTTGTCCTTGCTGCCGTCATCGGCGATGATCACGCGCAATTCATTGTTGAAATGCGTTTTGGAAACGGCGGCGATGCGGGCGAGCAAACGCGGGAGCGCTTCTTCTTCGTTGTAGGCGGGCAGCGCGATGAAGTTCACGGCAATTCAGGATGAAGGGCGGCTGCCCTGCGGCGCGATTCTAACATTGCGGCGGGTGTTATCATCGCGCGCGTGACCGTTGCCAACAAGGCGCGCGTAATGGCGCTGCTGTGCTGCTTCACCGCATTTCTCTTGAGCATATGGGCGCTCGATGCGCGCAGCCTGTGGGGCGACGAGGCATTTTCGGTGTGGGCGAGCAAACAGCCGGCGCTTACGCTCATCGCCGGCCTCGACGCGCAACCACCGCTGTATCACCTCGCCCTCGGCGCAGCGCGCGCGCTGCTCGGCGAATCAGTCTTTGCCATTCGCTCTCTCTCGGTGATGGCCGGCGTGCTGTTGGTGGCGGTCGGCGCAAATCTGGGCCGGCGCATCGGCGGCGCCTATGTCTCCATCCTGACTGCGCTATTGCTCGCCACCTCGCCCATCCTGCTCTATTTCATGCAGGAAGCGCGCATGTATGCGCTGGCGGCGCTGATGGCCGGCGGGGCGATGTTGTTTGCGGTGCTGATGGTGCAATCTTCGCGCAAGGCGTCTCGATTGGCGACTGGCGATTGGTCAATGTATGTGATTTTGTCGCTTGCCGCGCTGTTCACGCACTTCTATACCGCCGGCGTGCTGCTCGCCAACGCCATCGCGCTCGGCGTCGCGGCGCTGCGCACGCGCAACCTGCAGCGCATGGTTGAATGGGTGATCGGACATGCAGTCATCGCCGCCATCTTTCTTGGTTGGTTCGTTGGCCTGCAATCGCGCTATGCCGTGCGCTCGGCGCAATCGCGCCCGCGCATCGTGCCGCTGTGGGACGACATCGTGAACAACATCGGGCGCGGCATCAACGGGTTGATCTTCGGCATGCGGGCCGACGCCGGCACGACGATCATCGCGCTGGGGTTGTTTGCGCTGGCGCTGGCCGGCTTGCTCGGCTATTGGCGGCGCGGCAAACGCGGCCTGGCGCTGCTCATCGCCGGCTGGATTGGCATCTCGATGTTGCTCGTGCTGCTCACCGCCGCGCCATCGGGGCTGGTCAGCGATTTCAACCCGCGCTATTTCTTGTTTGCACTGCTGCCGCTTGCGCTCGCCGCCGGCGGCTGGTCGATGATGAGATTGGAGATGAGGGATTCGCGATCAGACGATGCGCGCGGTCTCCGATCCCCAACCTCGGCCATTGTCGCGTTTGTCGCGCTGATGCCTGCACTCGCTGGCATCTCGCAGTTGCTCGACACATCGTGGCAGAAGAGTCGCTACGACGAGTTGGTCGACGCCATTCGCCAGCGCAGCCGGCCCGCCGATGGCGTGGTCATGGTCAACAGCGATCAGTATGTGCTGATGGACTACTACGGGCCAACCAACCTGCAAACGCTCGTGGTCAAGAATGATGAGCTGTCAGTTGCGCCGGCGCAGGTGGCCGCGCAAGTACAGCAATTCATGCA
Organism: Thermoflexales bacterium; assembly: GCA_039810125.1. Lineage (GTDB taxonomy): Bacteria > Chloroflexota > Anaerolineae > J036 > Brachytrichaceae > JBDHWI01. The sequence goes on along the minus strand of JBDHWI010000044.1, from coordinate 4,567 downwards.
GGACAAGGAGCGCGTGTGGCTGATCAACTTCGGCTGGGCGATGAATTTGCAGCCGCGCTCTGCGGCGGAGCAGGCGCTCGCGGCAAAGGGCGCGCGCACCTATGCGCAGGGATTTCAAGATGCGGCGCTGGCGCTGTATGACCTGCGGGCGACGGGCGAGGACGCGGTGGTGCAGCCCAAAGATGTGCGCTTTGGCGGGCAGATTCAGCTTGCCGGCGTGCGTGAGCGCAGTACGGCATATCAACCTGGCGACGCCGTTACGCTCGACCTGATCTGGAAGGCGTTGCAACAGCCGCTGGCCGACTACACCGTGTTTATGCATCTGCGCAACGCCGATGACGGCGCGCAGATTGCCGCCTTCGACAGCCTGCCGGCGAACGGCGCAGCACCGACTTCGGGTTGGAGTGCCGGCCAGATCATCACCGACACGCGCGCGATTGCCATCCCGCAGGGCGCGCCGGCGGGCAAGTACGACATCGTAATCGGCCTGTATCAATATCCATCCTTCGAGCGTTTGAAGATCGATGGCAGCGATGCCACCGAGTACACCATCAGCCGCGTCACCATCAATCCATGAAATGAGGCGGGATTCAAGACGAAATCATCTTGTAGATCCGGTCTGGAGAAAATGCTTCATCGTATTTTGTTTTTGCTAGTGGCGCTGGCGTTGCCGGCAGCCGGCGCGCAGGCGCAGCCGGCGCAGTGGGCCGAGCGCCGGTCTGTCACCATCAGCAACCCCAATGCCAGCGAGTTGCGCGACTTCCAGATTCGCATCGCGCTCGACGCGAACAACTTCGATTTTTCGCAAGCGCAACCGGCCGGCGGCGATCTGCGCGTGACTGACGCGGGCGGCACGAGGCAGTTGAATTTCTGGATCGAGCGTTTCGACGCGGCAACGCGAGAGGGCGTGCTGTGGGTGAAAGTGCCGCAGTTGCCGGCGAATGGTGAGACGACGCTGTATCTGTATTCTGGCAACAACGCTGCCGAAACATTGTCGAGCGGCCGGCGCACCTTCGAGATGTTCGATGAGTTCGGCTTTCCTGGTCCGGGCTACTTCGACCTCAGCGCGCCGGAGACCGTGCTGACGCAGACGCTGCCCTGGGAGACCAAGCCGCCGCACACGCTTAGCGTGATCGAGAATGACCGCGCCGGCTACAAATATTGGGGCTACTACGGCCTGGCCGATTGCGGCGGCATCGGCATCGCGCGCAGCAACGACCTGCTGCACTGGGACAAGCTGCCCGAGCCGCTGCTGAACAAGGACGGCGAGCGCTGGCCGGCAGCGCTCAAGGTCGATGGCACGATCTACATGATTTACGACCGCGACCACTGCGGCATCTCGCACCTCGTTTTGCGCAAGAGCGAAGATGGCCTGCGCTTCAGCGATCCCTACGCAATCATCGTGCAGCGCGAGGCCGGCATCCGCAACCAGAACCCCGCGCTCTTCCGCGACCCAGCCAGCGGCATGTTTTTCTTGTATTGGTTTCGTGGCGGCGCAGATGCCAGCTTCTGGCAGATCAAGATGCGCAGCGCCGCGACGATTGAGGGATTGGCCGATTCAGCCAGCGAAAGGGTGTTGTTCGATGTGCCTTATGAGTTGGCTGCGCCAAACATGCTGGTGGTTGATGGCGTGTATTACTTGAGCGCTGAGGTGAACGAAAATGCGTGGAAGACGGTGATCTACGCCGGCCCTACGCCCGCCGGCCCGTTCACCTTGCTGCCAGATGCGCCGCAGATGAGTGACAACCAGGCCTGCCTGTTTCAACACGTTTTCACCGGCACCGTGATGCATGGCTACTATTGCAAGGACACCGGCGTCGGCTGGGTGCTGAACTACCGCACGGCTGATCTCAGCGCAGGCCGCAGCATGACGCGGCATATTGATCCAGGCGTTTGGAATCAGAGCAGCGGACAGTGGAAGGTGGAAGGCGAGGAGAGAGCCGGTTCGGGCATGGCACTGCGCGGCGAGGGACAGAATGCATGGCTCAAGACAGCCTTCCCTGGCACTGATCTTGTCTTCACGGCCAGAGGCCGCGCCGTGGATGGGGCGTGGGGCGTGGCGGCGCGCGTGCAAGATGATGGCAGCATGGTGCGTGCTGTGCTGCGCATGGGCCGGCTCGACATTGAGCGCAGCGTGGGAGCCAACCGCACAACGCTTGCATCTGTCGCGCTGGCTGGTGTTGACGCAAAAGCGTGGCATGAACTGGGCATGCAGTTGATCGGTGAGCGCATCGAGATTTTCGTCGATGGGGAGTTGGCCGCAAGCGCCATCGACCCGCAGCCGCCGGCGCAGGGCAACAGCGCCATCATCGTGGAGGGCAGCGCGCAGGTGGATACGGTGGCATGGCGCAAGGCGGCATCGCATTTGCCGGCCGTGGTCGTTGGGAAGCGCGAGACGCCGGCCGATGCGCAAAACGGCTGGCTGACATTTGCCCCTTCGCCCACACCAGCGCCGGTGCCGCAACCCATGCCTACGCCAATGCCTGTTGATGTTGAGCATCGCGCCGACGCTGCCAACTCGCTCATGTTCGTCATGGCTGTGGCGTCGCTCGTCATCGCCGGCGGCATTTCGCTGCTCGGGTTGGTGGGCCGAAAGCATCGCCGCTAGGGGCGATCACTGCCATTGTCCCTGCCTCCATCATCGCGGGATAATGGGTCGGTTTGAATCATCATGGAAGAGCATTACGGCATTCCATCCCTGCCGCTCCCCAATGCCACGCCACCTGAGGGTTTGTGGCCAGAATTGGTCGTCAATGGCGTCGAACGCATTCACAATCATGCCGTCTCACCGGATGGCTTGCACGTGGCGTTTTATCGCGACCGCAACAACCAGAGTGATCTCTATACGATTGCCATTGATGGCAATGGCGCGCCAAACTGGCCGAACCGACTCACCTTTGATCGATCGTATGTGAACTGGTGGGAAGATGAGCCGCCGGCGTGGACACCCGACAGCCAACATCTGGTTTATGGCGCTTATGTTGACGGTATCAGCCAGCTGTTTGTGGTGCCGGCAGCAGGAGGGCAGCCCCGCCAATTGACCGACGTGAGCGACGACGCTGCTGAGCCGGCGATCTCGCCCGATGGTCGCCGCATCGCCTTCAGCACCTACAAAGGGGATGCCTCGCAGATTGCCATGATCGACTTCGATGGCGGTTGGGTGACCGGCCTGACGCACGGCGACGACGAATGCAGCGCGCCGGTGTGGATGCCCGATGGCTCGCGCATCCTTTTTTGCGCGTCACCGCAACGACAGCTCAAACAAACGGATATTTATGTGGTGGCGCTGGGTGGCACGCCGGCGCGCCTCACCCCGGGCGATGGCGCACAATATTGGTCGCCGCTGCCGGCGCCAGATGGCTCGTGCGTGGCGCTGTTGTGCAATCGCAGCGGCTTCGACGAAGTGTGGCTGATGTCGCCGGATGGTGCGCAATTGACCCAGCTCACGCACATCAATCAGGATATCGAAGATTTCACTTGGGCATCGGACAGCAAACGTATAGTGCTTATCGGCAGTCAGCAAGGGAATGACCCGCTGTTTATCATTAACATTGCCGGCGGCGAAACATGCCAATTGAGGAGGCCGGCCGGCAATCACACCGCACCGCGATGGGTGGCAGGTCGCAATGCCTTCGTTGCCGGCTTCGATTGCCCCGATCAGCCGCCAGATTTGTATCTGTGCGATGGCAGCACGGGCGAATCGCGGCCGCTGACGAGCAGCGCGCCATCGGCGTTGAAGCAATACCCATTTGTCACACCCCAGCATATCGAATACACCGGCCATGACGGCTGGTTGATTCCCGCTTTTTTGTATGTGCCAGCAGCCCTGCACGACGACCCTGCGCCGAAGCGCGGCTTTCCGGCCATCGTTTACCCGCACGGCGGGCCGACGGCGCAATATGATTTGAGTTGGGATCCCATCCGCCAATATTTTGTTGCAAAAGGCTATGTTATTCTTTGCCCCAATTTCAGAGGCTCGACAGGTTATGGTCGGCACTTCAAGGAAGGCAACGTGCTGAACTGGGGTGTGGGCGATTTGCAGGATTGTCTGGCCGGCGGAGATGTGTTGGCGGCAATGCCGGCGGTGAATGCACAGCGCATGGCGATCTGGGGTCAGAGCTACGGCGGGTATCTCACCTTGCTGGCGTTGGGTAAAGACCCGCAATATCGTTTCAAGTGCGGTGTATGCTTGTATGGCGACAGCCACCTGAAGACGTCATGGGCGATGGGCGATCATTCAGGCCGGCAGGATCTGGAATGGCAGATGGGTTTGCCGGGCGATCATGCAGCCGAATACGAAGCCGGCTCGCCGTTGAATTTCGTCAAGCATTTTCGAGCGCCGCTGCTGGTCATTCATGGCGAGCGCGATCTGCGCGTGCATGTGAATGAGTCGGCACAGTTGATTGAGGCATTGAAGCGCGAGCGGATGCCATTTGAATACAAAACCTATCCCGATGAAGGACATGGCTTTGCCAACGCCGGCAATGCGCTGGATGCGCTGCAACGCATCGAACGCTTTCTGGATTGGCATTTGATGTAGAACCGTGAACCGAATCTCTCGCAAGGG